>NZ_WQGG01000002.1:0-373546 GCF_013034565.1 Ruegeria sp. HKCCA5491
AAACCCTCTCTTATCAAATCGACCTAAAATGTCCCATTGGCGCTGACGTCAGACACCAGATCAACCCAGTTATCGATCCTCAGACGGTTATGCAGTCGTTGCGGGCCAAGTACTTCACAAACAATCGGCACCACCAAATTACGCGTGAACTCGACCGTTTGCTTCAACCCGACCAGCAAGGTGGTAGGTTGCCTGCTCCGGAACTCCATGCAGGGGGGCTTGAGGCCAGGGGGCTTATGGTTGTCGCGAAGCCGGGGGATGGCAAAACTACCGCGGTTCACAGGGTCCTGAGTCGCCATCCGGCGCTGCAAGCGGCGACGGGGCAGGACTTGCCTCGGTACATCCGCATTCAGGTGCCAAGTCCAGCGACACTCAAAAGCCTGGGCCGCGCCATTCTTGGAGAACTTGGATTGAACGATGTTTCAGAGCGGGCTCCCGCTTGGGACATCTGGCGTGTCGTGAAGCATCGCTTGTCGTTGTCGGGCATCGTCGTGCTTTGGATTGATGAAGCCCAAGACGTTTTCCTGTCACGCTCAGCACGTGAGATTGACGACATGCTCAAAACGCTGAAATCGTTGATGCAAGGAGACCAAGCAGTGGTTCTCGTTCTCAGTGGCACTGACCGGCTTCTGGAGGTGGCGCGTTATGACCAGCAAGTTGACAGACGGTTCAGAAAAATCATGTCTCGACCGCTCGTCGTGGGCCACCACGAACAAAATCTTCAAGGCTTGATTGATACATACTGTCAGATGGCCGGCATCCGACCCAACATCGAAACGGATACACTGAGGCGACTTATCCATGGCAGCCGGGGTCTGTTCGGAAGAGCAATCGAGACTATCCTCGCGGCCATCGAACAAGCCCTCTACGAAGAGAGCTGCTGTTTGAAGCGATCTCATTTTGCGGAAGCTTGGAGCATCCAAGAAGGCTGCTCTTGGGATCAAAACGTGTTCGAGATCAATGATTGGGCAGCGCTGGAGATCGATAGCGAAGCCGAAGAGTTTGATGCAGAACGAACCCGGCGGCAACATCAGCAAGTTGGACGGGGTTGATTCATTGAGTACAATTTTGCCAATGATGCCCATTTTGCCAGGTGAGAGCTTTGTTTCATGGGTCAGTCGGTTCGCCCGTGTTCAATGTGATATGTCTGCGAAAGAGTTTTCTTCTTTTGTGCGTATTCCGCTTCAGGACCTCGCCAGGACCCGGGACAACGCGGTTGAGCAGATGCATCAGCTGACCGGCATTCCTGCGGAGCGACTTACGCAGGGCGGATAGAAACAGCTTGCCTTTCGCTACTACAAGCATCGAGCTGAAGAGTTTCATTCAGAATTCGTTGCGGGCAATCGGGTAAGTTATTGCCCGCAATGCATCTTGAACGACATCTCGGACTGCCCTCAGTCGTTGAGAATGCCGGTAGGGAAGATCAATTGGGCTTTTTCACCTGTGAGAACTTGTCCCGTTCATTCCGTTCCTTTGGTCCGAGAGCCTGGGAGAGGCCGAGGCAATCTCTTTCTGGACTTGGCTGCCCATATGCCAGACGAAGCGCGATTGGCAAAGCTGGCCGAAGTTGGGAAACAGAGGCGCGTCTCCGAAATGCAATCTTACCTTGAAGCCAGGCTTGAAGGGCGCCCAGGGCCAGAGTGGCTGGACGGGCAGCTGATTGATCTAGCCTCACGTGCATCTGAAATGCTCGGTGCGTGTATCGCATTTGGTCCAAATGCAAATCTTCCAAATCTATCGCAAGCGGATTGGGACTTGGCCGGGGAGGTTGGGTACGAGTTTACTCGACGTGGCCCTGAAGGCGTTCGAGAAGGGCTTGAAGCGGTGCAGAAGAAGACGCCATGCTCCAAGGTCCAAGCCGGGCCGCAAGGTGTGTTCGGTGTTCTATATAAGTGGATTCAGTTCAAAAAAAACCGAAAACCGATTGGGCCATTTCGGGAGGTTTTCCGTGAACATATTCTGGAAACCATGCCAATTGGTGCCGGAACGATTCTGTTCGGAGAACCCGTTTTGCAGCGGCGGCGTCATTCTGTAGTGTCACTGAGCCAGAAGTTTGGTGTGCATCCCAGAACTGTTCAAAATGCGCTGATGGTCGCCGATCTGCTGCCTGCGGACTATGATGCGAAACGGGATTTCGGAGCCATTGATGTTGAATGTGCTGAAGACCTTCTTAGGAGGATGCGGCGTTCGGTAGCGATTTCTGAGGTTCCAAAATATCTAGGCTGCAAACGGCCCCAAGTGGCGCAGCTCATCGAAGCTGGGATGCTTAAACCAATCGCGGGCTGTAGAGATGGCCGAAGGAGCATTGCTCAGGGAGTTGACGCCAACGACCTGGACAATTTCGTGAACCGCTTGCGAAGTTTCGGGCAGTCCATTTCTGAACCCTCAGAGGGTGTGTTGGGAATTGCCAACGCGGCTGAAGCCTTGAAAGTGCCCGCTGTCAGGATTGTCGAACTGTTGCTCCAAAGGCAACTAACTGGAGTTGAGCTTCTCGACGAAGAACTGCGTTACCAATCTGTACTTGTTGACGTGGCAGAAGTGGGTGAAAAACTCGGTTGCCGAACTGGTTCTCCCGGGAAATCGATTTCGGATGTCGCGCGAAAGCTTGGCCTTTCTGCCACCTCAGTCGACTTCCTTCTACGAACTCCACCAGACGGAATGGAACCGGTTCTGACAATTTGCGGACAAACTAGACACATGGGGCAGATGCGTGATCTTGTTAGCCCTGCTAGCGTGGACCGTTTCAAGGTGGACTACCAAAAGATCACCGACGTTGCGACGAGAATGGCAACAACAGTTCCGGAAGCCCGAAGGAAGTTAAAATCTCGAGGGATCTTGCCAGTTTGGGAACCCAAAGCGGCAGGAGTGGAGCTCTACAGAACCTCAGAATTCTAGAAGAACAAAAAGCTGAAGTAGCAGCCGCCCTTTGGGGCGGCTTTTTTGTTGCCCAAATTTTTTTGTGGGCGACAATGAGTTGTCAAGATGGGCGAAGTGGCCGCGGTATGACCAATGGTGATGTTAAATATATATAAAAATCAATATTTTAGATTTTGGCGGCTGCCGATTGTGGGTTATTTATGCCCAACGGAACAGGTGGCTATAATGACCCTTTCGCCGGCGGGATAGTTTCCCGCTGGCGTCCAAAAGTTGAATCTCTTTAGCCACATTTTTGTTAACAGTATGTTAACGTCTCTTTTCTGCCAGATTCTTCGCTGATAAGAACGACCACATGAGCAGTGACGTGTTGAAGGGTGCGGGCGGTACAAAATGAGAGCCGGACAAAGCGGTCGTGTAGTCATCCAATGGAAGCAGACGGAACTCGATGGGCTCGAGGCCGCACCTCTTTCGTTTCTGAACATCGGTGCTGCATGGTCTTGGCGGGGCCAGGCAATGATTTTGGTGGGCCCGGTTGAGCAGGCGGCGTCACAGACGGTGGTCATGCCGAACCAGTTTCTGTCGATAGATGATCTGGATAGTTCTGAGACAGGAGTAGTCGTTCTGACCAACGGTGCGCAGGAATTCACCGGTGTGCTGTATTCTGTACTGGACGAGCCAGCACCGGTTCTTGTCTTCGACAATGGATGCCCGGCCCGCGATCAGGACTATTGGGTGAGCGAACTTGTTCAGTTGCGGCAGTACAGCGGCGAGGCCGTTTCTGGCGATGATCGGGTCGTTGCGTTTCCTGGAAGATTGCAGGCAAATGCGGACCACCGCGAGCTTGCGCCCCTGCCTGCGGTGAATGTGGGTACCGCGCTGGACTAAGCGACCGGCAAAAGGTTTCTGAAAACTCTGGTTATGTGTCAATCGGTGTGTTGACTCTGCCGCTTCTGCGGATATAAGCGCGGCTTCATTGGTGTTGGTGGCCCCCGCAAGGGGATGCCTGTCATGGGGGAAACCTCAAGAGGACAACGCCCTTCATAGTGGCCTGCATGGGCCTCGACCTAATCGAAGGAGATCAGCCGTGACCAAACGCACGTCTGCCAAGTACAAAATCGACCGCCGGATGGGCGAAAATATCTGGGGTCGTCCGAAATCCCCGATCAACCGTCGCGAATACGGTCCCGGCCAGCACGGCCAGCGCCGTAAGGGCAAACTGTCGGACTTCGGTCTGCAGCTGCGCGCCAAGCAGAAGCTGAAAGGCTACTATGGCGACCTGACCGAGAAGCAGTTCCGCCGCATCTACGCCGAAGCCGAGCGTGTCAAAGGCGACACCGGTGAAAACCTGATCGGTCTGCTGGAGCGTCGTCTGGACGCCGTCGTCTACCGCGCCAAGTTCGTTCCGACCGTGTTTGCCGCACGTCAGTTCGTGAACCACGGCCACGTCAAAGTGAACGGCAAGCGGGTCAACATCCCCAGCTACCGCGTCAAAGAAGGCGACGTGATCGAAGTGCGCGACAAGTCCAAGCAACTGGCTGTTGTTCTGGAAGCTGTTGCTCTGGCCGAGCGTGATGTGCCTGACTACATCGACGCTGATCACTCGAAAATGACCGCGACTTTCGTTCGTGCACCGGGCCTGAGCGATGTGCCTTACCCGGTCATGATGGAGCCGAACCTGGTCGTCGAATTCTACGCGAAGAACTAATCTTCGCCGATACACATGATCCAAAGGGCCGCGCTTTCAGCGCGGTCTTTTTTTGTGGGGGCTCTGCCCCCGTCGCTGCGCGACTCCCCCGGGATATTTCTGGCCAGATGAAGAGGCGGGTCAGATCGGCAGCGGTCGACCTTCGGCAATAGCTTCCATTGCGAAATACGAGGTCACACTGTCCAGTTCGACTTTTTCGATCAAACGCTGATAGACCTTGTCATAGGCCACCATGTCTTCGGTCACCACTTTCAGTTGATAGTCATAGTCGCCGCCGATCCGGTGGAAATCCACAACTTCGGGAATGGTCAGAACGTGGCTTCTGAAAGATTGTAGCCATTCCGCAGAATGGTGCCGGGTGCGTAGCATGACAAAGACAATCAGGTTTAGGCCCAATTTCTCGCGCGAGATTCGGGCTGATGAGCCGGTTATTACCCCATCCTCGTTCAACGCCTTCAACCGGCGCCAACATGCGTTCTGCGACAGCCCGACACGATCTGCCAATTCCCGCTGTGACAAGGTCGCGTCCTTCTGAAGCTCACGCAGTATTCGATTATCTATTTGATCTATTTCTTTCGACATACCTAATCATATGACACAAAAAATCGAAAAACTACCAAAAGAACGGTGAAATTTATTTGAGTAACATCAATCATATTTGATGGTACAATACGGAGCCATAAAATGACCCTATCCAGATTTCGCGCAGCACTAGAAGCCACCACTCCTATCACAAGTCTGCGTGACGGATTGATCGGAGAGAATGCTCTGATTCCTGGTCTACATGGGGATGTTCCGCTGGTTTACGCGGATTATGTCGCCTCGGGTCGGGCGCTGCGGCAGGTCGAAGAGTTTGTCGCTGAACATGTGCTGCCATTTTATGCAAATAGCCATACCGAGGCTTCCTATTGCGGGTCCTACATGACCCGTCTGCGCCGTGAGGCACGCGCAGAGATCGCTCGCATTGTTGGTGCCAAGGAAGAGGACGCGGTGATCTTCACTGGGGCCGGCGCCACTGCGGGTCTCAATCGGCTGGTCAGTCTGCTTGGTGTGGAAGCGGCTGACCGGCCGGTTGTATTTATCGGGCCTTATGAACACCATTCCAACATTCTGCCCTGGCGCGAAAGCAAAGCGCGTGTGATCGAGATTCCTGAGGCACCGGAAGGTGGCATCGACCTCGACGTATTGGAGAGGATGCTGGTAGATCATGCCGCGTCGGATTTGATCATCGGGTCATTCTCGGCGGCATCAAATGTGACCGGCATCGTTACCGACCCGGATCCTGTGACCCGACTGCTCAAGGCTCATGGGGCTTTGTCAGTTTGGGATTATGCGGGGGGCGGGCCGTACCTGCCAATGGACATGGGGCCTGAAGATGCGCGCAAGGACGCTATCGTCGTTTCACCCCACAAATTTCCTGGCGGGCCGGGTGCATCCGGGGTTTTGATCGTCAACAAGGCTGCGGTCAAACGCAACTGCCCCAGTTGGCCGGGCGGTGGCACCGTCAGCTTTGTCTCACCATGGCGGCACGATTACAGCGAAGACCTTGCCACGCGCGAGGAAGCGGGAACACCGAACGTGATCGGAGATATTCGGGCTGCGCTGGCCTTTATCGTCAAGGATGTGGTCGGCACGGATGAGATTGCCAGAAGGGAGGAACGCTATAACCAAATGGCTTTGGACGGATGGGGCGACAACCCGAAACTGACCTTGCTGGGCGCGGATCATCCGCATCGGCTACCGATCTATTCCTTCCTTGTGCGCGACAATGCGGGTCATCCGGTTCACCAGCAACTCTTCACCCGGATGCTCAGCGACATCTACGGTATTCAGGCACGTGGGGGCTGCGCCTGCGCCGGACCTTATGCGCATCGTTTGCTGGGAATCGACCAGGCCGCGTCCGAGGGGCTGCACGCGGCTTTGTCGGCGGGGGAAGAGATGAAGAAACCGGGCTGGGTGCGTCTAAACTTTTCGTACCTGATGAGCGATGAGACGGTTCAATTCATAATCGACAGCGTCAATGACCTGTCCCACCGGACCGAGGAATTCGCGCCCTATTACGATGCTGATCCGGCAACGGCCCGCTTCAAAGCGGCGTGACGGAATTGCCGCTTTTCTCAAGGCGTTGAGACAGGTATGAGAGGCTTCAATAAACGGAGCCTCTTATGACAAAGATCACCCCGCAACCCGGCATTATGGACATCGCGCTCTATCAGGGCGGACAGTCGCATGTGGCCGGGGTCAAGCATGTGATCAAGCTGAGTTCCAACGAAAACCCGTTTGGTCCCAGTCCCAAGGCGATTGAGGCTGTGCGCGACAGTGCGGCCACCCTGCATCGTTATCCCAGCACCGATCACGCCAGCCTACGCGCTGCGATTGGTGCGCGCCACGGTCTGGACTCGGCGCGGATCATTTGCGGTGTCGGCAGCGATGAAGTGCTTCAATTCGTGGCTCAAGCCTATGCTGGCCCGGGGGATGAGGTCATCTATACCGAGCACGGCTTTTCTATGTACCCCATCATCGCAAAGATGGCGGGGGCAACTCCGGTCATGGTGCCCGAGACGGACCGTCGCGTGGATGTCGATAATATTCTGGTGGCCGTAACCGGGCAGACACGGATCGTGTTCGTGACCAATCCGGGCAACCCGACCTCGACCATGATCCCAGAGGTCGAGTTGGTGCGCTTGGCCGAGGCCCTTCCGCAATCGTGCCTGATGGTCATCGACGGGGCCTATGCGGAATTTGTCGCAAATTTCGACGGTGGGGCAGCGCTGGTGGACCGGTTCGAGAACGTGATCATGACCCGGACGTTCTCCAAGATTTACGGGCTTGGCGGGATGCGCGTCGGCTGGGGCTATGCCGCGCAGGCGATTATCGATGTGTTGAATCGGGTGCGCCAGCCCTTCAACCTGTCGCTGACTGCGCTGGCGGCGGCCGAAGCAGCGATCAAGGACGAAGAGTATCTGACCTTCTGTCACACGGAAAATGCGCGGCTGCGGGTGTGGCTGGCGGATGAACTTGCCAAGATCGGCGTGCCGTCGGACGCGTCCAGCACGAATTTTATTCTCGCGCGGTTCCGCGATCAGGTCGAAGCTGAGGCATGTGACGATTACCTGAAAACGCAGGGTTTGATCGTGCGCCGTGTGGCGGGTTACAACCTGCCGAACGCTTTGCGGATCACCGTGGGCGACGAAGAAGCCTGCCGCCGCGTCGTCGCTGCGATCACTGAATTCAAAGAGGGCGCCGCATGACCCCAGTTTACGACCGTGTCGCGCTGATTGGGCTGGGCCTGATTGCATCTTCGATGTTCTGGGCCATCAAACGCGCGGGTCTGGCGGGTGAGGTGACGGGGTACGCCCGGTCCCACGCGACGCGCGAAACCGCGCGCAAGATTGGCCTGTGCGATCGGGTCTGTGATACGGCTCAGGAGGCCGTTAAAGGGGCCGATCTGGTCGTTCTCTGTGTGCCGGTTGGCGCGATGGGCGCGGTAGCCGCCGATATAGCGCCAGTATTGAAGCCGGGTGCAACCGTATCGGATGTGGGCTCGGTCAAGCGCCATGTGATTGAGGCGGTGTCGCCGCACATCCCCGACAGCGTGCATTTCATCCCCGCGCATCCCCTGGCGGGAACCGAGCATTCCGGCCCCGAAGCCGGTTTCGCTGAGTTGTTTGACAACCGCTGGTGTCTGTTGGTCCCGGTCGAAGGCACCGACCCCGAAGCCGTCGCGCAATTGCGCGCATTGTGGGAGGGGATGGGCTCAAACGTAGATGAGATGGATGCGGATCACCACGATCTGGTTCTGGCCGTGACCTCGCATGCGCCGCATCTGATCGCTTATACGATGGTGGGCGTTGCTGATGACCTTCGGCGAGTAACTGATAGCGAAGTCATCAAGTATTCCGCTGCCGGGTTCCGGGACTTTACGCGTATCGCAGCGTCGGACCCGACCATGTGGCGCGACGTGTTCCTGACCAACAAGGACGCAACGCTGGAAATTCTTGGCCGCTTTACCGAGGAGCTTTTCGCCTTGCAGCGGGCTATTCGTACCGGTGACGGTGATCAGTTGTTTGACTATTTCACACGGACCCGCGCGATCCGCCGTGGGATCATTGATGCGGGGCAGGATACAGATGCGCCCGATTTTGGACGGGGGAAAGCTGGCTCATGATAGGTGTCCAAAGGGTTCTGGCGGTTGGAATTGTGGCGCTCAGCGCCTCGCTTTCGAACGCGGCCCCTTTGGAACATTCCCTGATCCCCATGGTGCGACCCTCTGCGGCCCCGGTCTTGGCCTTTGCAAGCCCGACCCCATCCAAGATTCGCCCCGAGTTGCGCCCTGTTTCAGCTCAGGTTCTGGCGGTCGCTGCGCGCCCGGTGAATGTGCCGACGCTTGGGCCAGATACGTCCCTTATGCCCTATCTGCGCCCGAAAGCGCTGGAACAGGAGGCGTTGTTCAAAAAGCGCAAGCTTCGCAAAGGGTCAGTCTGTGGTGATATTCAAATACAGGGCAAGGCCGTTGGCAAGGTTCCCGGCAAGATCAAGGCCTGCGGGATCAAGGATGCAGTTCAGATCACGTCCATATCGGGTGTCGCGTTAAGTCGCCCGTCGACAATGGACTGCGGTACGGCGATTGCTTTGAATGAATGGGTGGACAAGACGGTTATTCCGACTTTCAAACGACGTGGTCCGGTGGTCGAACTGCAAGTCGCGGCGCACTATGCCTGCCGGACCCGAAACAATCAAAAGGGCGCGCGTATCTCTGAACACGGTAAGGGGCGCGCAATTGATATCTCTGGCTTCAAGATGGCGGACGGAGAGGTCGTGACCGTGCTGAACGGGTGGCGCAAGAACCCTTCACAGAAACAGTTGATCAAGATCTGGCGCGGCGCGTGCGGGCCGTTTGGCACAGTGTTGGGGCCAAACTCAGATCGGTATCACCGCGATCATTTCCACTTGGACACGGCGCGCCATCGCCGTGGGGCATACTGCCGTTAACGCAGGATAAGGCGCGGTGCGGGCCCAAGGGGCAATGGGCCCAAGGCAACAAACCCGTCTCGGAAATTCAACTGCATATCCAGCGCATTGGGATTGCCGCCAAGCCCTGCCATGAAATTCAATGCGCGTGTCACCGGGTTGACGGCCTGATCGGGCAGGGCACCCGCGGCATTGGCCATAGCGACCATGTCCCGCCAGTTCTCGGCCTTTATCGCGATTTCACCGGTTGGAATGCCCTGATTGTCAACGTCCAGTTGACCAGTCGCGAACAGGCGTAGCGCACCCCATTTCATCTCCGCCAGGTGGAGGTCGATCTTTTCTGGCTGGGGCCTGCTTTGTTCAAGCGCCGAGCGATCCCACACCTTGTCGAAGGTGGTTGTCATGTCCAATTCCAACGTCTCGAATGACTGGGGCAGGGTGGTTGCTGAACGCATGAGATCACGCAGGTCGTCACCGGGGGTAAAGCCGTCAATTCGCGCGCTGATGTTATAGGCTTCTGGCAGATCGGTTTGTTCCATGACCAAGCCAAGAGTCTCGCCGCCTGCCAGCGCCTCGGCATCGTCTGTGATGGCCCACGGTCCTGCCGTCAGTGCCATCTTTTCCAACACAAGGGCCACACCGGGTTGCAATTGTAATTCTGCCTGAAGGTCACTGGCTTGAATTGTTGCAGTCTGATCGAAGTAGGACAGGCGCTGCGGCGTGTCGGCGAACCGCAGCATTTGACGACCCGGCCAGATTGCAGGGCTTTGGAATTCAATCCAATCCGCGCTCCAGGCGGTGCCGTTGACGGGATCGGCGAGGGCTGGATTGTTCAGCCGTGTGACGTGATGCGTTGGGTAGCCCGCGGTTTCAACGGCAGAGAAGTCCGCTTGCCAGCCCATTTCTTCCTGCTTGTTGAACCAGGTCGTTATTGCGTTACGCAGCCCAAACCCGGCGATGAGCCAGTACGCGCTCCAGATCGCGAATACGAATATGACTGCTCTGATCAAACCGCGCATGGCAGTTGGCCCTTTTTCCCGCCTTGGAATTGATGTTTATAGGCGCAAACGAGCAAGGACCAGTGCAATGACAATGTGGGTATTCGGATATGGGTCGCTTTTGTGGAATCCCGGCTTTCCCGTAGCCCGAAGCGAACATGCCACCTTGCACGGATATGCACGTTCATTTTGCATGAGTTCGATCCACCATCGCGGCACCGAAGAAGACCCGGGGCTGGTTTTGGCTTTGGATGAACAGGCTGACGCGAGTTGCACTGGTCTGGCCCTTGCAGTTGAGGCGGGGCACGAGGATCGCACGTTGCAGGAATTGCGCGACCGCGAACTGATCTCATCGGCCTATGTTGAGAAAATGCTGGGCGTGCATCTGCACGATGGAGAGGTCGTGACGGCGGTGACCTATGTCATCGACCCCGACCATGTGCAGTACTGCGGGGGGATGCCGCTGGAGGAGCAGGCGCAGATCATCGCGTATGCGGTTGGGGGGCGCGGTCCGAATACAGAATACCTTTATAATACGGCTGAACACCTGGCCGAGATTGGCCTGCACGATCCTGATCTTGAGTGGTTGGCGCAACGGGTGCGGACCATTGCCGCATAAACCCTTGGCGTAACCGGCGGAATTTCGCTAGATTCAGCGCAGAGCAGGAAAAAAACCGGGAACCACGCGCATGGCGCAGGCACATCAGGGCGCGAGACCGCATTTCTCGCAACCCATTCGCCAGATCGTAACGATGCTGGTCGCGATTGGTTTGGCGGGGTTGGGCGTCTTCATGGCGACGCCATATGTCCTGCCGGTCTTTTACGCAAACCCTTACCTGAACGGGTTCATCCTGCTGGTCTTTGTGGTCGGCGTCTTTGCCTGTTTTTATCAGGTAACCCAATTGATTGGCTCGGTCCGGTGGATTGAGGCGTTTGTCGGCGGTGTTGTCCGCGAAGATGCCCGCACCCCGCAGCTTTTGGCCCCCTTGGCGTCGCTGCTGCGCGAACGCGGTGCGCGGTCTCAGATCAGTTCCAGTTCGACACGGTCCATTCTGGATTCGGTGGCCGAACGGGTGGAAGAAGAGCGCGAGATCACGCGCTACATCACCAACGTGCTGATTTATCTGGGCCTTCTGGGGACTTTCTTTGGATTGGCCACCACGGTTCCAGCCATTGTCGACACGATCCGCAGCCTTAATCCGCAGGAAGGCGAAGAAGGTCTTGCCGTTTTCAACCGCCTCATGGTCGGGCTGGAATCGCAGTTGCAGGGCATGGGCGTTGCGTTCGGATCCTCGCTTTTGGGGCTGGCCGGATCGCTGATCGTGGGTCTGCTAGAGCTTTTTGCGGGGCACGGACAAAACCGGTTCTATCGCGAACTGGAAGAATGGCTGTCCTCGATCACACGCGTTGGATTTGCCGCAGGGGATGAAGGCAGCAGCGCCGAGCTGGCGGTCCTGACCCCGGTTCTGGATACGATGTCGGAACAGATGAACGCGCTGCAGGACCTATTTTCAGCGCAGGAGCGCGACCGTGTGGAGTTGTCGGCCAAGCTGGGCCAACTGGTCGACGTGATTGGCGACATGAATCAAAGGCAATCCGAAAGCGAAGGAGTCACGGCTGCGCTGGAACGTGTTGCGCTGGGACAGGATGCCTTGCTGGATCATATGCGCGAGCAGGGGACAGGCGACGGTATCGATGCCGAAAGCCGGATGCGCCTGCGGTCGATGGACGTGCAACTGCTGCGGATACTCGAAGAGATTTCGGCAGGCCGTCAGGAAAGCATGAGCGAATTGCGCAAAGATATCGAGTTGCTGGTCAAGGCGCTCACACTTCCCCGAGGCGCCGTGCGTACCGCTCCGGAAGGAGAGTAAGCCATGGCGCTGTCCCGTCGCACTGGTCAACGGTTCCAGGGGTCGGTCTGGCCCGGATTTGTGGACGCGATCACCGGGTTGTTGATGGTTCTCACATTCGTGCTGACCATTTTTATGGTCGTACAGTTTGTCTTGCGCGAAACGATCTCGGGGCAAGAGGATGAACTGACGGCGCTGTCTGATGAAATCGCTGCGCTCGCCGGAGCTTTGGGTTTGGAAGAGCGTGAAAACAGCCGTTTGCAAGCAAGACTAGGGGTTTTGAATTCAACTTTAACGCAGGTCGAAACTGAACTTGTTCAAGCCCAAATTCGCCTAACGGACTTCGAGGATCAGGTCACCGCGCTATTGGCGGAACAAGAGCGGGCGGAAGGCGCCATTGCGGGGCTTGAGGCAGAGCGCGATGAACTGTTGACCGAGCAAGACGCGTTGAATCTGGCGCTTGCCCAAAGCCGCGCCGAGATTGACGAACAGACCGAGGCCGCGCGCCTTGCCGCTGCCCGGCGTGAGGCTCTTGAAGCGCTGATCGCTGATCTTGAGCAAACCGAGACTGCACAGTCGGCGCTTATCACGGAACTTGAGGACCAACTGAGCGCCGAAGAAGCTGCAAGACTGGCCGAAGCCGCCGCTGCCGAAAACCTGCGCAACAGGTTGCAAGACGCCGACGCCGAATTAACGGCTATGACGCTGGCCCTTGAGGCGCAGCGCAAAGAGGCTGAGGACACTCTGACCCTTTTGGCGGCGGCGCAAGCTGCAAAGGCTGAATTGGAGCGGCAGTTCGGAGAGTTGAGCGCGCAAGACCTTCAGGCCCGGCTAGAGGCTGCGCTTGCCGCGCAGGTCGAAGCGCAGGATGAGGCTCAGGCGCAGCGGACGCTGGCCGAAGAACGCGCAGCCCTGCTTGCGGTCGCGCGCGACACCCTTTCGGTTGAGCAGACGATTTCCGAAAAAGCGCAGCGTGAGGCGGCCTTGTTAAATCAGCAAATGGCCGCTCTGCGACAGCAATTGGGCGGGCTGCAGGCTTTGCTTGACGACTATGAAGAGCGCAATGCGGCTGCGGATATCCAAATCCAGTCGCTGGGTCAGGATTTGAATGCGGCCCTCGCGCGCGCTGCGTCAGAAGAACGCCGTCGCCGCTTGCTCGAGGAAGCCGAACGCGCCCGTTTGGAAGCCGAAGCTGAGGCATTGTCAGGTCAGAACGAGGAACTGGTGGCCCAAGCAGAGGACCTGCAACGCTACCGCTCAGAATTCTTTGGTCGGTTGCGTGATGTTTTGGGTGATCAGGAAGGTGTTCGGATTGAAGGTGACCGGTTCGTATTTTCGTCCGAGGTTCTTTTCGACACAGGTTCGGCCGTTCTGTCCGGGGAAGGGCAGTTAGAAGTCGCCAAAGTTGCAAGTATTCTGCGAACCGTAGCGGCAGAGATTCCAGACGGCTTGAACTGGGTTATCAGGGTCGATGGCCACACGGACAACGTACCGCTGGCTGGGACAGGGCGTTACCGCGATAACTGGGAATTGAGTCAGGGACGGGCCCTGTCGGTGGTGCGTTACATGGTGGACGCGCTAGGCATCCCGCCCGAACGGCTGGCAGCCAACGGTTTCGGAGAATTCCAACCCGTCAACCCCGCCGACACGCCAGATGCCCGCGCTCAGAACCGTCGAATCGAATTGAAGCTGACCGAGCGGTAATGGACCTGTCCAAGGGGCGCGTCGCCCGATACCTGACACATCCTCAGGTTTCGATTGATCCTGCAGTCGACGTGACACGCTGGTCGTTAAACGAAACAGGCAAAATTCGGGTAATGCACTTGGCCGAGAACCTAGGAGCATTGAAACATACCACGCGTATTGTCAGCAGTCTGGAGGTCAAGGCCTTGGAAACGGCCCAGCCCTTCGCTGACGCGCTGGGGATTGGGGTCGAGTTGAACCCCGAGATGCATGAGAATGACCGTTCAAGCACGGGTTTTCTGCCCCCTGACGTATTCGAAGACGTCGCTGATCAGTTCTTTGCGCAGCCAGAGTGTTCAGTACGGGGATGGGAACGGGCCATTGATGCGCAGGCGCGAATATTGAACGCGGTGAAGGCGTGTTTGCCCAGCGGCGATGGCGGCGACATTCTGTTTGTTGGTCACGGAGGTGTGGGAACTTTGCTTTACTGCGCCTTGTCCTGTCTGCCGATTGACCGCCGCTATGATCAGGGCCCGAACGGAGGCGGAAATTGGTTTCAGTTCAGTCTTGATCAAATGAAACCGCTGCAAGGTTGGCAACCAATGGAGACGTTGTCAGGGCTTTAATCGTTCTGCCACAGGTTAGAAAAAGCCCGCCAATCAGAAGATGGTGGGCTTTGTGTCAGTGTTAGTGGAATTCTCAGTCCGCTGTTAGCAATGGCGGCTTGTCGCCCGGGATACGCGGCTGATCGGGGCCGAGAATTTCCAGGTTCAGATCACCCTTCTTGACCGAGACACGGACCACACCGCCCTTGGCCAGTTTGCCGAATAGCAACTCCTCGGCCAGCGGTTTCTTGATGTGCTCCTGAATGACCCGGCCCAGTGGACGCGCACCCATCTTGTCGTCATAACCCTTGTCGGCCAGCCATTCGGCCGCTTTGGGTGTCAGGTCGATGGTCACGTTGCGATCCAGCAACTGGGCCTCAAGCTGCAGGACGAATTTCTCGACAACCTGCAGAATGACCTCTTTCGGCAGCGGTGCGAATGAGATCACAGCGTCCAGTCGGTTGCGGAACTCAGGCGTGAAGGTCCGCTCGATCGCGGCGGTGTCTTCACCTTCGCGGCGGTCCCGCCCAAAGCCGATTGCGGCCTTGGCCTGTTCCTGTGCACCCGCGTTCGAGGTCATGATCAGCACCACGTTGCGGAAATTCACCGTGCGGCCGTTGTGATCTGTCAACTCACCGTGGTCCATCACCTGCAACAGGATGTTGAACACGTCCGGGTGCGCTTTCTCGATCTCGTCCAGCAGCAGCACGCAATGTGGATGTTGATCAACGCCATCGGTCAGCAGGCCACCCTGATCAAACCCAACATAGCCCGGAGGCGCGCCAATAAGACGGGATACCGCGTGTTTCTCCATGTATTCCGACATGTCAAAGCGCAGCAGTTCCACGCCCAGCGTATCCGCCAGTTGTTTCGCCACCTCGGTTTTACCCACACCGGTCGGACCGGCGAATAGGTAGTTGCCGATGGGTTTCTCAGGCTCACGCAGGCCAGCCCGCGCCAGTTTGATCGCGCTAGAAAGCGCCACGATGGCGTCATCCTGCCCGAACACCACCCGTTTCAACGATGTCTCAAGGTCTTTCAGAACTTCGGCATCATCTTTGGTGACGTTCTTGGGCGGGATGCGGGCAATCTTGGCGACGACAGCCTCGATTTCCTTGACGCCGATCGTCTTACGGCGCTTACTTTCGGCCACCAGATGCTGTGCGGCACCCGCCTCATCAATCACGTCAATCGCCTTGTCGGGCAGTTTTCGGTCGTTGATGTACCTTGCCGACAATTCCACCGCCGTTTTGATTGCGTCCGCGGTATATTTGATGGCGTGATGCTCTTCGAAATAGGGCTTGAGACCGCGCAGGATTTTCACGCTGTCCTCGACCGAAGGCTCGTTCACATCGATCTTCTGGAACCTACGGCTGAGCGCACGGTCTTTTTCAAAGTGCTGGCGGAACTCCTTGTATGTGGTCGAACCCATGGTACGCAGCTTGCCGCCCTGCAGCGCGGGTTTCAGCAGGTTCGACGCATCCATAGCGCCACCAGACGTGGCACCTGCACCGATCACCGTGTGAATTTCGTCAATGAACAGCACGGCGTCGGGATGCTCTTCCAGTTCGGTCACAACCGCTTTCAACCGCTCTTCGAAATCACCGCGATAGCGGGTGCCCGCCAGCAATGCGCCCATGTCGAGCGAATAAATCGTGGTCTCGGACAGCACATCGGGGGCTTCACCCGCGACGATTTTATGGGCCAGACCTTCGGCAATGGCGGTTTTGCCAACACCGGGATCCCCCACCAGCAGCGGATTGTTCTTTCGGCGGCGGCAAAGCACCTGAATGCAGCGCTCAACCTCATCAGAACGTCCAATCAGCGGATCGACATCCCCGGCACGGGACTTGACGTTCAGATCGACGCAGTATTTTCCAAGCGCGCTTTCTTTCTGCTCGCCTTCGCCCGCAGTGGATTGAACTTCTTCTTCGACCTGATCCGCGCCTGAAACCGACCGGTTCTCGCCATAGGCGGGGTCTTTGGCAACACCATGCGCGATGAAATTCACCGCGTCATAGCGGGTCATGTCCTGTTCTTGCAGGAAGTAGGCTGCGTTGCTTTCGCGTTCAGCAAAGATCGCAACCAACACGTTGGCACCGGTCACTTCGGTCCGGCCCGAGCTTTGCACGTGGATCGCGGCGCGTTGGATGACACGCTGGAAGGCCGCCGTTGGAACAGCTTCGGATCCGTCAATATCCGTGACAAGGTTCGACAGGTCTTCGTCGATGAATTCGACCAGAGTGCTTCGCAGTTCATCCAGATCAACGCTGCAGGCTTTCATGACGCGGATGGCATCAGGTTCTTCCAACAGCGCCAGCAACAGATGCTCCAGCGTTGCAAATTCATGTCGCCGTTCGTTCGCAGCAGCCAAGGCCGCGTGAATGGCTTGTTCTAATGTGCTCGAGAATGAAGGCACGCGGGTGCTCCTCTGTCTTGGGTCGGAAGGGGCGCGGGCTTTAGGCCGGATCCCCATCCCAACCATGTCCTCATACTATTAGAGTTTGGTTGATCGCGGCCCGGCTTCAAGGGTTTTCTTTCACTTGACAGTCACATTTATTGTGACCGTGGCCGTGAAGAGCGCGAAATAAGCACTAAAAGCGATCTTTTCTAGCCCGGATTTCTGCGAAAACTGCAGCAGGATCGGCATTTTCCATCCCAAGATGCGCCTGAATCGCCGGATCTGTGGCGCGAAGGAACGGATTTGTGGCCTTTTCCAGCGCCAATGAGGACGGCACTGTAGGCTCATTAGCGGCGCGGGCGCGTGCGATATCTGCGACACGCTCCAGCAGGGCCGTGTTATCAGGATCGACAGTTAACGCGAATTTCCCGTTGGACTGCGTGTATTCGTGACCCGAGCATACCAACGTGTCATCGGGCAGGGCGGCCAGTTTCGACAGCGAGGCCCACATTTGCGGCGCGGTGCCTTCAAACAGGCGTCCGCAGCCAAGGGCCATCAGGCTATCGGCGGTGAAAACGACAGAGCTCTGTGGCATGTAGAATGCGATATGCCCGACTGTATGGCCCGAGACATCCATGACCTGCACGGGCTCTCCACCAATCTCGAACTGGTCGCCCTCGGCAACCTGTTGATCCAGCGGTGGCAGGCGATGTGCGTCGGCGGCAGCGCCGATCACCTTGGCCGGGTGTTTCTCGAGAATGGCGGGCAGGCCGTCCACGTGGTCGAAATGATGGTGGGTTAACAATACATGACTAAGCGTCCATCCCCGGTTTTCCAGTTCGGCCAGAATGGGGCCGGCCTCTGGCGCGTCGATCAATGCGGTGTTGCCGCTTTCTGCGTCATGGGCCAAAAAAGCGTAGTTATCGCTTAGGCATGGGATGGTGACGATCTCAAGAGGCATGGCCTTTTGCCCTTTCGTTGCTAGACTGCGCCGAAGCTAAGCCGATTGACCGGGTGTCCGCAATGCATCTTGATGTGCAGGATCTGAGGAACTTTTACTACCGCAGCACCCTGGGTCGTGCGGCGCAGGCTGCGATACGCGGGCGTTTGACGGAATTATGGCCCGAAGCCAAAGGGCAAACAGTGGTCGGCTTCGGCTTTGCCGTCCCGCTGCTGCGACCCTATCTGACTGAGGCGCGGCGTGTGATCGGTTTGATGCCGGGCCCTCAGGGCGTGATGCCCTGGCCTGCGGGGATGCCCAACGTGTCCGTCCTGACGGAAGAGACACTGTGGCCGATTGAAACGGGTCATGTCGACAAGCTGGTCGTCATGCACGGTCTTGAGACATCACAGCGCCCCAGCGAATTGTTGGACGAATGCTGGCGTGTCTTGGGACCCGGAGGTCGGGCATTCTTTATTGTGCCCAACCGGGCGGGGCTATGGTCGCGGACAGATCGCACGCCTTTTGGATTTGGCCGCCCTTATTCGGCGTCGCAGCTTGAGAGCCAGCTCAAGTCCCATCACTTTATTCCGGAAAACCACTGCTCGGCTTTGTATCTGCCGCCATCGTTCCGTCGATTTTGGCTGAAATCCGGAAGCTTGATCGAAAAAACCGGACAACGTCTGCCGACGATCATGGCGGGTGGGGTGTTAATGGTCGAAGTGACCAAGCATATCCGACCGCCCAGCGGCAGCGTTACGAAAGACGCCGAACGGCGTCCGATCAAGGCGCTTGATGGTCTGCTGAAACCGGCCTAGGCCAAGCCAGGCGTTTTACGCCGCGTCGGGCGTAGAAATTGCGGCAAAAAGGCCGCAGGAATCGCAAAAACTTACAGTTTGGTAACATTTTTCGCGCCCTCCAGCAGGAAAAAAGGGTCGCACCCACCGTAAGTGCTTGAAATGGCGTATTTTGTGGATAACGCGGAGGGGATTATAACGTATTGCTAGCTGGGTTCGGCTCTGCTACATCCCCGGTGATTTTGATCCCCGGCCGTAAGGGCGGGGTTTCTTCACGCCCCCGGGATGGCTGCGCGCGCGGTTTTTCGGGGCCTAATATTCGGAAGGGTGGACGTGTCCGAACCAGCTTCGATTTCCACTGGCATAGCTGAACGCTATGCCACGGCGATTTTCGAGATCGCGAAAGAGAACAAGGACCTTGCAGGTCTGGAAACCGGAATCAACGATTTGGCAGCAGCTTTGGGCGACAGCGCCGAACTGCGCGACCTGATTGCCTCGCCTCTGGTTTCGCGCGCCGAACAGGAAGGCGCCATTACTGCAATTGCCGATAAAATGGGTCTGAATGCCATCCTGCGTAATACGCTGGGTCTGATGGCGCAGAAACGCCGCCTGTTTGTTGCACCGCAACTAATTCAGGTTCTGCGCGACATGCTGGCCGAAGAGCGCGGCGAAGTGACCGCCGATGTCGCCTCGGCCAAGGCGTTGACTAAGACGCAAATCGATAAACTGTCCAAAACGCTGTCCGAGCGTGTGGGCAAAACCGTGACAATCAATGCGACCGTTGATGAAAGCCTCATCGGCGGTCTTGTCGTTAAAGTCGGCTCGAAGATGATCGACAGTTCGATCCGTTCGAAGCTGAACTCCCTACAGAATGCAATGAAAGAGGTCGGATAAATGGGAATCCAAGCTGCAGAGATTTCTGCAATTCTGAAGGACCAGATCAAGAATTTTGGTCAGGAAGCCGAAGTAGCCGAAATCGGCCGCGTGCTGAGCGTCGGCGACGGTATCGCCCGCGTATACGGCCTGGACAATGTGCAAGCCGGTGAGATGGTCGAATTCCCCGGTGGCATCATGGGCATGGCCCTGAACCTGGAAAGCGACAACGTCGGTGTCGTTATCTTCGGTTCTGACCGTGACATCAAAGAAGGTGACACTGTTAAGCGCACCAACTCGATCGTGGACGTTCCGATTGGTGACGAGCTGCTGGGCCGCGTTGTTGACGGTCTGGGCAACCCGCTGGACGGTAAAGGCCCGATCAACGCGTCGAAGCGTGGTGTTGCGGACGTCAAGGCCCCCGGCATCATCCCGCGTAAATCGGTGCACGAGCCGATGGCAACCGGCCTGAAATCGGTTGACGCGATGATCCCGATTGGCCGTGGCCAGCGTGAGCTGATCATTGGTGACCGTCAGACCGGTAAGACCGCCGTGGCTCTGGACACCATCCTGAACCAGAAAGTCTATAACGACGCAGCAGGCGACGACGAGTCGAAGAAACTGTACTGCATCTACGTGGCTGTTGGTCAGAAGCGTTCGACCGTTGCACAGCTGGTGAAGAAACTGGAAGAGTCCGGCGCGATTGAGTACTCGATCGTTGTGGCCGCGACCGCGTCTGACCCGGCACCGATGCAGTTCCTGGCACCTTACGCCGCGACCGCGATGGCTGAATTCTTCCGTGACAATGGCCGCCATGCGCTGATCATCTATGATGACCTGTCCAAACAGGCTGTGTCTTATCGTCAGATGTCGCTGCTGCTGCGCCGTCCGCCCGGACGTGAAGCTTATCCTGGTGACGTTTTCTACCTCCACTCGCGCCTGCTGGAGCGTTCGGCCAAGCTGAACGAAGATTTCGGTGCAGGCTCGCTGACCGCTCTGCCGGTGATCGAAACGCAAGGTGGTGACGTTTCCGCCTTTATTCCGACCAACGTGATCTCGATCACCGATGGCCAGATCTTCCTGGAAACCGAACTGTTCTATCAGGGCATCCGTCCTGCTGTGAACACCGGTCTGTCGGTTTCGCGTGTGGGCTCGTCGGCTCAGACTGACGCGATGAAGTCGGTTGCCGGTCCGGTTAAGCTGGAGCTGGCTCAGTACCGCGAAATGGCTGCGTTTGCGCAATTTGGTTCCGACCTTGACGCGGCGACCCAGCAGCTGCTGAACCGTGGTGCGCGTCTGACCGAGCTGATGAAACAGCCGCAGTACTCGCCGCTGACCAACGCGGAAATCGTTTGCGTTATCTTTGCGGGCACCAACGGTTACCTCGACAAGATCGACGTCTCGGACGTTGGCCGCTATGAGGCCGGTCTGCTGGCGCACCTGCGCGGCAAGCACGCCGACCTGCTGAAGTGGATCACCGACGAAGATCCGAAGATCAAAGGTGACGCGTCCGACAAGATCAAGGCAGCGATCGACGAATACGCCGCGACCTTCGCGTAACGGGGGGTTCCGATGCCTAGTCTGAAGGACCTTAAAAACAGGATCGAGTCGGTCAAATCGACCCGCAAGATCACCAAGGCCATGCAGATGGTCGCGGCAGCAAAACTGCGCCGCGCCCAGGAATCTGCCGAAGCCTCGCGTCCCTATGCCGAGCGGTTCAATGCCGTGATGGCGGGGCTGGCAGCTTCGGTCGGGGGCAGCGACAGCGCCCCCAAGCTGCTCCGTGGTACGGGCAGTGATGATGTGCATCTGCTGGTTGTGATGACAGCTGAACGCGGCCTTTGCGGCGGCTTCAACTCGAACATCGCCAAGCTGGCCCGCCAAAAGGCGGAAGAGCTGCGCGGCAAGGGCAAGACGGTCAAGGTTCTGACCGTCGGCAAGAAAGGCCGCGACGCGCTCAAGCGCGATTTGGGCGATCTGTTCGTTGGACATGTCGACCTGAGCGAGGTCAAGCGCATTGGGTACACCAACGCGCAGGACATCGCGAAGGACATTCTGTCTCGCTTTGACGGGGCTGAGTTCGATGTTGCCACGATCTTCTACTCGAAGTTCGTCAACGTCGTGACCCAGATCCCGACGGCACAGCAAATCATTCCTGCTTCGTTTGAGGACGACGCAGCGGGTGACGACAGCGGTGCCATTTTCGATTACGAGCCCAGCGAAGAAGCCATTCTGGCCGACCTGTTGCCCAAGGGGGTTGCGACCGCAATCTTCTCGGCTCTGCTCGAAAACGGAGCATCTGAACAGGGTGCACGGATGTCCGCGATGGACAACGCGACTCGCAACGCGGGTGAGATGATCGACAAGCTGACGATCCAGTTCAACCGCTCGCGTCAGGCCGTGATCACCAACGAGCTGATTGAAATTATTTCCGGCGCCGAAGCGCTGTAGAGACATACCGGAGACGAAACATGGCGAATGCAAAAGGCAAAGTCACACAGATCATCGGGGCCGTCGTCGACGTGCACTTCGAAGATCAGCTGCCTGAAATTCTGAACGCGCTGGAAACCACCAACAACGGCAAGCGCCTGGTGTTGGAAGTTGCTCAGCACCTGGGTGAAAACACCGTCCGCACCATCGCGATGGACGCGACCGAAGGTCTGGTCCGTGGCGAGGTTGTGACCGACACCGGCGCACCGATCTCGGTTCCGGTTGGCAACGCCACCCTGGGCCGCATCCTGAACGTGGTCGGCGAGCCGATCGACGAAAAAGGCGACGTTGTTGCGTCGGAAACCCGCGCAATCCACCAGCCCGCGCCTGAGTTCGCGGAGCAGTCGACCGAGTCGGAAATCCTGGTGACCGGCATCAAGGTTGTTGACCTGCTGGCCCCCTACGCCAAAGGCGGTAAAATCGGCCTGTTCGGCGGCGCCGGCGTTGGTAAAACCGTTCTGATCATGGAGCTGATCAACAACATCGCAAAAGTGCACTCGGGCTTCTCGGTGTTCGCGGGTGTCGGTGAACGGACCCGTGAAGGGAACGACCTGTACCACGAGATGATCGAATCGAACGTCATCAAGCCCGACAACCTGTCGGAATCGCAGGTGGCCCTGGTTTACGGTCAGATGAACGAACCTCCGGGAGCGCGTGCGCGTGTTGCTCTGACTGGTCTGACCCTGGCCGAGCAGTTCCGCGACCAGTCCGGTACCGACGTTCTGTTCTTCGTCGACAACATCTTCCGCTTCACGCAGGCGGGTTCCGAGGTTTCGGCTCTGCTGGGTCGTATTCCTTCGGCTGTGGGCTACCAGCCGACACTGGCCACTGACATGGGCGCCCTGCAGGAACGCATCACCTCGACTAAGTCGGGCTCGATCACCTCGGTGCAGGCGATCTACGTGCCTGCGGACGACCTTACCGACCCCGCGCCGGCAACCTCGTTTGCCCACTTGGACGCAACAACCGTTCTTAACCGTGCGATCTCGGAAAAGGGTATCTACCCGGCTGTTGACCCGCTCGACTCGTCCTCGCGTCTGCTGGACCCCGCGATTGTGGGTGAAGAGCACTACGCGGTTGCGACCGACGTTCAGCAGATCCTCCAGCGCTACAAGTCGCTGCAGGACATCATCGCCATCCTCGGCATGGACGAACTGTCGGAAGAAGACAAACTGACCGTGGCCCGTGCCCGTAAGATTGAACGCTTCCTGTCGCAGCCGTTCGACGTGGCCGAAGTCTTCACCGGTTCGCCGGGTGTTCAGGTCCCTCTGGATGTCACCATCTCTTCGTTCAAAGCCGTTGTGGCTGGCGAATACGATCACCTGCCCGAAGCGGCCTTCCTGATGGTCGGCGGCATCGACGAAGTGATCGCCAAAGCGGAAAAGATGGCCGCAGAAGCCGCCTAAGGAGTATCCCTGATGGCAAACACGATGCAATTCGACCTCGTCAGCCCCGAACGGAGCCTTGCTTCGCTTGAGGCCACCGCGGTCCAGCTACCCGGCGCGGACGGGGACATGACGGCGATGCCCGATCATGCCCCCACCATCACCACGCTGCGCCCCGGTCTGCTGAAGGTTGAGGCACCTGCCGGAGCCAGCGAATACCTGGTCACTGGCGGGTTTGCCCAGATCAACGGCGATGGCATGTCGGTTCTGGCAGAAAAGGCCATTCCGGTTGCGGAAGTGACTCGGTCGCACCTGGATGACCTGATCGCCGAGGCCCGTGCTTCGCACGAGGCTGCCAAGGCCGGTGAGGATCAGTCGATCGTTGACGATGCAGCCAAGCTGCTGGCTGACATGGAAGCACTTGGGACACATATGAGCCTGTAAGGTTCATATCATACCCGGATAGTAAGACGGCCCTGCAAAAGCGGGGCCGTTTTTTTGTCGTGATTTTGACAATGCCTCCGAATAAGCTGTCGGAATATTTGGTAAAGAACAAAAATCGAAGACATAAATGAAGGTTTTTCAAACACACCCGATTGGTATCGACCAAGGCGAAACAGTCTTGTTTTCTGACTTTTTGAACGGCGGGGATATGTGGACAGGCGAGGGCGCGCGGGAAAGGCGCTCGGCTGTTTCGTTCAGCCAGCCGTTCCGCTCTGTACCTGTCGTTCAGGTCAACATTTCGCTTTGGGATGTAGACACATCCGCGCCGTTGCGTGCAGAAGTCGTGGCCGAAGATGTCACGGCCACTGGATTCAATGCTGTGTTCCGTACTTGGTCAGACACGCGCATCGCCCGAATTCGCGTTAAATGGACTGCGATTGGTGAGGTGGCCCATGACGATGATTGGGATATCTCATAAGCCACTGATCAAGAGTTTTGGCCGTATTTACTCGTCCTGGTGTTCGATCATGTCCACGCGGGTAGCGTGGCGGCCGCCTTCGAATTCGGCGTTCAGAAAAGCGTCCACGATGTCCAGCGCCTGACCTTCGCCAACGACACGTGCGCCGATGGACAGCATATTGGCGTTATTGTGCTGACGGATCATCCGCGCCGAGAACGCATCGGAACAAACACCACAGCGGATGCCGGGCACCTTGTTGGCGGCCATCATGATCCCTTGACCGGTGCCGCACAAAATGATCCCAAGCGCACAATCGCCCGAGGCAACGGCCTGAGCGGCGGCCTTGCCATGCAGAGGATAGTGGGTGCTTTCCGGCGAGGTCGGGCCGATATCCATGACCTCCCAGCCTTGGGCGGAGATGTGGTCGCCTACCGCTTGGCGCAGTTCGATTGCGGCGTGGTCACTGGAAAGAACAATACGTTTGGGGGCTGTCACGGGAAGCTCCTGACTTGGTGGTCACGAAAAAGGGCGGCTGGTGGGCCGCCCGTTCAGATCAGTCCATATGGTACATGGATTCGTAGATCGGGGTCAGGGTCTTATCCTCGAACAGGGACGACACGCTTGTGCCATTCCAGATGTTCAGGATCGCCTGTGTAAAGATCGGCGCGGTCGGCACGATGCGGATGTTCTTGGCCTTGGCGACCTCTTTGGTGGGCTGGATCGTGTCTGTCAGCACCAGTGATTTCATCACCGAATTGGTAACGCGCTCGACTGCGGGGCCGCTCATGACGCCGTGTGTGATGTAGGAATGAACTTCTTTGGCGCCGTTATCCAGCAGCACCTGCGCCGCCTTACACAACGTTCCCGCCGTGTCGCACATATCGTCTACGATCAGGCAGATCTTGTCTTTTACGTCGCCGATCACCGTCATCTCGGCCACTTCACCAGCCTTCTCGCGGCGTTTATCCACGATCGACAGGGGTGCATTGATGCGCTTGGCCAGTTCTCGCGCGCGTGCAACGCCGCCTACGTCGGGTGAAACCACCATGATCTCGTCCAGATTGTCCTTGAACTGGTTTTTCACGTCCAGCGCAAAGATCGGCGAGGCATAAAGGTTGTCCACCGGAATATCAAAGAACCCCTGAATCTGCGCGGCGTGCAGATCCATGGTCAAAACGCGTTCGATCCCGGCACCGGTCAGCATATTGGCGACCAGCTTGGCGGAAATCGGCGTGCGGGCTTTGGTGCGGCGGTCTTGACGAGCGTAGCCGAAATAAGGGATCACGGCGGTGATCCGTTGCGCGGACGAACGGCGCAGCGCGTCGGCGATGATCAGCAGCTCCATCAAGTTGTCGTTTGCCGGGTTCGAGGTTGGCTGGACGATGAACATGTCCTCGCCCCGCACGTTTTCAAAAACTTCGACGAAAATCTCGCCGTCGTTGAACCGTTCGACGCGCGCATCGACCAAACCCTGATCGACGCCGCGATACAGGCTCATGCGTCGCGAGATGGTTTCGGCAAGAGGAAGGTTGGCGTTCCCAGCAATCAGCTTGGGTTCGTTGAGTGTCGGCATCGGCTGTTTTTCCCCGGGCAGCAATAGCAATGTGACAGATTCGTGATGTTGACACCGCTTATCATGGCCTTACCGTCTCGCAAAGATAACGCAGCGGAGAAAGTGAACATGGCCACCATTGACTACTATTTTGCGACACTCTCGCCCTTTACCTATCTGGCTGGAACCCGGTTGGAAGAGGTGGCGGCGAAACACGGCGCGACAATCAACTACAAACCGCTGGATATTATGGCCCTTTTCGGCCGCACGGGGGGAACACCCCCAAAGGATCGGCATATCTCGCGCATCGAGTACCGGGCGCAGGATCTGCAACGAACGGCTAAAAACCTGGGTATGGACTTCAACCTGCAACCCGCACATTGGCCAACCAACGCCGCGCCATCGTCCTATGCGGTAATCGCTGCAATCAAGGATGGATCAGGGGATATTGGAAAGCTGGTTCATTCCTTCGTTCGCGCGTGCTGGGCCGAGGAAAAAGACATCGCGCAGGATGATGTGATCCGCGATTGCCTGACGCAAGCCGGGTTTGATCCGGGGCTAGCCGACAGCGGCCTGCTGGTTGGGGCCGAGACCTATTCCGCGAATCTGGAAGAAGCCGTCGACCGCGGTGTGTTTGGTGCCCCGTTTTATATAACTGAAGACGGCCAACGGTTCTGGGGTCAGGATCGACTGGACGATCTGGATCGGCACCTGTCGGAGATGAAGGGGTGAAGGACGCAGAAAGCACGTCCCCAGTTTTCGTCAGAACACTTGGACAGGGCGCGCGCAAAGTGCTCGCCCTTCATTGCACAATCGCGCATTCTGGCGTGTGGGCCGGTCTGGCTTCAGCGCTGGGTGACCAGGCCACTTTGACCGCTCCGGACATGCTTTCGCATGGGTACAGCCCGGATTGGGACGGGCAGGGGGATTTCTTTGATCTCACGGCCGGTATCTCTGCCGATCTGTTGGCCGAGCCGATGGATGTAATTGGCCATTCCTTCGGTGCGATGGTCGCGCTGCGGCTTGCCCTGGAATACCCGGACCGCGTCCGCAGTGCCGTGTTGATAGAACCGGTTTTCTTTGCCGTGGCAGCGCAGGATGCGCCTGACGTTCTTGCACGCCACGATCAAGAGGCGCAGCCTTATGCCGATGCCTTGGCCGCTGGGGATATGCAGTTGGCCGCTCGTCTGTTCAACAGGATGTGGAGCGCGGATGTCAGCCCACGATGGACAGAAATGCAGGAAAAGACCCGCGCTGCGATGATACGGGGCGTGCCCGTTGTGCCTGCCGTGAAAGAGGCGGTGTTTGACGACCAAAAGGGCTTTTTGAAGCCTGGTGTTCTAGATCGTGCAACCGTGCCCATTTTGATTCTGAGTGGCACAAAATCGAACCCCGTCATGCCAGTGATCGGTAAGGGGTTACAGAACCGTCTGCCCAACGCGTCTTACGATGTCGTCGAAGGAGCCGGGCACATGCTGCCGATTTCCCATCCCGCAGCTACCGCAAAGCTTGTGCAGAATTTCTGGAAAACCACCGGGTCATCTGAATAAGCTGGCGTTTGCTCTGAGAGTTTTCAGAGCAAAGCGAGAAAGCGGTCGATATCATCCGAACTTATTGACCAGTCGCAAACGAGCCTGCAGGCGAGGGGTTCTTCCTCGTCTGCTCCATCAAGGTCCGCGCCCCACAGGTGATAGACCGCGCCAGCATCGTGCAACTGCCTGTGACGCGCGCGCGAAAACTCGGCGAAGATCATATTGGCTTGCGGTTCGTGCAGAAACGAGGCCCCTTTCGCGCGCAGCCCGTCCGCAAGCCGTGCGCAGTTGGCGTTGGCCTGGCGCGCCATTGTCAGCCACAGATCGTCCTGAAGGTAAGCCGCCATTTGCGCCGATAGGTAACGGTGCTTGGAAAACAGGTGCGCCCCGCGTTTGCGCCGTAGTTCAAATTCCCAAGCCTTTGTTTCGTCAAAGAATACAACGGCTTCAACGCCCATCAGGCCGTTTTTGGTGCCGCCAAAACTGACGACATCCACCCCTGATTTCCATGTCATCTCAGCTGGGGAACAGTTCAGCGCGACCAGAGCGTTGGTGAAGCGCGCGCCGTCAAGGTGCACGGGCAGGCCGTATTCTTTTGCCACGCCGCACAATGCCTGCAATTCACCCAACGAATACACCGACCCGCGCTCGGTCACTTGTGTGATGGACACCGGTCCACGTTGGGGGCCGTGTACGCCGCGGGTTTCCTCTGCCAGAATTGCGCCACGCAACGCATCGGGGTCCATCTTGTCGCTGCCCGGGACAAGCGTCAGTTTTGCGCCAGAGTAGAATTCGGGCGCGTTGCACTCATCTTCGTGGATATGCGCAACCGGAGAACAGAATACGGTATCCCAAGGGTTGGAAAGCGTTGCCAGTGCTAGCGAGTTCGC
This sequence comes from Ruegeria sp. HKCCA5491, assembly GCF_013034565.1. Taxonomy (NCBI): domain Bacteria; kingdom Pseudomonadati; phylum Pseudomonadota; class Alphaproteobacteria; order Rhodobacterales; family Roseobacteraceae; genus Ruegeria; species Ruegeria sp. HKCCA5491. The sequence continues at coordinate 28,454 of NZ_WQGG01000002.1, forward strand.
TGCTGTGCCGGTTGCCACCAGATAGACCGCCGCCCCCGGAGCTTCAAAGATGCCGCGAATACGATCGCGCACCTCGTTCATAAGCGTGTCGGCGCCATACGCCATCTGATAGCCTTCGTTGGCCGCGTTCAAGGCGGCCATGACCTGCGGGTGTACCGGCCCGGAATTGTCAGAGGCGAAATACATCAGCTAGGCTCCTCGATGATATAATCTTCCCACTCTTCCATGGGGGTTTCGAACTCGGACACCGTGCGCCCCTGAACCGAGATCCCGGCGGAATGTACGCTGTCGGGCGTACCAGATATCAAAGGGTGCCAGTCGTAAAGGGGCTTACCCTCCCACAGCAGCCGATAGGCACAAGTCTGGGGCAGCCAATAGGCATGGCTGTCGATATTGTCGGGCTTCATAACGATGCATTCCGGCACAAATTGGTGGCGGATGTCATATTGCGTGCAGCGGCAGGTCTCATCGTCCAGCAGGCGGCAGGCAACGCAGGTCAGGGCGACCTCGCCAGTATCTTCATCCTCTAGCTTGTTCAGGCAACACTTGCCGCAACCATCACACAGCGCCTCCCACTCGCGCTGGTTCATCTTGGTCAGCGGTTTGCGTTCCCAGAACCGGGTGGCCAGACCATTGCGGTCAATCGGGTCGGTGGTCATAGCGCCGCCAGCAGCGTGCGGGCCGTGTCGCAATCGGTATCCATCTGGGTGATCAGCCCTTCCAGTCCGTCAAAGGTCATCTCGGGGCGCAGGTATTCGACCAAGCCAACCGAGAGAGTGGCACCATAAAGATCGCCCGAGAAATCGAATAAGAATGTCTCGATATTCGGGACTTCGCCGTTGAACATCGGGCGCGTGCCCACCGAGGCCGCTCCGTGATAGCTGCCCTGATGCGGGCCATCCAGAACATCGACCAGCACGGCGTAAACCCCAAATTTCGGAGGATGCAGCCCCTCAATCGACATGTTGGCGGTGGGATAGCCCAGTTCACGCCCGCGCTGTTCGCCACCGATCACCTTGCCCTCAATCCGGTGCCAGTGGCCGAGCATCGTGGCGGCATCACGCGGTCTGCCTTCGGTCAACGCGGTGCGGATCGCGGTCGAGGACACGATGTTTTCGGACCGCTCCATTAACGGCGCGATTATCACACCAAACCCCATCTCATTTCCAAAACGCACCAGATCTTCTGCCGTCCCGCTTCGCCCCTTGCCGAAACAGAAATCCGACCCAACAACCACATGCGATAGCCCAAGCCCCTCACAAATCACCGAGCGCGCGAACTGCTCGGGCGTTAGCCCGGCCAGCGCAGCGTTGAAGGGGAGTTCGTACAATTTCTTCACGCCCAGTTTCTGCAACCGGTGCGCACGTGCATTGCCTCGCATCAGGCGAAAGGGCGGAGAATCCGGGGCGAAGTATTCGCGGGGATGCGGTTCAAATGTCATCACGCCAAGCGATGCATCTGGCGCGGCGTTCCGCGCCAGTTCAATAACCGACTGGTGACCGATGTGAACGCCGTCAAAATTGCCGATGGCTACGCTGGCGCCACGGTCTTGAGGCTCGACAAACTGAAAATCCCGGATGATGCGCATAGCGACTGCCTAACGGGACTACAGCCGGTGTTCAAGAGGTTGAGAGGTCAGTCGAACTTGCGCGACGGTGCCAAAACCATGGCTTCGCCAACAACCACCTTTTTGCCGTCAACCGCGCAGTGGCAATCTAGCTTTACCCGACGTTTGGCAAAGTCGATGTCGATCACTCTGACTTCGGCATAAACCATGTCGCCGGGACGGACGGGTGCAAGGAACTTCAGCGACTGCCCCATGTAAACGGTGCCATGGCCGGGCAATTGCTCACCAATCACGGCCGAGATCAACCCAGCAGTCAACATCCCGTGAGCTATGCGCCCTTCGAAAATCGTGTCGCGGGCGTAGTCGTCATCCAGATGCACCGGGTTCCGGTCGGTCGAAACCTGCGCGAACATCTCGATATCTTCGTCTGTCACCACTTTGCGCAGGTGACGGGTCATGCCCATTTCGATGTCTTCAATACAGATCGTGCCGCGTGGAAGATTGTCCAACATGTCGCCCTCACTCGATTCGATTGGGCAACAAAAAAACTAAAGTCGCCCATATTGGGCAACTTTATTACTTCGCAAGCGCAGAAAATCAAGCCCTTTCTGATCAGCGCAATCGGCCGATTGTGTAGGTTGGATTGATGTTTTCCCTTGTAATATAATCGGTTAGGGATTCATGGTGGGGATGGTGCGACGTTTTGGTTTCAGCGGCGGCCAGCCCGCCCGAGATGAACAGAGAATCAATCCCTTCGCCCATTCCGCCCAGAATGTCAGTATGTGGCCCGTCACCGATCACCAAAAGATCGCCATCAGGGAAGTCGTGACCCAGTTCTTGTAACCTGCGACGTGCCAGATCATAGATTGGCGGGTGCGGTTTGCCGAAATACAGGCTTTCGCCCCCCATATCCGTATAAAGCTTGGCCAAAGCGCCGGCGCACCATTCTCGTACCTCACCGCGATCAACAACGATGTCTGGGTTGGCGCAAAGCAGCTTCATGCCTTTTTGCTTGGCATAAAGAAATTCTGCGCGGTTCAAGGACGGGTCCGCCATTGGGTCGAATGGACCGCAACAGACGATCCCTTGGGCTTCGCTTAGGGGAACCCGCTCAATCTGGATGGGATGATGCAAAAGCTTCAGCGGCTCGAAAAAACCTGCATCCCGCTCCCATTCCCCCATAAAGTAAACTTTCTCACCGACAGCGCCCTGGAACATGGCTGAACGGGCAGAATCGCCGCTGCTGGCAATTGTGTCATAGGCGTCTTCGGGGACGTTGAACTGCACGAGTTGCTCTGCCACCCCCGCGCGGGGTTTAGGGGAGTTGGTGACCAAAACAACAACTCCACCCTTGGCGCGGTAGTCTTGCAAAGCCGCGACTGCCTCGGGGTAGGCGGTGATGCCGTTATGGACGCAGCCCCACAGGTCCACGAACAGGGCTTTGTATCGGTCAGAAATGTCAGAAAGTGTATGAATGATCTGGGTCATTTGATCGCCCCCGGGCACAGATATCGCATTTGCGTCAGCTATGGCAAAGCTGATGCGCTTTGACCATCCCGCAATGCAATTTCCTGACGTTTGTGTGGGTGCTTATCAGTTTTCTTCTGACAGCTTGTCCACGTCCGGGGCCTGCTGGACATTCTCGGTCCCCAGGATGAGTTGCGCACCAATTCTGTTCTGGAACCTTACGACAATCAGGTAGCCAGGGCCCAGCTCATCCTCCAATACGTCCACTAGCGGAGTTTCTCGTAGGCCGTCAGGCAGTAGCCCCGCGATCGAGGACACCTTGAAGGCTGCTTCGATGGGCAGGTCGACGATCAGCCACAGGTCTGCGTGTTTGCGCTTGGCGCTGACGTCGATGCGGATGATCTCGACCGAAACCGGGTCAGCCCAATCGCGGATCGCCTGAGCGACGCGAGCCTCGGTTCTGGTTTCAAGGTACCGGTTGTACGTGGATTTCCCCAATTGCAGGACCACGACAGCCAGAAACGCAAGGGTAACGAAAACGCTGGCTGTAAAGCTGAGTTTGCGTTTGCCCTTGCTAAACATCACCGACCGCGCAGCATAGACTATATAGACAGCGCAGGCGGACAGGATAATTGCCCCAAGGTTCGTCGCAAACAGCAACCCGGCTTCATAGGCGTCAGCGGGTTCGCCGAAATACAACAATACACCCGAAGCCGATAGCGGTGGCACAAGCGACACACCAATCGCGGCACCGGGCAGCAAGCTGGCCTCTGACCTGTTGATCTGCACATATGCTGCCGCCACGCCGGCGGCCAGCGCGACGATCAGGTCTTCGGTGCCCGGGTCAGTGCGCGCCAGCACCTGATCGGGGATCAATATGCCCCGAGGTACGTCCGCGACGTAGACCAGGAACCATGCCAGCAGAACGCTCAGGAACGCTGCGGTACAGACGGTCAAGGCCAGAAACAGCGCCCGCTTTAGCCACCCCATGACCATGGCTGCGGCGATTCCGAGGATCGGCGTCATCAGGGGGGCAACCAGCATTGCAGCGATTACAACTGCGCCGGAATTGCGCAGCATACCCATTGTGGCGATGATCACCGACAAGGTCAGCAGCATGGCAAAGCGCCGCCAATAAGCAGCTTGGTCCTTGCCTTCAAACCGCAGGATATCCCGCGTCGTGCTATAGCTGAGCATGCTCATGTGATTGGTTTGGCCCGTGTTCCCAAGTTATCTTGGAACAGATTACCAACGGAAACGGAAGTCGCAAATCTTTAGGCGCAAACAATAAAGGCGCCCTGAGGGGGCGCCTTTTCAATCGCAGGGTTGGCAGATCAGACCTTAAGGTTCGGGATGATCTGTTTTTTGCGGCTCATGATGCCGGGCAGAACGACCGCATCGCCATCGACGCTTGCGCCAAAGCTTTTCTCGGCGACGGATTTGACCAGATCGTTGGGGACCAGCAGGGTGGCCTCTTCGTTCAGGATGTCGACCACGAATAGCAGAACCTGATCGACGCCGTCTTCCTTGGCAACATCAACCATCGACGCGGCCAGGCTGTCTTTACGATCCAGCACAACGCCCGGAGCGGTGGTTTCCAGAACCGAGACGCGGAACTTGGTGCCGTCTACCTCATATTCCTTGCTGTCCATGCGGATCAGTTCAGCGTCCGAGAACGAAGACACGTCCGACTTCGCTGCGAACATGTCAGCGGCATAGGCCGAAACGTCCAGACCCAGCTCAGCCGCCAGTTTCTCGGCCACGGCGCGGTCATGCGCGGTGGTGGTGGGCGAGCGGAACTCCAACGTATCCGACAAGATGCAGGTCAGCGCCGCGCCTTTTACGGCGTCGGGTATTTTGGCAGCGTCGTCACCCATCAGGTCAACCATGATGGTCGCGGTGCAGGCCAGCGGGCGCACGGTGATGTCGATGGGGCCTTTGGTTTCCAGACCACCGACCAGCTTGTGGTGGTCGATGATGGCGCGGATATCGGCGCTGTTGACGCTGGCGGGCAGCTCGGCAGGGTTGTTGGTGTCAACGATGACAACAGGCGCGTCTGCGTCCACGTCCGCGATGATGCGCGGCTTGGGCAGGTCCCAGCGTTGCAGCATAAAGGCGGCCTCGGTGTTGGGTTCGCCCAGCAGAACGGGCTCGGCCTGTTCGCCTTTCACTTCGTTCAGGTACCACGACCACAGGATCGGAGAGCCGGTGGAATCGGTGTCGGGGGATTTGTGTCCAAATACGAGGGTTGTCATGTCAGGATCCTGAGGATGGTCATTTTGCGCGCCTTATAGGGCGGTCCTGCGGGCTTGTCACCCGCCCTCGCGTAAACTGCGACGAAGGGTGATCTTTGCCTCAGAATGCGGCACGTTCCAGTGTGTATCCGGCCTGCTCAAGTTGGTTAAGCAAGCCGTGCTCTCCACCCAGATGACCAGCACCGACTGCGATCACGGCCATCTGATCCTGAATCCCCAAAATATGCTGCATCCAGTTGTTGTTGCGTTCGACCAGAAGCTGCTGTTCGAAACCGCCCCATTCCTCGTCAAAGATTTCTTCTGAAAGACCCGAAGATTCGAGCCCCTGAAGGCGGGCGAACTGGATGATCTCGCCGTGTTTTTCTTCCAGATAGGCATTCAGCATGGTGGCCAACTGGTCCTCGCTGCTTTCAAACGCGTCCGCCATGCGCACCAAAGATTGCACTTGCTGTTCCATGGGGAATTCATCGAACATCGCCATCAGGTCTTCGATGCGTTCAAGCGAGAGCTGCGGGATGTTATGCTCGGCTGCCAGATCTGTCAGGCGTGCATCCATCCCGTGATTGGCTTCCGGGTCTTGAATCATGCAAGGTGGGATGCCAAGGGTCATGCTCAGGAACCATGGGCGCATTTTCGCACCCATCCAGCCGGGAATGCCGCGATCGGCCAGCCCCTTGGATAGCGCGGCCCAGTCTTCTTCTGACACCATGTCGATCAAAGTGGGTCCTGACGTGATCAGAACCGGGCTGAGGTCCTGCGCCAGTTGCTTTTCGAAGGCGTCCATTTCGGATTTTGTCACCTCGAAATAGAACGCGTCGGCTTGGCTGAGCGTCGGGGCCAGTCTTTCAACCACAGCATCCATACGCGGATCGTTGGTGTGCACAGTACCAATCAGGTGCAGAACCGTGTCACCCTTTGTGGCCGTCCAGTGATTGCCTTCGGGAAATGGGAAATCTTTCAAGGCCTGCTGCAGTTCCTCTTGCATCTCAGCCGAAATATCGGGCCTTAGATCCCGCCCTTCGCAGGCGGCATGAACCGCCAGCGGCAAAAGCGAAAAGAGGAAGACAAAAAGAAATCGCATCGGCACCATCCCGTTAAACCAAGTACTTATATGTGTCGCGACCTTGCCCTGCTCAAGGTGTCGGTTCAAGCGACTTGGATGCGGGTAAGGCTGATCTGTGTCTGGCATTCCACAGCAAAACGCCTAGCATGGCAGGATGAACCGCGAGCAGGACCTCTATCCCCCCATCAAAGCGCTGTTAGAGCGTCAGGGCTATACCGTTAAAGGTGAGGTTGGCGCGGCTGATATCGTAGCCGTTCGTGATAGCGAGGAGCCGGTGATAGTCGAGTTGAAGCTGCGCTTTTCATTGGCGTTGTTCCATCAGGCCATCACCCGGCTGAAAGTAACGGATCAGGTCTATATCGGGGTAAGCAAACCGACAGGGCGCACAGCACGACGTGCTTTGAAGGACAATGTTGCGCTGTGCCGGCGTTTGGGGTTGGGCCTGATCACTGTCCGCGCGGATGGTGCAGTCGAGGTTCAGTGCGACCCCGGCCCTTATGCTCCGCGCAAAAACAAGGCCAAGGCTGCTCGGTTGTTGCGCGAATTTGATCGGTTGGAAGGCGACCCTAACGCCGGGGGCGCCACGCGGCATGGGATCGTTACTGCCTACCGTCAGGATGCTTTGAGATGTGCTGCCCATCTTGCCGAACAGGGTGCCACCAAGGGGGCCGAGGTCGCCAAGGCCACCGGTGTTTCTGAAGCCACCCGCCTGATGCGTGACAATCACTATGGCTGGTTCGACAAAGTAGAAAAGGGCGTCTATTGCCTGACCGAAGCCGGGCAGGAAGGGCTGAAGCACTGGGCTTACAGTTGGGAGCAGCCGGAATAGGACCCCACGTCAAAAAAACCTTCACGGCTTGTTGACTCGGGGATTTGAACTCCCTAGCTATGCGTCGTTATCACTCGCATACCCTGAGTGCTAACGCCCCGCCATCCGGCGAGGGGAGGATTAACAACTTTGAGCCCAAGGAGCTGCAAAGATGGCATTGAAACCGCTTCATGACCGTGTGCTGGTTCGCCGTACCGAAAGCGAAGAGAAAACTGCAGGCGGCCTGATCATTCCTGACAGCGCAAAAGAAAAGCCCAGCGAAGGCGAAGTCGTCGCGACCGGCGAAGGCGCACGCAAGGACAGCGGCGAGCTGATCGCAATGGCTGTAAAAGCTGGCGACAAGATCCTGTTCGGCAAATGGTCGGGCACCGAGGTTCAGGTCGATGGCGAAGAGCTGCTGATGATGAAAGAAAGCGACATCATGGGGATCATCGAGTAAGCCGCGCGCTTTCTCTGATCTTCATTCCCAACTTATTTCTCAAGGAGAAACGACATGGCTGCAAAGGACGTCAAGTTCGACACCGATGCCCGTAACCGCATGCTGGCAGGTGTGAACATCCTGGCCGATGCTGTTAAAGTGACCCTGGGCCCCAAAGGCCGCAACGTGGTTCTGGACAAATCCTTCGGCGCGCCGCGCATCACCAAAGACGGTGTCTCGGTTGCCAAGGAAATCGAACTGGAAGACAAGTTCGAAAACATGGGCGCGCAGATGGTGAAAGAAGTCGCCAGCCGCACCAATGACGAAGCCGGTGACGGCACCACCACTGCAACCGTTCTGGCCCAAGCCATCGTTCGCGAAGGTCTGAAGCAGGTTGCAGCTGGCCTGAACCCGATGGACCTGAAACGCGGCATCGACCTGGCAACTGCCAAAGTCGTTGCAGGCATCAAAGACGCGTCGCGTGAAGTCAAAGACTCGGCAGAAGTTGCTCAGGTTGGCACCATCTCGGCCAACGGCGAAGCCGAAATCGGCCAGCAAATCGCAGACGCGATGCAGAAGGTCGGCAACGAAGGCGTTATCACCGTCGAAGAAAACAAAGGTCTGGAAACCGAGACCGATGTTGTCGAAGGTATGCAGTTCGACCGTGGCTACCTGTCGCCTTACTTCGTCACCAACGCAGACAAGATGATTGCAGATCTGGATGACTGCATGATCCTGCTGCACGAAAAGAAACTGTCTTCGCTGCAGCCGATGGTTCCGCTGCTCGAGCAGGTGATCCAGTCGCAGAAGCCTCTGCTGATCATCGCTGAGGATGTTGAAGGCGAAGCGCTGGCGACTCTGGTTGTCAACAAACTGCGCGGCGGCCTGAAAATTGCTGCTGTCAAAGCTCCGGGCTTCGGCGATCGCCGCAAAGCCATGCTGCAGGACATCGCAATCCTGACCGGCGGTCAGGTTATCAGCGAAGATCTGGGCATGAAGCTCGAGTCCGTCACCATGGACATGCTGGGCACCGCCAAGAAAATCGAAATCACCAAAGACGAAACCACCATCGTCGACGGTGCTGGCGAGAAAGCCGAGATCGAAGCACGTGTTGCTCAGATCCGCACTCAGATCGAAGAAACTTCGTCGGACTACGACCGTGAGAAGCTGCAAGAGCGCGTTGCCAAACTGGCAGGCGGTGTTGCTGTTATCCGCGTCGGTGGCATGACCGAAGTGGAAGTGAAAGAGCGTAAAGACCGTGTGGACGATGCTCTGAACGCAACGCGTGCTGCTGTTCAAGAAGGCGTTGTTGTGGGCGGCGGTGTTGCCCTGGTTCAGGCCGGTAAAGCGCTGGAAACTCTGGAAGGTGCAAACGCTGACCAGAATGCAGGCATCAACATCGTTCGTAAGGCAATTGAAGCGCCGCTGCGCCAGATCGCCGAAAACGCAGGTGTTGACGGTGCGGTTGTTGCGGGCAAAGTCCGCGAATCCGGCGACGTGGCATTCGGTTTCAACGCGCAGACCGAAGAATATGGCGACATGTTCTCGTTCGGCGTGATCGACCCTGCCAAAGTAGTTCGTACCGCTCTGGAAGACGCGGCATCGGTTGCTGGCCTGCTGGTCACCACAGAAGCGATGGTTGCAGACCGTCCTGCCAAAGAAGGCGCGGCACCTGCCGGCGGCATGCCCGACATGGGCGGCATGGGCGGCATGATGTAAGCTGTCTAAGCCTTAGTGCTTATGGATGGGGTCGCCTTCGGGCGGCCCCGTTTCGTTTGAAATGCCCGCTGCGCGGTCATGCCTCCGGCGGAAGTATTTTTTAACAGAAGAAGATCGGGGTTTTGGTTGCGGGAAAGTGAGTGTGCAAACGGCGTGGAACCCGCTATGCGATGGGTATGCGACTGTTTTTGCTCTCTGCCCTGACCATGTGCGCTTTTGCGGCGAATTCGATTCTTAATCGGTTGGCCATTGAAAGCGGTGCCGCTGATCCCGCCGGTTTTGCCGTTATGCGCGTTCTGGCAGGGGCTGTGGTGCTGGCGGTGCTGGTTTTTCTCAGAGGTGGGCATTTGCCGCTGCGATACACGCGTCGGATCGCCGGGGCGGGTTCCCTGTCTTTGTATATGATCGGCTTTTCGGTTGCCTACCTGACACTGGACGCGGGACTGGGCGCGTTGATCCTGTTTGGGGTGGTCCAAATCACCATGTTTGCAGTGACATCGGTGACCGGAACAACTCCGGGCACCCGCCAGATTGCCGGGGCCGCGATTGCGCTTGGCGGGCTAGCTTGGGTGCTATGGCCGTCAGGTGAACTGCGCGTGGACCCAGTTGGAGCCGCCCTGATGACTGCTGCTGGGGTGGGCTGGGCCATCTACTCATTGGTTGGCCGATCCGAGCCGGACGCATTGGCCGGCACAGCGGCCAACTTTGTTGTCGCGTTGCCGGTCACCGCATTGGCCTTGTGGTCCGGCAGCACCGATTGGCACATGACTGCTAACGGTTACCTGCTGGCCGCCCTCTCTGGGGGTGTTACGTCTGGAATGGGCTATGCGCTTTGGTATCGTGTCCTGCCGCAGTTGGCACCGACCACTGCAGCGGTGGTCCAGTTGAGCGTTCCGATCATCGCGATTGTAGGCGGCGTCATCTTGTTGGGCGAGACAGCTTCGGTGCGCTTAATACTTGGTGCGACACTGGTGTTGGGTGGCATTGCGCTGGCGGTCCTTAAGTTGAAGCCGCGCTAGGGGTTTTAATGCACCCTGTTTGGGCTTATCTGGCCGCTATGAGATACCTGTTTGCCCTTGTTCTATTTCTTTTTCCTGCCGTGGCGCAGGCAAAGTGCGTCGTGTTGTTGCATGGGCTTGCGCGTACCGAGGCGTCCTTTACCGTGATGGAGCAGTTGTTCAAGGCGCATGGCTATACGGTCGTGCGGCCTAGTTACCCTTCAACGGATTTGCCGATCCCTGAGCTGGCCAACCAAACTCTGCCCGAGGCGTTTGCGGCCTGCGGCGACGACACAGTCAACGTCGTGGCTCATTCGATGGGGGGGATCCTTTTGCGGTATTGGCTGCAGGGTAACCAGCCTGAAAATCTGGGCCGCGCGGTCATGCTTGGACCGCCCAATCAGGGAAGCCAACTGGTTGATGAGTTGGGCGCATATGAGGTGTTTGGAATGCTGCACGGGCCTGCGGGTCTGGCGCTGGGAACGGGCCCAGAAGGAATCCCGGCCCGGTTACCGCCGGTTGATTTTGAGTTGGGGGTAATTGCCGGCGAAAATTCTCTGAACCCTTTGTTTTCCTCAATGATCGACGGCAAGGATGACGGCAAGGTTTCTGTCGAAACCACCAAGGTCGACGGGATGAAAGATCATATCGTCTTGCCCGTGACCCACACCTTCATGATGAATAACCCCCGCGTCATGGCTCAGGCGCTGCATTTTATCGAGTTTGGCCAGTTCGATCCGGAAATCACCTGGCTGGACGGGGTGCAGGATATTATTGATGAAATCTGCATTGGGCAGGATTGCTCTGAACCTGTCTCGGAGCCCTCTCAGTGACTACTCTGAACCTGACGCTGACAGGTGCAGAGGTTCTGTTGCCGGACGCCGGTCTGACCGTTGCCAACCTGTCATTGGCCGAGGGTGTCTTTCAATCTGACTGTACAGGACGATCCATCGACCTGTCGGGGTATTTGTTGCTGCCCGGAATCATAGACCTGCACGGTGACGGATTCGAACGTCACATCGCGCCGCGCCGGGGGGCGATGAAACAGATGGATGAGGGTATCCTGTCGGTCGAAGCCGAGCTTGCCGCCAACGGGATCACGACCGCTGTCTTGGCGCAGTTCTATAGTTGGGAAGGCGGCGTGCGCGGCCCTGAATTTGCGGGGCAGGTGTTTGATGCAATCGCGTCGGTGAAAGGCCAGGTCGTAACGGACTTGCTGCCACAACTGCGGTTTGAGACGCATATGCTGGACGATTACAAGGGCTTGCCCGAACGTATCGCAGCGTGGCAAGTGCCCTATGTCGTCTTTAACGACCACTTGCCGCATGACCGCTTGGTAGAAGGGCGCAAACCGCCGCGCCTGACTGGACAGGCGCTGAAGGCTGGGCGCAACCCAGACAAACACTTTGAGATGTTGCTATCCATGCACGCTCGCAGCTCCGAGGTGCCTCAGGCGCTGGATGATCTCTGCGCGACGCTGGCGGGGCAGGGGGTGCGCATGGGCAGTCACGATGACGCGACCTCGACAACCCGGGCCGACTGGCGAAATCGGGGCGCGCGCATTTCTGAGTTTCCCGAAACGCTTGAGGCCGCCGAAGCCGCCCGCGCTGCCGGCGATCACGTTATTCTGGGATCCCCGAATGTAGTGCGTGGCGGATCGCATAAAGGCAATGCCAGCGCGCTGGACCTGATAGCTATGGGGCTGTGCGATGCTCTAGCCTCGGATTACCATTACCCCAGTCCACGCCGTGCCGCTTTGATGCTGGCCAAAAGCGGTCTGCTGGATTTTGCCGGTGCCTGGACGCTTGTGTCCTCTGGTCCGGCGCAGGTTCTGGGATTACAGGATCGTGGCACGCTGGCGCTAGGCCAACGTGCTGATTTGGTCATTCTAGACGCAAAGACACACCGGGTTGCCGCCACAATGGCAGCGGGTCGGATCAGCTACATGGCTGGTGATATCGCGGCCCGGTTCCTAGCCTGATCCACGTGCTTCATCTGGCTAAAAATATCCCCACCGTGGGCATCGCACGCCAGCGCGATTTCTTAGCGCATGATACGGTTGAAATGCCCCATCTTCCGACCTGCCTTAACTTCGGCCTTTCCATAGAGATGTAGGGCCACGTTACGCTCCTGCGCCAGTTCCGGCACGCGGTTCATGTCGGCACCGATCAGGTTTTCCATCACCACATCCGAGTGGCGCTGCTCGTCGCCCAAGGGCCATCCGGCCACGGCGCGAATATGCTGCTCGAACTGGTCGACGGCACAGCCGTTCTGCGTCCAATGGCCCGAGTTATGTACACGTGGCGCGATCTCGTTCACGATCAGGCCGCCGGGCGTTACAAACAGCTCGACCCCCATCACGCCCACATAGTCCAGAGCGTTCAGGATATTGGCCGCCAGCAAAACCGCATCCGTACGCTGTGCGGGGCGCAGACGTGCCGGGACCGTTGTGGTGTGCAGGATGCCGTCGCGATGCACATTTTCGCCGGGGTCGAAACAGGCCACCTGACCATCCAGCCCGCGGGCCGCAATGATCGAGATTTCGTGACTGAAATCGACGAACCCTTCAAGAATTGCAGGCGCGCCGGCCATGTCTGCCAAAGCGGTTTCGGCATCTTCGGGGGTGCGTAGTCGGGCCTGCCCCTTGCCGTCATAACCAAAACGACGGGTTTTCAGGATCGCAGGCGTTCCGATTTGTTCAATCGCGGCTGTCAGGCTGTCCAGATCGGTAATGTCGGCAAAAGGTGCGGTTTGCAGGCCGAGCCCTTGCAGAAATGTCTTTTCGGTCAGGCGGTCCTGGCTGACGCGCAGCGCCTCGCGGCCGGGGCGAATGGGACGGTGGGTTTCCAAAATGTCCAGCGCCTCGGTCGGGATGTTTTCGAACTCGTAGGTGATGACATCAACCGACTCGGCGAAGGCTTTCAAAGCGTCGGCGTCCTCATAGGCTGCCGTCGTCACCCGGTCGGCCACATGACCGGCCGGAGGGTTTGCGCCGGGCTCATAGATGTGGGTCAGAAATCCCAAACGGGCCGCTGCAACCGACAGCATCCGTCCCAATTGGCCGCCGCCAAGAATACCGATCGTTGCGCCGGGCTGCAGCATCTCAGTCATCGACAGGCTCCTGCGGGATCGAGGCCGAGAGCGCATCGCGCCACGTGTCCAACCGTGCGGCCAGAGCATCGTCCTGCAGCGCCAGTATGCCAGCGGCCATAAGCCCGGCATTGGCGCCACCTGCCGACCCGATGGCCATGGTCGCCACGGGAAACCCTTTGGGCATCTGCACGATGGAATAAAGCGAATCGACCCCGGACAACGCCCGCGTCTGGACGGGCACCCCAATCACCGGGACCCGCGTTTTCGAAGCCATCATGCCCGGCAAATGTGCAGCTCCGCCCGCACCAGCAATAATTACCTGCAGGCCACGCGACACGGCGGTCTTCCCATAGTCCCAAAGGCGGTCAGGCGTCCGGTGTGCTGAGACAATGCGCTTTTCATACGCCACGCCCAATTCATCCAGAATGTCTGCGGCTTCTTTCATCGTAGGCCAGTCCGATTGACTGCCCATGATGATCCCCACTTTCACGTCGCTCATCCGCTTGTGTCCCTGCGTTTCGAAAGAGCGCGCACTATAGCCAAATCCGCTTATGTGGCAATGCAGTACAGAGCGTTCAGGCGATGATATCCGGGGTCAGACGGTCTTCGATCAGGCGGATGACGTCTTTCAGGCGCAGTTTTTGTTTTTTCAGCCGTTTGATCGTCAGTTGATCGGACGTGCCCTTGGCCTGCAACGCTTCGATCGCCTCATCCAGATCGCGGTGCTGGCGGCGAAAAACCTCCAGCTCCACCCTTAAAACCTCATCTGTTTTCATTGAAAGATCGGTGGGCGCGTTCATGGGCGACTCGGTTGTTATTGTGGTGCTTGTCACACAAGATAGTGTGTCAGGCGTTATCCCGCCAGACCTTGTGGACATCCTGGTTTCTTCCCATATTCTATAGCATGCGGTTGCCAAAAAGGGGCCGCAAAACACGTCGCTTTGACAATAAAGGACGAAAATACGTGTCAAAACTTACTCTTGGCTCATACCCGCATCTTCTGGGGTTCGAGCAATTGGAACGCCTTTTGGAACGGTCTGCAAAGGCCGGAAATGAAGGATACCCGCCCTATAACATCGAGCAGACCTCGGATTTTTCGTATCGTATCACTCTGGCGGTAGCCGGGTTCGCGGAAGAGGATCTGTCGATCACCATCGAGGATCGCCAGCTGGTGATCCGGGGTCGTCAACGCGACGACAGCGAGGGGCGCATCTTCCTGCATCGCGGCATCGCGGCGCGTCAGTTCCAGCGCATGTTCGTGCTGGCCGACGGTGTCGAGGTGGGCGAGGCGATCATGGAAAACGGTCTGCTGCATGTGGATCTGACCCGCGCCGTGCCGGAAACCGTGGTGCAAACGATCAACATAAGAAAGGGGTAAGAGCAATGAATACACCGATAGAACTGAACGCCGAAGGCGACCGGATCGTCTATGTCAAAACGGTCGAAGTCGCTGATCTGCCTCGGGAACTGCGCGAACAGGCAGGGGATCTGGATCTGCTCTATGCTGTCCACGACTCGGACGGTCAGCAACTGGCGCTGGTCGCCGACCGCAAGCTGGCGTTCAACCTTGCGCGCGAGCATGACTTCTCGCCGGTGGCCGTGCACTGAGCACGGCCCCTCTGACGTTTTCCACGTGACATCTGCTGTCCGTCGGGCGAGTTATGCGAACCGGAGACGGTTTGCATAAGAAAGAGCGCGCGGAAATGAGCTGGTTTGATTTTGACTGGGTAGATGCCTTTACCGACAGGGCATTTGGTGGAAACGGTTGCGCCGTGGTCCACGGTGGGGCGGCCCTATCAGACAACACCTCGATGGCCTTTGTGCAAGAGACCTCGCTTGTCGAGTGCACGTTTACAGGACCGTCCGAGGTCGCCGACATCCGGGTCCGCTACTTTCTGGCCAGCCGAGAAATCCCATTTGCCGGTCATCCAACCATTGCGACTGTCGCGGCCATGCGGTCCCGTGGGTTAATTCAGGGAAATACGCTGACGCTGGAAACTGGTGCCGGTGTTGTTTCGATCCGCCTGATCGGGGATGAGATCGAGATGATTCAGGTCGCGCCACAGTTTGGTGCGTATGTTCCCGCCGATTTGGTGGCTGCGGCGATTGGTTTGTCTCAGGACGACATCATATCTCCTCCGCAGTTTGTATCTACGGGACTGCCTTTTTGCGTTGCGGTGCTGCATGATCACGACGCCTTGCGAGCAGCCAAGTTGAATGTCGAGGCGCTTCGGGATGTGTCAGAAATGGCAGGGTTTTCTGGGTCTGACATGGCGGAACCTTTTCTTGTCACGCTGAAGGGCGCAACCGATGCAGGAGACACATTCTCGCGCTTGTTGCTGGCGCCACCCAGCCCGCCCGAGGACCCCTTTACCGGTTCGGCAACCGGGGCGATGGCCGCCTATCTGTGGAAACACGGTCTGATGGCGAAGGATAGGTTCACAGCCGAACAGGGGTACGACATGGGACGCCCCGGTCAAGCGACCGTGACCCGCGTCGGGCCTTCTGATGCGATGACTGGTATAAAGGTTGCCGGGCGTGGTCACGTTCTGATGCGTGGTCAGGTCAACCTGCCAGAGGTGTCTGTATGACCGAACCCGCCATTGCAATATTGCCTTATGGAAATCGTTTGGGGCCAAAGCTGTCATCGCTACCCCTGGCTGACCTGATCTGGCCCGAGGGGTGCCCCGAGCGACTGATCGGCAAATCCGTCGGGGACCTTGAGCCCACCGATCACTTGATCATGTACCCCAATTCAACTGTGCATCTACGCCTGCGCCGGGGCACCCGTGCGCAGATTTCCCTGATGATGGGCGAACCTTCGGCCATCCACGCCAAACACGACCGGATGCTGCGCTGGACGTGGCGGCGGTTTTTCCGCGTCCTGACGTTTCATGGTGTTTTGCTGCAAGGTATCCCGAACGCGGTATTCCTGCCCTATGGCGTCACAATGATTCCAAACTGGCGCGAATTGGATGTGACCAAGTCAAAATCCTGTTCGTTGATCGCGTCAGGCAAACGTGATCTCGAAGGGCACCAGTTGCGCCACTCTGTCATCGACTGGGTGCGGGAAACTGATGCGGACGTGGATATCATGGGGCGGGGCTATAACCCCTTTGACCAAAAATCCGACGGCCTTGCGCCTTATCGCTATTCCGTAGTGATCGAAAACGTGCGCGAGAAAAACTATTTCTCCGAAAAACTGACCGACGCGATCCTGTGTTCAACTGTGCCGATCTATTGGGGTTGCCCGAATATCGACGATTTCATGGATAGTTCGGGCATGATCATATGTGAATCCGAGGCTGATATTCAGCAAGCGATCCAATCCCTGTCGCCCGAGGATTACGCAGCCCGCTTGCCTCGGTTGCAAGCGATTCAGGCCAAGGCTGCGGAGTTTGGGGATTTCGAAGGCCGCGCGGTCGCAGCCCTGCGCGCAGAACTTTAACCAGAAATGCAAAAGGCCCTCGCGCTGCGGGGCCTTTCATAGAACATATGCGCTGTCTTAGGACGCTGCGATCAGGCCCATGCTTTCCAGCTTGAGCAGCACCTGATGGGCGCAGTTGTCGACATCGACATTCTCGGTCTCGACGCTCAACTCGGGGTTTTGGGGGACGTCATAAGGGTCAGAAATTCCTGTGAATTCCTTGATCTTGCCTTCGCGCGCCAGCTTGTACAGGCCCTTGCGGTCGCGACGTTCACATTCCTCGATACTGGTCGCGACGTGAACTTCACAGAAGGCACCGAACTGTTCGATATCTTCCCGAACCGCGCGGCGCGTGGTTGCGTAGGGCGCAATCGGTGCACAAATAGCGATGCCACCGTTTTTGGTGATCTCGCTGGCCACATATCCGATGCGACGGATGTTCAGGTCGCGGTGCTCTTTCGAGAAGCCCAGTTCCGACGACAGGTTCTTACGCACGATGTCGCCATCCAGTAGCGTCACGGGGCGGCCACCCATTTCCATCAGCTTGACCATCAAGGCGTTGGCGATGGTGGATTTGCCCGAGCCCGAGAAACCGGTGAAAAACACGGTGAAACCCTGTTGGCTGCGCGGCGGTTTGGTCTTGCGCAGCTCGGCCACAACCTCGGGGAAGCTGAACCATTCGGGGATTTCCAGACCTTCGGCCAGACGGCGGCGCAGTTCGGTGCCCGAGATGTTCAGGATCGTGACGTTGTCCTTGTCTTCGATCTCGTCATTCGGCTCGTACTGGGCGCGCTCTTGCACATAGACCATGTGTTTGAAGTCAACCATCTCAAGGCCGATCTCGTCCTGGAACTTGCGGAACAGATCCTGTGCGTCATAGGGGCCGTAGAAATCTTCGCCTTGGCTGTTCTTGCCTGGGCCAGCGTGGTCACGCCCGACAATGAAGTGGGTGCAGCCGTGGTTCGCGCGGATCAGGCCGTGCCAAACCGCCTCGCGCGGGCCTGCCATGCGCATGGCAAGGTTCAGCAGCGACATCGAGGTGGTCGAGGCCGGGTATTTGTCCAAAACCGCCTCATAGCAGCGCACGCGGGTAAAGTGATCGACGTCGCCGGGCTTGGTCATGCCGACAACCGGGTGGATCAGCAGGTTGGCCTGCGCTTCTTTGGCTGCGCGGAACGTCAGTTCCTGATGCGCGCGGTGCAGCGGGTTGCGGGTTTGGAACGCAACGATGCGACGCCAGCCCAGCTTGCGGAAGTAGGCGCGCAACTCGTTCGGGGTGTCGCGACGGGCGCGGAAATCATAGTGGACGGGTTGCTGGATGCCGACAACGGGACCGCCCAGATAAACCTTGCCTGCCACGTTATGCAGGTAGTTCACCGCCGGGTGTGCGTCATCATCTGCGCCGAACACTTTCTCAGCCTCGCGCGCCTTGTCCGGGGTCCAACGGTCGGTCACGGTCATGGTGCCAAGGATCACACCCTCTTGGTCGCGCAGGGCGATGTCCTGACCTAGTTCGATAGTATCGGCAAACTCTTCGCTGACGTCCAGCGTGATGGGCATGGGCCACAAGGTGCCGTCGGCCAGACGCATGTTGTCTACGACGTTGTCGTAATCAGCCTCGGTCAGAAACCCCTTCAGAGGGTTGAACCCGCCATTCATCAGAAGCTCCAGATCGCAAATCTGGCGGGGGCTCAGGTCCCAGCTTGTCAGGTCAGCGGCTTCTACTTTCAGTTTCTGTGCGGATTCGTAGGAAACATATAGTTCAGGGATCGGAGCGAGATTGCTTAACATCGTCATTGGAATACTCTTGTCGAAGTGCGGTTTTGCCAGTGATTCAAGGGCGTTTGCGGGGCATTTGCCCCGACCGTTGGGCGAAGTCCATATACATTCATGAAGCAAAGGACGAAATGCGCGGTTTTTTCGCGGAATGGAAGGATTTTCTGACATCCGGCGGAAATTACGACCGTGGTTCCAGCAATGGTCGGCAAAATGGTGCCAAAACGTGAATGTGTTCCTATGAGGAGGCACTTTCCAATAGGTCCGCCGCGCTTTGGACAGGTAGAGCGGGAATCGGTCGGGTCACACCGCGCAGCTGAAAGGACTTCATCCCGTTCAGATCGCCTTGGTACCCGGCAATCTTCAGCAAGTCGTCTGAGACAAGAAGTTCCACTTTCAATGCCTTTGTTTCGGCCTCCAACCGGCTGGCCACATTGACTGCATCGCCGATGATGGTGCGTGCGGCATTTCCCGCAGCACCGATTTCACCAAGAACTAAATCGCCCAGATGCAGGCCCATTCCGATGCGAATGCGCGGGCTTCCTTCGGCTTCCAGCTGCTGATTGAACCGCATGAGGGCGTGACTGACATCTGCCGCTGCCTTCAAACCCGCTTTTGCCGAACTTTCGGCATCAGGCGTTTCAAACACGGCCAGCAGCCCGTCGCCCATGTATTTATCAACCACACCCCCGTCAGCGGTGATGGCCGGAACGATGGCATCAAAAAACCGGTTCAGAAGAAAGACAATGTCGTAAGGCAACTGCCCCGTGGTCCGCGAGGTGAATCCCCGCATATCCAGAAATAACACGGCCAGTTTGCGTTCCTGACCCTGACTGGCATGTGCGCGCTGCCGCCCTCCGTCGGGGCGGAACATGCGAAAGGCCGTGATCGGTTCGGTCGGGCGTATCTGGCACGCCAACCGAGCACCATCGGGTGCGCTGACGGCTGCCAGACTGCGGGCTTCAACGTCACTGGGGGCCGGAAGTTTCTCGGCACCGTCTTCTACGATCACGCGACAAGTCGTGCAGCGTCCCTTGCCGCCACAAAGGGCGGTGTGGGGGATGCCGTTGGCCTGTGAGATTTCCAGCAGCGTCATGCCTTTCTCTGCCACGACTTCGGGGCCTTCGACGTATTTGACCCGCACAGAATGTCTGCGCCGCCAGAGTTTGCGACCAAGAAACACGGCAATGGACGTAGCCAGTGCAATCCAGAACGCCATCATTGCGTTGTCTTTTACACTGAAAAGGGCCTGAAACTCTTCGGGTGAGGGCCAGTTGTAATGTTCGATATATTGTTCGCGCAGTGAAGGATCAGCAAAATCGGTCCAAATCCTGCGACCCTCGGTCAGCAGGCCTGCAAGGGCAAAGGACGGAACAAAAACCGCCAACCCGATCAGATAGGGGGCTACGTTTGACCACCAACGGGTGAGGCGAAGCCACATATGCAGCCCGATGCAACTGTGAACCCAGACGACCAGTAACAGAAGGCTTTGCATGTAGATCGCGGAACTGGGCCACATCAGGGCGATAATATACCCCATCTCGTCGTTGACGTTGTATATCTCATGTGCATAGCGCGTGTGCACGATATGCGCGATCAATTGCAGCGGGATCAGCAAACCCAGTACCACTTGCAGGGCGGTGTTAAACGGCATTCGCAATGTGCGGCGTTGGCTAATGGAATACAGGGCAAGCCCGAAATGGGTGAACAAGGCCACGTACAGAACCGCGCTGCCGATGTCATGGCGTGTGACGGCGTGGCGACCGTCTTGCATATCGTGCAGATAATCGGTGTGGAATAGGCCCAGGCCAACATTGATAAAGTGAAAGAAAGCGAAGGCAAACAGGATTAAGCCGCTGCCAATCCGCAGCCGGGTTGCCCACCCGCCTTGCCAAAGAACGCTTTTCAATCAAGCCACCTGTATTCGCATTTCTTGCGCCCGAGTCTGGAGCGGCTGGGGCTATGGGTCAAGTTATGGTTGAGAATAGGATGGTTCCCACGGGGTTGCCTGAGCGTGGGCGCAAATAATGGCCTGGGAAAGATTGAACAGCACAATGTGGCTCAGCTCTGGGCGGGTCCGAGAGCTGTAGATCAAACCGTCAGCGTGTTTGGCACGAGCTTGGTCGGAATACCGCCATGTTGGTGAAAAGCCATGTTCTTTATGGATATCTTGCCAAACTATCGACGCTTTGTGCTGACCGCGCAGATCGATCAACCTTGCGCCCGATACTTCTGCCCTCTGCAATATTCTTGGTGGGTCGTTGGGCGAGACATATCGACGGATGGCAACACCCGCGCCTTCGGCGCTAAGAGAAGCGTAGAGAGCGATTTGCCCGGAATAATGAAAACGCCCCTCGGGTGCCTGAGCGGGAACCAAAGGGGCGCTAATTTGGGATAGAAACAGAATTCTCCAGACCGGGCCGGAGAACTCCATCATCACGTTACTCCTGCTCGGCCAAAAACCGTTCCGCATCCAATGCAGCCATACAGCCCATACCGGCGCTGGTAACAGCCTGGCGATAGATGTGGTCGGTCAGGTCACCCGCCGCGAAGACGCCCGGAACCGACGTTTCGGTCGAGCCCGGCTTGGTGACGACATACCCGCCCATATGGGTTTCCAGCGAGTCTTTGACCAACTCGTTCGCAGGCGCGTGGCCGATCGCAACAAAGACGCCTTTACACGGGATCTCGGTGACCTCGCCGGTCTTCACATTCTTGACGCGCACGCCTTCGACGCCCAACGGGGCATCCGTGCCGATGACTTCTTCAAGCTCGTGGAACCACAGCGGCTCGATCTTTTCGTGCTTCAGCAGCCGGTCCTGCAAGATTTTCTCGGCCCGCAATTCGTCGCGGCGGTGGATCAATGTCACTTTGCTGGCGAAGTTGGTCAGGAACAGCGCTTCTTCGACCGCAGTGTTGCCACCGCCGATCACCACGATTTCTTGTCCGCGATAGAAGAACCCGTCACAGGTTGCACAGGCGGATACGCCGAAACCCTTGAACTTTTCTTCCGACGGCAGGCCCAGCCACTTGGCACGGGCGCCCGTGGCAAGAATGACGGCATCGGCCGTATAAACTGTTCCGCTGTCACCCTTGGCGGTGAACGGACGTTTCGAGACGTCCAGATCATTGATGATGTCGCCGATGATTTCGCAACCCATCGCCTTGGCGTGGTCCTGCATGCGAACCATCAGATCGGGACCCTGAACTTCTGTATCGCCGGGCCAGTTCTCAACCTCGGTGGTGGTGGTCAACTGACCGCCGGGTTCAATGCCCTGAACCAGAATCGGCTCAAGCATCGCGCGGCTGGCGTAGACGCCCGCTGTATAACCGGCCGGTCCCGATCCGATGATCAGAACCTTCGTGTGACGTGTTTCGGCCATGGTACCCCCAACTCGATCTGCCTGTTTTGGGCGCTTGGCCCCTTGGCGAATGGATATAACGACCACAGTGCGGCGCTTAAAGCCCCTACCTGTCACACATCCGCTATGCGTTCAGCGAAAAGCGCCTAAAAAAAGAACACTGAAAATAAAGAAAATTGCGCATACGCGAAAGATTATTGCGCATCTTTGGGGTGCTGATATAACAACCGAAAATTCAGGAGCATTGAATGGTCGCGACACGGCTGGATGAGATTGACCGTAAGATTCTGGCGGAATTGCAGGCAGACGGTCGCATGACCAATGTCGAACTGGCAAAGCGAGTGGGAATTTCAGCCCCGCCCTGCCTAAGGCGTGTGCGCACGCTGGAAGATTCAGGGCTGATCCGTGGGTATCATGCCGAGGTGAACGCGCGCGAGTTGGGATTCGAAGTTCAGGTCTTTGCCATGGTCGGACTGGAAAGTCAGGCCGAATCCGAACTCAGTTCTTTTGAAGAACGCTGCCGCGACTGGCCTCTGGTGCGCGAGTGTCACATGCTGAATGGCGAGGTCGATTTCATCCTGAAATGCGTGGCCCCGGACCTAAGCAGTTTTCAGCAATTTCTAACAGGTGAACTTCTGACCACTCCGAACGTGGCAAGCGTGAAAACGTCGCTTGTGATCCGGGGCGCTAAGGACGAGCCCGGCGTACCTTTTGACGTGCTGGAAGAACGAATGAGCCGGATGGCTTGAACCGTGCGCGTTTATGCGCAGCACAACATGGCGGTAGAATCGCCGTGACGAGCAAGAACAGTGCCCAACCTAGTAAAATCTGCATAAAGCCCCCACTTTGCAGCAATATTTTTGTGTTTACGCTGTGATTGCGTCTACTTCTCCGTCACCGGCACGCGGCATCAACAGCGGGCCGAAATCGTTCAGCGAATCGACATGCGCAAACAGGTTCAGGTAGATTGACCGCAGCGAATGACTGATCATCCGAACTGCGTTGACCCCCGGGTGATAAGTTTCGAACTGTAGCCCATCAACCTTGATGACCGAGTGGCGTTTTAGGCAGATGTGAAACAGCTCGATCGGAGTGGGCGGAAGGGTTTCGATAACACTCATCCCGTCTTGAAATTCGTGGACCGGTGTCAAAATCGTTTCGTTGCCATGCAGGTGGCGCAGATGGGCCGGTGTCCCGACGATACGCGCGGCCGGACCCGCGATTACGCCAGACAAAGGTTTCTGCATCCCAAACGTGTCCGCCATGATGCGGGTCAAGGGGCGGGTGCGCCCGCGCGAGTCCTCGCGCCCTGGGACAAGAGTGACTGATCCTTTCCACAAAACAGTTTGCGAGGAACCGTCCTGCGTCAGAACGGTGTCACCGGGCAGCAGGTCTTCGATCGCCAAGGGACCCGTCTTTGTTTCAACCAGTGAACCGCGCGTAAATGCGCAGAATGCATCTTCAAACATCGGCAAAGCCGGTGCGATGTGCCGTGTCTGCGAAACGTCACCGTTTGGCATCAGCGAACTGACCTCATAGCGCCGCAGCTGCGCCTTGGGTTTGTTCGGCGATCTTGAGGCATCTTGCAGCATTGCCGAAGTATCAACGGCATTCCTGGCAGCCCGTGAGAGCGAATGTGGAATAGGCATAGTTATTCCGTCCCTTCTAGTACCCGCTCAGACGGAGTGACCTCTCGAAAGAGACCCGTCTGATTAGTCTTATTTTTTGTTTTGATTGAAAGGGCGACCCTAAGGCGGCGGTCGATTCGACGACGCGATGAAAAAATAATCCGCAGACCTTTGGCCAACATTTTGACCCCCCAAACAAACTCACACCAACGCAGGCTGAAATTACCGGCGCACACATGCCCCTGAACCTGACCGCTTTGAATACCTGCGGCAGGCCACACACCGGACCGGAGCACCCCTCCGGCGTGTTTCTTGGCCCTGGGGACCGGCAGCTTGGTACCCTGGGCATGTCGGTCAGCCTTGCTTTGCCAAACGGCGCGCAACTCTGACCGAGCGGCTGGAAACGTGTTTCCACGGCATCTCCAGCCCCTTCTCTTTGCTCGCCGCAACAACGGCGCTGAGAAAGCGAGATTTGATCTTCATTTTGTGTTCCTGCTCCTCGGGGGTTTGACACCCCGTTCCCTATGGTTAGCCAATGTGACGCCATATTGAGGCGCGGATAAGGCTGATCCGGGATCAATTCAGGACAAAATGAAGGTTGGCAGCTCCTCTTTCTTCATACTGTCTCGCACTGCTGGAGCATCGGCAGATAAGCACCTGAGAGCGGACAATAAAACTCAATTTGTTCCGACTCAGATAGACACAAAGAATGTGGCGAAAAAGCGGCGATATCGCCACAATTCGGTCTTGGTTTACAATTTGATTGCTGAAATCAGTCTGCCATAGTCGGCTTCTTTGGCGTGGGTCGCCCTGCGATAGGAATAAAATCTAACCGGATCGGAATAGGTGCAGTGCCGAGTCCACTCGGCTTGACCGATTCCCGCCTGTCGCAGCCTGTGAAGGCCAAATGCGGGCAGGTCGAACTGAAGCCTGTCGCCAGTGCCGTTCGCAAAAAACCGCAGGTTGTCTGGGGAATCCGCGACGAAATCGTCCAGAAACTCTGGACCCACCTCATAGGCTGTCTGCGAAATCGTCGGTCCGATCACTGCAATCGTATTTGTGCGACTTGCGCCCAATGCCTCCATCGCGTCGAGCGTGGCCTCCAACACGCCATCCAGCGCGCCTTTCCAGCCTGCATGGGCTGCGCCGATGACCTGTGCTTCGGGGTCGGCAAACAGAACTGGCTGACAATCCGCTGTCAGGATCGTGAGCGCCAGACCGGGCGTCGATGTTACCACCGCATCAGCCTTGGGCTTTTCCCCATTTATCGGTCCGTCGACCGACAGCACGGTTGGAGAGTGGACCTGATGAACCCCAATCATTGCGTCGGGCGTAACTTCCATTGCGTCCGCAACCCGATTGCGGTTGATCGCTACGGCCTCGGTCTGATCCGAAGATCCATATCCACAGTTGAGCCCGGCGAATATGCCGGAAGACGCGCCTCCGCGACGGCTGAAGAACCCGTGGCGAACAGAGGACAGCATGTCCGAAGTCAGAATTTCCAGTGTCATGATTCCAGTCCCGGAGGGGGGGCGGCATAGGAAGGGTAGAGGCCCAGTACTTTGAACAAGTTTCCCATTTCATTCGGATGCGTCAACCTGCGATGTGCGGAAACCAGTTTATCAAGCTCGACCCCGCTGAGAGTCGCAGAAAGCTTCTGCGCGCGCGCAGTTATTCCCAGCCGCTCCAGAAATACCCCCTGAGGCGTCAGGCGCGTGTGGGCACATCCGGCGGCGCGTGTGGCGGTGGCCAGCGGCTCGAAATCGACATGGGCGGTCAGATCAGCCTGTCCCGGTGCCTGCAAAGGGTCTGCCCGCTGATGCTTGCGAACGGCCTGCAAGGTATCGCCCAGCGAATGCCAGTCGCCATAATCAACAATCAGCCCGGCTCCGCCTTGCGTCGCGATCCGGCCTGCCAAAACGGTGATAATTGGAATTGCGGATGGGCAGAGTTCGACGAGATCACCATCTTGTGTATCGTCCAGCCGATCCATCAGTGCCACCTGAGATGCCTGTGCCCCCAGACCATACGTCAGTGATTCGCCTTCACGCCCGACCAGACGCTCGCGCCATCCATCGCCGTCGCGCAGGAATTGACGTATGGGGAGGGCGTCGAAGAATTCGTTCGCGACCACAAACAGCGGTGCATCGGGCAGGTCGGCAACCGTTTCGATCCAGCGTGGCGTGTATCCCTTCAGGGTATCCGACTGGATTTGTCGAAGGATCGGGGAAGCCTCCAGCAAGGTGACTTCCGCGGCGTCGTGGAAGCCCTCAATGTTTCGGGTTGTGCGCAGAATGTCGGCCATCAACGTGCCGCGCCCCGGACCCAGCTCGGCAAGCGCAAAGCGGTTGGGGTGACCCTGATCTATCCAGGCTTGCGCCAACGACAAACCGATCAGTTCGCCAAACATCTGACTGATTTCCGGCGCTGTGATGAAATCGCCCAGAGTACCCAGAGGGTCGCGGGTGGAGTAATATCCCTGAGTTGGATGCAGCAGGCATTCGGTCATGTAGTCGGCCACGCTCATCGGGCCGTCTTGCGCGATGCGCGCAAGTAGGTGATCGGTCAGAGTCATCGAACAGATCGCGCACGCAGCGCGAACCACAAGCCAAGTGCGATCATGGGGATTGACAGCAACTGACCCATTGTCAGCCCATAGCCGCCGATATGCCACGCCAGCCCCAGCGGATTACCGGGCGAGATGAATTGTGCGTCCGGCTGCCGGAAAAACTCGACAATAAATCGCGAGGCACCGTAACCGGCCAGGAAAACCCCCATGATCAAACCGGGTGTCTTGAACGCACCGCGCCGATAGGCCAGCCACAACAGTACCGCCCCCAGCAGCACCCCTTCCAGCGCCGCTTCATAGAGTTGCGATGGGTGCCGCGCGCACATGCCAGCAAGTACGCCGGGGCAATCCTGCGCGGCCGCACCGGGGAAAATGACGGCCCAGGGCAGCTCGCTCGGGCGTCCCCATAATTCCGCGTTTACAAAGTTTGCCAACCGCCCCAGCAACAACCCCGGCGGAACCGCGTGTGCGATAAGGTCGGCCAAGGACAATACCGGAACCTTGTGGCGACGCGCATACAGATAAGAGGCAACGACCACTCCGAGCAGTCCGCCGTGAAAGGCCATTCCGCCCTGCCAGACTTTTAGAATGTCCTGCGGGTTCGCCAAGTAATAAGCGGGTTGGTAAAACAACACGAAACCCAGCCGA
Organism: Ruegeria sp. HKCCA5491; assembly: GCF_013034565.1. NCBI lineage: Bacteria > Pseudomonadati > Pseudomonadota > Alphaproteobacteria > Rhodobacterales > Roseobacteraceae > Ruegeria > Ruegeria sp. HKCCA5491. The sequence continues at coordinate 55,273 of NZ_WQGG01000002.1, forward strand.
CCCCCCAGAATGACGCCGAGAATGATCCATGTGAGCAGGTCTTCCAGTTGCGCGGGCTTCATGGGTGGGGTCGATTCTGGCCAAAGGGCAGGCCGCCGCAGCGCCATTGCACCCAAGCGCCACGCGATCAGAATACCTGCAATATAAGCCAGTGCGTACCAGCGCAGCGCGAACTCCATCCCGAAGAGTGAGATTGAGAACAGCTCGGGCGACAGATCGGGGAAATTCAGAACAGCCTGCATGTGCGTCTCATTGCCCGTGCTTTATGGGGCAAGTCAACCTTGAGCCTGACGCAAACTTTACCCATATAGGGATCAACCGCGATTTCGGAGAAAAGCCATGCAGACCCGCAACAAGATTCTGGACGACGTATCCCAATTGATGACCAACGCCATGGGCGTAGCACAGGGTGCGCGGGAAGAGGCCGAAAATGCGATGAAGTCGATGATCGACCGCTGGCTGGCGGATCGGGATTTCGTGACGCGCGAGGAATTCGACGCGGTCCGTGCGATGGCCCAAAAAGCGCGCGAAGAGAATGCCGCGCTGGAAGAACGCATCGCAGCGCTTGAGGCGAAACTGGACAAGTAACGTCCGAATCCAAATTTTCGATGCAAGAGAAACGCCGCGCGATCCGGGTAGGGATTGTGCGGTGTTGTGCATCTTGCCGCCTTGCAGAATTTAATCAAGACAAAGCTGCACGCGACGCCAATATTTTGATCGCCGTGACCGTTCGTCCACAACTTATTGCTGTTATCCCCAATAAATAGGGTTGCCAGACGCGTACTGGCAGCGCACCATATTTAGTACAGGCCCACGGGGGAAGCCCGGCTTGTAGAGCAGGCAACTAGCGCTGGGGCGCTGCCAGCCCCAAAATGCTAGAGATTAGTGAGGTGGCATTATGGCCCTTTCCGAGCAGTTTCTCGAAGAAGATCTTCATCCAATAGATATTGTTGAACACCTGGCTGAGCACCACGACTGGGACTTTGACCGGATCGGGGATGACCAGATCGCCATGGCTGTCGAAGGGCAGTGGCGTACCTACTCAATCACGCTGGCCTGGTCGAACTATGACGAAACCCTGCGCATGGTGTGTTCGTTTGAAATGGACCCGCCGTCCGAGCGTGAGTCCGAGTTGTACGAATTGCTGAACAAGATGAATGATCAGTGCTGGGCGGGTGCCTTTACCTATTGGGCCAACCAGAAACTGATGGTTTATCGCTACGGTCTTGTTCTTGCTGGCGGACAGATGGCCAGTCCCGAGCAAATCGACACGATGATCACTGCAGCCGTCCTGAGCGCCGAGCGGTATTACCCCGCGATCCAGTTGGTCACATGGGGCAACCGCGATCCCGAAGACGCGATGCAGGTCGCCATTGCAGAGGCCTACGGGCGCGCGTAAAGCTTTGCCCCGAACCGACAAGTAAGGGGGAGGGGCAATCATGGATATGTCACGCGTCGCCGAACAGGGGCTGGTGCTTCTGGGTTGCGGCAAGATGGGATCGGCCATGCTCGCTGGATGGTTGGAGCATGGCCTTCCTGCGTCATCGGTCTGGGTTGTGGACCCGTATCCATCGGACTGGTTGAAGGCGCAGGGCGTCAATATCAATACACCGCTGCCCGAAGCCCCCGCTGTGGTGCTGGTGGCTGTCAAACCGCAGATGATGGGCGAGGCCCTGCCTGCGATCAAGGCGCTGGGCGGCGGCGGCAGCCTGTTTATCTCGGTCGCGGCGGGGACGTCGATTGCCACCTTCGAAGCCGTTTTGGGCACGGACACGCCGATCGTGCGCGCGATGCCAAACACACCCGCAGCGATCCGACAGGGGATCACAGCTTTGATCGGGAATTTTGTCGCATCGAATGACGATGTCGCACTGGCCGAAGACCTGTTGTCAGCCATTGGCGAGACCGTCCGATTGGATGACGAATCTCAGATGGACGCAGTAACGGGCCTTAGCGGTTCAGGCCCGGCCTATGTCTTTCACTTGATTGAAACGCTGGCCGCTGCGGGTCAGGCGCAGGGCTTGCCGCACGATCTGGCAATGAAACTGGCTAAGTCGACTGTGGCCGGGGCTGGTGCGCTGGCGATGGCCGCCGATGACGACCCCTCGCAATTGCGGATCAACGTGACCTCTCCCAACGGTACGACCCAGGCCGCGCTTGAGGTGTTGATGCACGAAGAAGAAGGCTTCCCCGATCTGCTGCACCGTGCCGTGAAAGCCGCTACCGACCGATCCAAGGAGCTTTCTCGTGAATGAGATTTCATTTGACGATTTCCTCAAGGTCGACATCCGCGTCGGCAAAGTCGTTCGTGCCGAATCGTACCCCGAGGCGCGCAAGCCTGCGATCAAGATGTGGATCGACTTCGGCGATGAAATTGGTGAGCGTAAGACATCGGCCCAGATCACCGCGCATTACGACCCGGCCACGCTGGTGGGTAAACAGGTGATGGCTGTGGTGAACTTCCCTCCGCGCCAAATAGGTCGCTTTGTGTCCGAAGTGCTTGTGTTGGGTCTTCCTGATGAAAGTGGCGAGATTGTTCTGATCGGCCCTGATGGTGACGTTCCTGTTGGCGGGCGGATGCACTGATGAGACTACTTGTTGCCCGCCCTATGACAGCAGCAGTCACAGCCCGCGCGCGGGCAGAGTTTGATGTCGAGTTTCGCGAAGATACATTACCGATGACGCGGGATGAGATGCTGCGTGCGTTGACCGAATTCGATGTGGTGGTCCCGACTTTGGGCGATCTTTTTTCGGAACAGGTATTCGCACTGGTGCCCAACCCCCGATGCAAATTGCTGGCAAATTTCGGAGTTGGGTATAATCACATCGACGTGGATGCGGCGCGGGCCGCAGGCGTTGCCGTGACGAACACACCGGGCGCCGTCACGGATGCAACCGCTGACATAGCGATGACCTTGCTGCTTTCTACAGCCCGGCGTGCGGGGGAAGGGGAACGGCAGGTCCGGGCTGGCACTTGGCAGGGATGGCATCCGACGCAGATGCTGGGCCACCACGTGACGGGCAAACGTGTTGGGATCGTTGGTATGGGGCGCATCGGTCAAGCTATCGCCCGTCGGTGTCATTTCGGGTTTGGAATGCAGGTCTTTTATCAATCCCGCAGCAAGAAAGAGATCGACTTTCCGGCGGAATATGTTCCTGACCTGAAAGAGCTGGGTGCTCGGGTCGATTTCCTGATCCTGGCAGTCCCTGGCGGTGCGGAAACCCGTCACCTGATCAACGCGCAGATACTAGAAGCTATGAACCCGTCGGCCCTTCTGATCAATATCGCGCGCGGAGAAGTCGTGGACGAATCTGCATTGATTGCCGCGCTGCGTGCCGGCCAGATCGCCGGAGCGGGATTGGACGTCTATGAGTTTGAGCCCGCGGTCCCGCAAGCCCTACTCGACATGGAGAACGTGACACTGTTGCCCCATCTGGGCACCGCGACCGAAGAAGTGCGCAGCGATATGGGGAATATGGCCCTGGACAATGTGGCCGCATTTATCGACGGACGCCCACTGCCGAACCCGGTCTAAGTGCCCACAGCCTCACGCCAGTGTTTGCGGCATAGCGAGACGTAAGTTTCGTTCCCGCCAATCTGCACCTGCGCGCCTTCGGTGATGGTGTTTCCGTTTTCGTCCTGACGAATCACCATCGTCGCCTTGCGCCCGCATTCGCATATGGTGCGGACCTCACGCATTTCGTCAGCCAATGCCAACAACGCAGCCGAGCCTGGAAATAGACGGCCCTGAAAATCCACGCGCAGCCCGTAAGCAAGCACTGGCACTTTCAGGTCGTCTACGGCGCGCGCCAGTTGCCAAACTTGATCTTCGGTCAGAAATTGGGCTTCGTCGACAAACACGCAGGCGACTTTATCTTTGGCCAATCGCCCTTCGATCATTGCGAAAACATCGTCTTGAGCCGTGAACGTGTCGGCGTCCGACGATATTCCGATTCGGGATGCAATCTTGCCCACACCTGCACGTCCGTCCAACGCGGCGGTCATCAAATAGGTATCCATGCCCCGCTCGCGATAGTTGTGCGAGGCTTGCAACAGGACGGTCGATTTGCCTGCGTTCATTGTAGAATAATTGAAGTACAGCTTTGCCATGGTCCCGGGTCTAAAACGCCTGAACGGTGCGGACAAGCCATCATATGTCGCAGTAGAAGCGACGCCGCCGTTGTTGCTGTCAGGGCCGAGCATAGGCTCAATGGGGATGGATACCCGAACGACAACAACAGCGACGTCGTCGGCCAACATGCGGCCTAAACAAAGCAGGGCATTCAAAAATTACCCCACAATCACTCGTACTCGGCAAGAACTGCCGCCACTCACTCACAAAACCCCCGCATATCTGAGGGATAGCCAATATATGCCATTTGAATTATGACTCGGTTATGGGAAATTTCTTTTCCCTTTCCCCCGCAACGAAGAATACACTGGGGAGGCAGGCAGCAGAGGGTGGAGCATGGCGGATATTGGGGCTTATCTGAAAAAGCATACCGAAGCGTTGGTTAAGGATGTCGGAATCGAAGCAGCGTGCGAGATTACCGGAAAATCCAAGGCGACGCTTGGGCGTTATTATTCTGACAACGCTGAACATGCCGACCGCTTTATGCCCGTCGACGCCGTTGCCCGTCTGGAGGGAGTTGCCAATTTTCCGCACGTCACCTCGGCCTTGGCGGATCTGAAAAATATCACGCTGTCCTATGATGGACGAAACAGTGAAACACCGCGCACGGGCGGGGTGAATTCTGACGTGATTGCGTTGAGCCAGCGCTTTGCGATGCTGATGACCGAGTATCAAGCCGCGATTGAAGATGGCATCATTACGGTCAACGAAGCAAAACGGCTGCTGAAAGAAACCAGCCTGCTGCAACAGGTTCTGATCGAAATGAAGCTGCACCTAGAAGAAGAAAGCGTGAGCTGACGCCACCACCGGCCCCTGTCGGGCCGGGGCCAATCCAAAGCTTTCAGTCAGGGAGTCCGGTTTGCCAGGATGAGTGCCTTATCCGTGGCGCTTCACAATCACCGACCCAACTGAATACCCCGCCCCGAATGAGCAGATCAGGCCGACTTCGCCTTCTGCAAAATCATCGGAGTATTTTGAAAACGCGATGATCGACCCAGCCGAAGACGTGTTGGCGTAGTCCTGCAAAATGTTGGGCTGTTCCTCGGGTGCCGGTTGCCGTCCCATCACTTTCTTACCGATGAAATCGTTCATGGTCTTGTTCGCCTGATGCAACCACAGGCGCTTTAGGTCTTCGCTGCTGACGCCCTCGGATTCCATGTGGTCTGCGATGTGTTTGCTGACCATCGGCAAGACCTCTTTGAACACCTTCCGGCCGTTCTGCATGAACTGCATGTCACGGCGATCCTCAAGTCCGGCAGGTCGGGTGCGGCGCAGAAATCCGTTGTTGTTTCGGATGTTATTGGAAAACTCGGTTGCGCAACGTGTCGAGAGTATTTCGAAATGCGGGCCATCCGCGTCATCGATCCTTTCGATCAAGGTCGCTGTTGCGACGTCGCCAAAGATAAAATGACAATCACGGTCTCGCCATTCCAAATGCCCCGTGCAAATCTCGGGGTTCACCACCAGCGCGCTTTTGACTGAACCCGACCGAACCATGTCGGCGGCGGCCTGAATGCCGAACGTCGCCGAAGAACAGGCGACGTTCATGTCAAACCCAAAACCGTTTATGCCCAGTGCTTGCTGTATCTCGATCGCGATCGCGGGATAGGCGCGCTCGTGGTTCGAAGCTGCGCAGATGACCAGATCTACATCTTCTGCGGTGCGCCCGGCCTGTGCCAATGCTTTCTTGCAGGCGTCTACAGCCATCTCGGTCATGATGCCCGGCTCGTCATCGCTGCGCTGACGCATAAGGGGGTGCATGACGTCAGGGTCCAGAACGCCGCTTTTGTCCATCACGTAGCGGTTTTCGATACCAGAGGCTTTCAGGATGAACTCTTCCGACGAATGTTGCATAGGCTCCATCTCGCCTGCGGCAATCGCGTCTGCGTTCTTGGCGTTCATCTTGTCGGCATAGGCATTGAACGCGGTGACAAGTTCGGCGTTCGTGATGACATTCTCTGGCGTGAAAACACCGGTGCCGGTGATAGCTGGCGTGTACATGATCATCCCTGGATATCTCGAATTTGCCCAAAATGCAGTCAACTTGGGGTTAGTTCAAGGTAGATTGACCTAAGGGAATATCAAAGTTGGGGATTTAATCAGCTTCACTTGTTGAATATTTCATTTTTCGAAGTATACGGCGAAGACGAAATCTGAAATGGATTCGACCAATGACCTTAGACGACAGTGAGCTGGTAAAGCGCCTTAGCCCTGAAATGCAGGCAATGATGGGGGTCTATGCTCTCTACTGGAAGTTGCGGGAAAGCCTGGATCTCATCGACGTAGAGGTAAGCCAGCAGGAATGCCACATGCTGATCAAGCTGGATCAACCTAAACGTATGGGCATCTTGGCGGCGGATATGCTGACGGTTCCTTCAACCATCACCTCAACGGCTGACGCACTTGAGGCGGCGGGATATCTGACGCGTCAGCGCGACCCCGAGGATCGCCGCGCGTGGCTGTTGGTTTTGTCGGACAAGGGTCTGGAAATGCGCCAGGAAATTTTAGCCGAGGCCGGTGCTTTGTTTAACCGGGCCTCTGGATTGAACGATGCCGAAACCGCCGAGTTTGCGCGGCTGGCCCGGAAAATCCGGGAAAACATCTTAAAAACGGGAATACCCGAGGGAATGACGAAATGAAGCTTTTCTCTGTTCTAAGCCTTGCTCTGAGCGTTCTGGCAGCCCCCTTGGCGGCACAGGAAGCTGTAAAGCCGGTTAAGCTCATGGTTGCAAAGGAAACAAGCCCGGGGTTTTCGCGTCAGTTTTTCGGGCGGGTGGCAGCGCGCCAGACGGTTGATCTGGCGTTTCAGGTGGCCGGGCAGATCGTCGAGCTTCCCGTGACGCAGGGCTTCGTTATCCCGAAGGATGGGTTGATCGCCCAATTGGATCAGGAACCGTTCCAGCGTCGGTATGACCGCGCGGTGCTGCAAAAGGATCAGGCAGATCGCACTTTGGCTCGTTTGTCGCGCTTGCGGGGGACAGCAGCTAGTCAGGTGGCGGTGGATGACGCGGAAACCGCCGCGCAGCTTGCCGAAATTGCAGTACGCGATGCGCAGTACGATCTGGAACAGGCCACTTTGACCGCGCCGTTTGATGCTTTGGTATCAAGTCGGGCGGTCGAGTCCTTTACCACCGTATCGGCGGGCACTCCGATTGTGCGCATTCACGACATGTCCGAATTACGGATCGAAGTCGATGTGCCTGAAATTCTGTTCCAGCGCTCTGGGCAGCAGGATGACATCGAAATCACCGCCAAGTTCCCCGTCAGTGACGAGGTCTTCCCGTTGCAGATTCGCGAGTTTGACGCGGAATCGTCAAGTGTGGGGCAGACTTTCCGCATCCAGTTCGGTCTTACCCCGCCGGAAGGATTGCAGATTCTGCCCGGCTCTTCGGTGACGGTAAACGTGCAGGTGCAAGATCAGCGCACTGGCATCATTGTCCCGTCGACGGCCATTGTCGCTGATGCGGAAGGGGAACTGGGCATCATGGTGTTTTCACCTGCCGGGGCAGATGAAGGCACTGTTCGTCGGGTTGCGGTCACGATCGAACCCACTGAATCAGGTGATGTTCGTGTTCTGACGGGCCTGAACAATGGCGATGAGATCGTGGTTGCCGGAGGCGGCGCCCTAACCGACGGGCAGGCGGTGCGCCGCTTTGTCGGATTTGCGAACTGAGGGGCAAGGGATGAACATCGCACGCGCTTCCATCGACCGCCCGATCTACACATGGCTGATCATCTTGATCGCCTTGTTTGGAGGTATTTGGGGATTCTTGTCGCTTGGTCGGCTTGAAGATCCTGCATTTACAATCAAGAACGCGGTCATCTCGACGCAATATCCCGGTGCCACGGCTGAAAAGGTGGCGCTGGAAGTATCTGAGCCGTTGGAATCCGCCATTCAGCAGATGGGCGAGGTCGACACTATCACCTCGATCAACCAGCCCGGATTTTCGCTGATCGAGGTTGAGATCAAATCCACCTATGACGGCACCGAATTGCCCGAGGTCTGGACCAAACTGCGTGCAAAAATGCGCGATGCCGCCCGCCATCTTCCCCCGGGTGTTGGGCAACCGTTGGTCAACGACGGTTTTGGAGATGTGTTCGGTTTGTTCTATGCCGTGACTGCGGATGGATTCTCAGACGCGGAAAAGCACGAGCTGTCAACATTTTTACGGCGCGAATTGCTAACAGTAGAAGGCGTGGCCGATGTTGAGGTGATGGGGCTGCCGGAAGAGGCTATTTTCGTCGAACCCGATCTGGCGATCACGGTGAACCAGAATGTTCCTATTCAGGCGGTCAACGAAGCAATCGCCAACGCGGATTCCGTCAACGCATCGGGGTCCGTGCGGTCAGAGGACGAGCGCACGACTATTCTGACAGCAGAAGGGTCTGACAGCGTTTCGGCCATCGCCGGGCTGTCGGTGGGGTCACAGGGGCAGGTGATCAATCTGTTCGACATGTCCGACGTATATCGTGGACGTCAAACTGATCCTGATGTCATCATCCGCTTTGACGGAGCCGAGGCCTTTACGCTGGGCATTGCTGGCCTGTCGTCGGAGAATATTGTCGAGGTCGGCAAGCGGGCCGACGCCAAGTTCGCCGAGCTGGATTCTCAGGTACCCTTCGGCGTCGAAATCCAGCCGATCTATCAGCAGCATGTCGTGGTTGAACAAGCCTCGAACGACTTTCTCGTGAACCTTGCGCTTTCTGTGACCATCGTGGTTGCAGTGCTGGCACTGTTTATGGGTTGGCGTGCGGCGATTGTCGTCGGTTCGACCTTATTGCTGACGGTTGTCGGGACGCTTTTGTTCATGTCGATTTTTTCGATCGAGATGGAGAGGATTTCGCTTGGCGCACTGATCATTGCCATGGGGATGTTGGTGGACAATGCCATCGTGGTCGCCGAGGGTATGCAGATCGCGATGTTGCGGGGTAAGAACTCACGCGATGCTGCGGACGAGGCTGCCTCTAAGACACAGATCCCGCTGTTGGGCGCGACGATCATTGGTATCATGGCCTTTGCCGGTATCGGTCTCAGCCCTGATGCGACGGGCGAATTCCTGTTCTCGCTGTTTGCCGTGATCGGCATCTCGCTACTGCTGAGCTGGGTGTTGGCGCTGACCGTAACGCCGCTGCTGGGCCACTACTTTTTCAAGCAGGGCAAAGAGGGTGCGGTGGATGCTTATGGCGGGATCATGTTCCGTTTCTACGGCGCTATCCTGCGCTGGGCGCTGCGGTTCCGCTGGCTGGTGATCGCTGGATTGATCGGGGTGACCGTTGCCTGTTATGCGGGCTTCGGTCTGGTCAAACAGCAGTTCTTTCCCGACTCGAACACGCCACTATTCTTCGTTCATTACAAATTGCCTCAGGGCACGCCAATCTCGCGCACTGCGCAGGACATGGCTGTCTTCGAAGACTGGCTGGCCGAACGGGAAGACGTGGTCTCGGTCACGACTTTTGTCGGGCAGGGCGCGACCCGATTCCTGCTGACCTATTCAGCGGAAAAGCCTAATCCCAGCTACGGTCATCTGATCATCCGTACAAAAACGCTGGACGACATTCCGCCGCTGCAGGCGGAACTCGAAACCTTCGGAACGGCCCAGTTCCCCGAGGGTGAATTCCGGACCCGGCGTCTGGTATTCGGTCCCGGTGGAGGAGATCCCATTCAGGCGCGCTTCTCGGGCAGTGATCCGGCCGTATTGCGGCAGCTTGCGGATGAGGCCGTCTTGCTGATGCGAGAAGCGTCGGACAACGTCCTGAATGTGCACCACGACTGGCGCGAGAAAGAACTGGCGGTGCAGCCGATCTATGCAACCGAACGGGCGCAGACAGCAGGGGTCACGCGAGAGGATATTGCCGCCACGCTGCAATTCTCGACGGATGGGATATCTGGCGGCATGTTGCGCGAACGCGATCGCCTGATCCCGATTATTCTGCGGCGACCAGCCGACGGGGATTATTCAATCGTTGATCAGGTCGTATTCTCGGATCAGTCCGAAAAGTTCGTTCCCATCGAGCAAATGGTTGATGGGTTTGAATACAAAGCCCTGAACACACTGGTGCATAGACGCGACAGGGTGCTGACCATCACGGTAGGGGCGGATATTCCGTCTGACCTGACGGCGGCACAAGTGCATTCGGAAGTGCGAAGCGCCATAGAATCCATGGACCTTCCGCCAGGATATCGCATGGAATGGGGCGGTGAGTTTGAGAATGCGGGTGACGCGAATGAAAGCCTTGGCCGTCAGTTGCCTTTGAGCCTGCTGATCATGATTTTGATCTCGGTTCTGATATTCAACGCCATTCGTCAGCCGATCATAATCTGGTTGCTTGTGCCCATGTCGGTCAACGGTGTTGTCATCGGCCTGTTGGGAACCGGTCTGCCCTTCACCTTTACCGCCCTTCTGGGGCTGCTCAGCCTGTCGGGTATGTTGATCAAGAACGGGATCGTTCTGGTCGAGGAAATCGACCTTGTGCGCGAAACCGGCAAGGGGCTGCGCGAGTCGATCATCGAAGCTTCGGTCTCGCGTCTGCGGCCGGTGATGCTGGCGGCGATTACTACCATTCTGGGGATGGCGCCGCTGTTGACGGATGCGTTCTTCAAGTCGATGGCGGTGACGATCATGGGGGGGCTGGCCTTTGCCACGATCCTGACCATGGTGGCGGCTCCGGTGTTCTATATGGTGTTCTTCCTGCCTGAGTACCGGCGGAAATCAGCGCCGCAGCCTGTTGTTTGAACGAAAAACCCCCGGTCACTGACCGGGGGTTTTTCTTTATTCTGGTGCGGGGTGGCGGGGTCAGCCTTGCAGCGATTTGACCTCGACATCGCCTTCGGCCTGCGCCTTGATTGCCAAAGCTGCTGCATGGCTGGCGGCCGCTGTGGTGAAATAGGGGATCTTGTCATAGAGCGCGATGGAGCGGATAGACTTGCTGTCTTCGACCGCCTGCGCGCCTTCGGTGGTGTTCATCAGCAACTGCACCTGACCGTCTTTCAGCATGTCCGCCACGTCGGGGCGACCTTCATAGACCTTATTGACCACGTCGCAGGCCACGCCCTGTTCTGCCAGCCATGACTGCGTGCCGCGGGTTGCGACCAGCGAGAAGCCCTGTTCGGTCAGTACCTGCGCTGCCTCAAGCATTGCGGGCGTCTTGTCGGCATCCTTGATCGAGATAAATGCCCGGCCCTCGGACGGCAGCACCATACCGGCCCCCATCTGCGCCTTGAGGAAGGCGCGCGGGAAGTCGCGGTCCCAGCCCATAACCTCACCAGTCGATCGCATTTCGGGGCCAAGGATCGTATCGACGCCGGGGAAGCGGGCGAAGGGCAGCACTGCCTCTTTCACCGAGAACCACGGCATGTCTGGGTCGGCCAGTGTCATCTGGTCCGCAATCTTGGTGTCCTGACCCTCTTTGTACGCCGGGCGCATCGGGAAGCTTGCCAGTTTTTCACCAGCCATGATGCGCGCGGCGATAGACGCAATCGCGCTGTCGGTGGCTTTGGCGACGAATGGCACGGTGCGCGAGGCGCGAGGGTTCACTTCGATCAGGTAGATCTCGCCGTCCTTGATCGCGAACTGCACGTTCATCAGGCCGACGACGTTCAGCGCCTTGGCCAGTTTGAACGCCTGATCCTTGATCTGGTCGAGGATATCCTTGGACAGCGAGTAGGGCGGCAGCGAACAGGCCGAGTCGCCCGAATGCACGCCCGCTTCCTCGATATGCTGCATGATGCCCGCAACGTGCACGTCGGTGCCATCACACAGCGCATCGACGTCCAGCTCAACCGCACCCGCCAGATAGCTGTCCAGCAGAACGGGGCTGTCGCCCGAGACCACAACGGCCTCGTTGATATAGCGCTTAAGCTGCTCCATATCGCGCACGATTTCCATCGCGCGACCACCCAGAACGTATGAGGGGCGGATCACCAGCGGGAAACCGATTTCGTCCGCGATCTCCAACGCCTGTTCGTCGGTCGAGGCAATGCCGTTCTTGGGCTGTTTCAGACCCAGATCGTTGACCAGCGACTGGAACCGTTCGCGGTCTTCAGCGAGGTCAATCGCATCCGGCGTGGTGCCGAGGATCGGAATGCCTTCGGCCTCCAGCGCGTTGGCCAGTTTCAGCGGGGTCTGTCCGCCGAACTGAACGATGACGCCGTGCAGCGTGCCGTTTTCCTGCTCTTTCGTCAGGATTTCCATGACGTGTTCAAAGGTCAGCGGCTCGAAATACAGGCGGTCCGAGGTGTCATAGTCGGTGCTGACGGTCTCGGGGTTGCAGTTGACCATGATGGTCTCATACCCCTGTTCGGTCAGTGCGAAACAGGCGTGGCAGCAGCAATAATCGAACTCGATCCCCTGACCGATCCGGTTGGGGCCGCCGCCCAGAATGACAACCTTTTTTCGGTCACTCGGGCGTGCCTCACATTCGACCTCGCCCATCATCGGGGCCTCGTAGGTCGAGTACATATAAGGCGTTTGCGCCTCGAACTCGGCGGCACAGGTGTCGATGCGTTTGAACACAGCGTTGACGCCCAGATTACGGCGGGCGCGGCGGACGTTATCCTCATCCCGACCAGTCAGGTTGCCCAAACGCGCGTCGGTGAAGCCCAGCATTTTCAGCTTGCGGATGCCATCTTCGGTCACCGGTAGGCCATCCGCGCGGACCTGACGCTCGGCGTCGATGATCTCGCGGATGCGGGCCAGGAACCACGGGTCAAACTTGGTGACACCGAAGATTTCATCATCGGTCAAACCATGACGCATCGCCTGCGCGATGGTGCGCAGGCGGTCGGGTGTCTGCTGGCTGATAGCCTTGATGACGGCGGCCTTGTCGTCCGCTTCGTCCCACAGACCCACGTTCAGGCCGGGGATTTCAATTTCATCAAACCCGGTCAGGCCCGATTCCATCGAGGCCAGCGCCTTTTGCATCGATTCGTGGATCGTGCGGCCGATGGACATCGCCTCACCCACCGATTTCATTGCGGTGGTCAGGTAGGGTTCCGAGCCGGGAAATTTCTCGAACGCGAATTTCGGAATCTTGGTGACGACATAGTCAATGGTCGGCTCGAACGAGGCGGGCGTGACCTTGGTGATGTCGTTGTCCAACTCATCCAGAGTATAGCCCACGGCCAGCTTGGCCGCGATCTTGGCAATCGGGAAGCCGGTTGCCTTGGAGGCCAGCGCGGACGAGCGAGACACACGGGGGTTCATCTCGATCACAACCATGCGGCCATCGACGGGGTTGATCGCCCATTGCACGTTCGATCCGCCGGTCTCAACCCCGATCTCGCGCAGCACGGCAATCGAGTGGTTGCGCATGATCTGGTATTCTTTGTCAGTCAGCGTCAGCGCCGGGGCCACGGTGATCGAGTCACCCGTATGCACACCCATTGGGTCGACGTTTTCGATGGAACACACGATGATGGCGTTGTCGGCAGTGTCGCGCACCACCTCCATCTCGTATTCTTTCCAACCCAGCAGGCTTTCGTCGATCAGGATCTGACCCACGGGAGATGCATCCATGCCTGTACGGCAGATATGAATGTAATCCTCGCGGTTATAAGCCACGCCGCCGCCAGTGCCGCCCAGTGTAAAGGCGGGTCGAATGATGGCGGGCAGACCAACCGTTTCCAGCGTTTCCAGTGCCAGCGCAACACCAGCCTCAAGGTCTTTCTTGCCATCCGCATCTTTGGGGGCGGTGACAATCTCGGCCTTGGGGTTTTCGATGCCCAGCCGGTCCATCGCCTCGCGGAACAGGGCGCGGTCTTCGGCCATCTCGATGGCGTCGCGCTTGGCGCCGATCATCTCGACGCCGAACTTGTCCAGCACGCCCATCTCTTCCAAGGCAAGCGAGGTGTTCAGCCCAGTCTGCCCGCCCATGGTAGGCAGCAGCGCGTCAGGGCGCTCTTTCTCGATGATCTTGGCGACAACTTCGGGGGTGATCGGCTCAATGTAAGTGGCATCCGCTAGCCCGGGATCGGTCATGATCGTGGCCGGGTTTGAGTTCACCAGAATAACCCGGTACCCTTCTTCCCGCAGCGCTTTACACGCTTGCGCACCGGAATAGTCGAATTCGCAGGCCTGACCAATAACAATGGGGCCGGCCCCGATGATCATGATCGACTGGATGTCGGTTCTTTTGGGCATGGCCATGCTCCTTCGATTGTTCGCGAGTCAGGGCACCCCCCGAGCGCCCAAATTGTCCTGCGTTATAGGGACCGCGCGAAAAGGTTCAAGGGGTATCGGAAACGGGGGCAAAATTGCCGCTTTCCCCTCTTTCCCTTAGCGCCGTATTCTCTATACCGCGCAGCACGGCAAATGAGGATGCACTTGCGTATTCGTTTTGATCAGGGCCCGGCCGGGCAGGGGACAACGTTCGACCGGCCAACAGACGTGATCCGCGCTGATACTGCGGACGAGGTGCCCCAGGCTTTGGCGGCGCTGGATGGCGCGCGCATGGGTGGGGCGTGGCTGGCAGGCTATGCCAGTTACGAACTGGGCTATGCGCTAGAGCCGCGCCTTGCGGACCGGATGCCCCAAGGTCGACGTTTGCCGCTGCTGTGTTTCGGGGTGTATGACACACCGCGCTCTACCGATCTGCCCGCCAATCGGGGCGGAATGACAGGGTTTGAACCACGCTGGGACGAGGCACGATACACGCGCGCGTTCCAACAGGTGCACGATGCTATCGGCGCAGGCGACATCTATCAGGCAAACCTGACCTTTCCGATTGATTTGACGGTCGAGGGCGACAGCGCCGACGTATATGCTGCGCTTACCGAGGGGCAGTCTGTGGGCCATGGCGCGCTTGTGCAGCAGGACGGCTTGCCCGACTTGCTTAGCCGCTCACCCGAGTTGTTCTTTCGCACGGATGCCGATCGGATGATCGAGACCCGGCCGATGAAAGGCACCCAGCCGCGCAGCGAGGATTTGGCAGAAGACGCCCGACGCCGTGATTTTCTGTCGCGTGACGACAAGAACCGTGCCGAAAACCTGATGATCGTCGACTTGCTGCGCAACGATATCAGCCGCGTGGCGATGCCCGGCTCGGTCAAGGTGCCCGAATTGTTCAAGGTCGAGACTTACGCGACCGTGCATCAGATGATCTCACTCGTGCAGGCGCAACTGCATCTCGGGGCCGAGTTGTCGGATATTTTGATGGCCCTGTTCCCCTGCGGCTCGATCACCGGCGCGCCCAAAATCCGCGCGATGGAGATTCTGTCTGACCTCGAGCCTTGGCCGCGCGACATCTATTGCGGCGCGATTGGCTGGGCCGCGCCGGATGGGCGGTCGGAATTCAACGTGGCAATCCGCACGTTGATGGTTGAGGGTGGCAAAGCGACCTTAAACGTAGGGGGAGGCGTCGTTTGGGACAGCACCGCTCCGTCAGAATATGAGGAGGCGCTATGGAAAGCCCGCTTCGCCCGCCAGATGACCCTGACTTCCGTTTAATCGAAACGCTGGCCTTCCGGCCGGGACAAGGGTTTGTGCGACGGGATCGCCATTTGGCCCGTATGGCGCGATCGGCCGCCGCTTTTGGTATTCCATTCGACGGTGTGTATGCAGTTGAAATGCTTGATAAGGTCGTTGGCGAGTCACCGCTGCGCTGCCGGTTAACTCTGGCCGCAGACGGGCAGTTGGAGGTGACCACCGGTGCACTGGCCGACAATCCACCTGTTTGGGAGGTAGCTGTTGCCGAGCCTCGTTTGTGCGCGTCCGATATCTGGTTGCAGCACAAAACCACACAGCGCGTGGTTTACGACGCCGCCCGCGCGGCCTTGCCCATCGGGGTCGATGAACTGCTCTTCCTGAACGAACGTGACGAGCTGTGTGAAGGCACCATCACCAACCTGTTTGTCGATATGCCCGACGGCCGTCGCCTGACGCCCGCACTGTCCAGTGGCGTGCTGCCGGGCATCCTGCGCGAAGAATTGCTGGGTAATAAACAGGTTACCGAAGCCACCCTGACCTTGACCGAACTGAAAAGCGCAACAAAGTTCTATATGGGCAATTCGTTGCGTGGTCTGATCCGGGCGGAGTTGGCATAACCGTGAGCAAACAAATTGATTGGGCCAACAGCGCGGCACCGCACATGCGGTTGCGATTGGAATTTGGGCTATTCTTCATTGCTGTACCGGTGTTGATCGCGGTGTTTTTCCCGCCCAACTGGATGTTCCCGTCCCTGTTTGGCTTTACGGGGCTAGGCATCGTATTGCTGCATTTCACGCCGGGCTTCGCCTGGGCTGAGCTGCGGTATAACTGGCGCAACTGGTCCTGGGGCGAAGTGGCAGTTTTTGCCGTCGCGATGACGCTGTTTTGCACCGCCCTTGTAATGGCCACAAGGCCCGACGCCGCATTCTTTCTGCTACGCAACCGGCCCGAGTTTCTGATCGTCATCTGGACCTTCTATCCAGTGGTCTCGGCATTGCCACAGGAATTGCTGTTTCGCGTTCTGTTTTGCCGCCGTTACCACGCGATCCTGCCGAATGGCCGTGCCTTTTACCTGCTGAATGCGTCCCTGTTTTCACTGGCTCACCTTATGTATTGGAGCTGGATCGTTGCCATCATGACCTTTGGCGGCGGGCTGCTGTTCACATGGGCCTATCGCAAGCGCGGCTCGTTTTTCTACGCGGTGCTGTTGCACGCGATTGCGGGGAACATCATCTTTGCGGCGGGTCTGGGCATCTATTTCTACTCGGGCAACGTGCAAAGGCCGTTTTGACGGGCTGACCTGCCTTGACTTTCCAAGCCTGACAGGGTGTATCGGCGCGACGAATTCTGCGCCCGAAGGGATATGATCCATGCACGCCTATCGCAGCCACACCTGCGCCGCTCTGACCGCCGCCAATGTCGGTGAAACTGTCCGCCTATCCGGTTGGGTGCATCGTGTCCGAGATCATGGCGGCGTGCTGTTTATCGACCTGCGCGACCATTTCGGCGTAACGCAGGTTCTATGCGATGGTGACAGCGCTGCTTTTGCCGAGTTGGAAAAGGTCCGCTCGGAATGGTGTATCCGCATCGACGGCACTGTCAAAGCGCGCGACGCCGATCTGGTGAACCCGAAACTGCCCACGGGTGAGATCGAGGTTTACGTGCGCGAGTTGGAAGTGCTGGGTGCTGCCGACGAACTGCCGCTGATGGTGTTCGGCGATCAGGAATACCCCGAGGAAACCCGCCTGCGCTATCGCTATCTGGACCTGCGCCGCGAGGCGATGCAGCAGAACATGACCCTGCGCTCGGACGTTGTGGCCTCGATGCGCCGCCGCATGTGGGATCAGGGTTTCCGTGAATATCAGACGCCGATCATCACTGCCTCGTCGCCCGAAGGCGCGCGTGACTTTTTGGTACCCTCGCGCCTGCATCCGGGCAAGTTCTATGCGCTGCCGCAGGCACCGCAGCAATTCAAACAGCTGATCATGGTGTCGGGCTTCGACAAATATTTCCAGATCGCGCCCTGTTTCCGCGATGAAGACCCGCGCGCCGACCGGTCGCCCACCGATTTCTACCAGCTTGACCTTGAGATGTCGTTTGTCGAGCAGCAGGACGTGTTCGATACAATCCAGCCCGTGCTGACAGGCGTGTTCGAGGAATTCGGCGGTGGCCGCAAGGTCGATCAGGAGTGGGCGCAGATCTCCTACAAGGACGCGGCGCTGTGGTATGGCAGCGATAAGCCCGACCTGCGGAACCCGATTAAAATGCAAGTGGTCTCCGACCACTTCCGCGGGTCTGGCTTTGCGATTTTCGCAAAGCTGTTGGAGCAGGAGGGCACCGAAATTCGCGCCATCCCAGCGCCGACTGGCGGTAGCCGCAAGTTCTGTGACCGTATGAACGCCTTTGCCCAGAAAGAGGGCTTGCCGGGGATGGGTTACATCTTCTGGCGCGATCAGGGCGAAGGGATGGAGGCCGCTGGCCCTCTGGCCAAGAACATCGGCCCCGAACGCACCGAAGCGATCCGTCAGCAACTGGGTCTGGGCGTCGGCGATGCAGCATTCTTCCTCGGCGGCAAGCCGAAAGCCTTTGAAAAGGTTGCAGGCAAGGCCCGTGATGTGATTGGCGACGAACTTGGCCTCACCGAAAAGGACCGCTTTGCCTTTGCCTGGATCGTCGATTTCCCGATCTATGAGCAGGACGAAGAAACCGGCGTGATAGACTTTGAACACAACCCGTTCTCGATGCCGCAGGGCGGGATGGAAGCGTTGAACGGCAACCCTCTGGACGTGCGCGGGTATCAATACGATCTGGCCTGTAACGGGTACGAGCTGGTCTCGGGCGCGATCCGGAATCACAAGCCCGAGATCATGCTGAAAGCCTTTGAACTGGCTGGCTATGGCGCGGATGAAGTGAAATCCCGCTTTGGTGCGCTGTTCAATGCGTTCCACTATGGCGCGCCGCCGCACGGTGGTTGTGCTGCGGGCATCGACCGGATCGTGATGCTGCTGGCAGATGAGGCCAACATCCGCGAGGTTATGATGTTCCCGATGAACCAGCGCGCCGAAGACCTGATGATGGACGCGCCCTCTGACCCTACGTCGGATCAGTTGATGGAACTGGGTCTGCGGATCATCCCTCAGGAGTAAGAAGCAGCCCGTCGCCGACCGTGTGGCGGGTTGACGTCCGAACTTACCATAGAACTGTTGCTACAGCCGCCCGGTCCTTTTGACCGGGTCGGTCAACTGGTCGCGTGCCAGCCTTATCTTTCGTGCTGCTGCGCGTGTTTGCAGGTACATCCAAAGACACAAGACGGTGGCTGTCACGAAATAGGCAACGGCCATTCAGATCGCCTCACGCTGTTCAAGCCGGGACTGTACGATCCCGGCCACCTGCGCAGCCAACGCGGTGACTGGGGTTCCTTCGGCCCGGGATGTGGCAAGTTTCCGGGCTGCGTCGGCAAGCACCGCGTCATCCGCGTCCTGAGCGACACCGCGCAGGAACTGGGCCGCATAATCCAGCGTGCGGTGATCGTTCGGGCCAGCAAGGACATCGGCGATATGGGCCATGTCATCCTGATAGGCCATCGGGTCCGGGATGATCACCTCATCCCGAACGGCGTGGAGACTGTTTGGGCGGCGGTCTCGCGGTAAGCGTTCCAAAATCGAGGTTTGGAAATAAGCTAGCGACTTTAGCGGCTTTGCCAAAAAGCCGTCAGCGCCCGCTTCCAATGCTGTGCTTTGGGTGCGATCATCCCCCGACATTCCCAGAATGGCACCGATGCGCGGGGTCGCTTCTACCAGTTCGGCAATCAACTCGGCCCCGGACCCGTCGGGTAGCCCCATGTCCACAAGGATGACGGACGGCCGGTAGATTTGCAGGTGCCGTCTGGCCGACTTCAGACAATCCGCCCGACGAATACGCGCGCCGGAATGCAGGCACATCAGCCGGATAGCGTCGCAGGCGTAACGGCTGTCCTCGACAACCAGGATTGTTTGACCCAGCAGAGGCCGCGTGGCGGTCGGCTGCGCGGGAGAGGCAAGGTGGCTCGAATCGTCCATGGCAGAACTCCTAATCAGCAGATGCCTCACGCTAGGAACTTCTGGCTAACACCACGTTAACGGCAATTTGGCGCACTTGTTCTTTGGCCGAACTGCCCTCATAAACCGCTGCAACGCAGAACATAGGAGAGTTCCATGATTGGTCGCCTGAACCACGTTGCCATTGCCGTACCGGACCTTGAGGCCGCGTCCGAACAGTATCGCGCCGCACTGGGGGCCAAAGTTGGCGCACCGCAGGACGAACCCGATCACGGTGTAACGGTCGTGTTCATCGAGCTGCCAAACACCAAGATCGAACTTCTTTACCCATTGGGCGAAGACAGCCCGATCAATGGGTTTCTGGAAAAGAACCCCGCAGGCGGCATCCACCATGTCTGCTATGAGGTCGAAGATATCATCGCCGCGCGCGACCACCTGAAGGAAACCGGCGCGCGGGTACTGGGCTCGGGTGAGCCCAAGATTGGTGCGCATGGCAAGCCGGTGCTGTTTCTGCACCCCAAGGACTTTAACGGCTGTCTGGTCGAACTAGAACAGGTCTAACCCAAGCGAGGCTGTCATGACGATCACTGCTGCACTGGTTCTGTTCGCCGTTATCTGGTTCATGACGCTGTTGGTCGTGCTGCCGGTCCGCATCAAGACGCAGGGCGATCTCGGTGAGATCGTTCCGGGCACACACGCGGGTGCCCCAGAAGTGCATCACATGAAGAAAAAGCTGTGGATCACCACCGGTGTCTCGGTGGTGCTCTGGGCGATCATCGCGGGGATCATCATCTCAGGCGTAATCTCGGTGCGCGACTTTGATTGGTTGAACCAGTTGGAGCCGCGCAACTGATCCTCAGGTAGACAGCTTGTGATAGATATGGGTGAATGTGGCGGCTCCGATAATCGGGATCACCAGGTTCACCAGCGGTACTGACAAGGGGATCGCCATCAGCGTCCCCGCCATCCAAATCGTAGCCGAGTGTTTTGCGCGCAATTTGCGCGCGCCGTCGCGCCCAATCCGGCGCATGGCGGCCAGAGTGAAGTATTCACGCCCCAACAAGAACCCGTTCATGGCCCAAAAGATAAACGGGGCCAACGGCGTGAAGATGGCGTAAAGGACCAGCGCCAGAAGGTTGGCAACAATCAGCACGCCCATAAAGCTGATCGCATCGCGCAGCCCTTCGCTGAACGGAATGCCGGGAACAGAGGGCAGGGCCGGATAGTGTTTATCTTCGACCGCCTGCGCGACCTCTTCCAGAAACATTGAGATAATGGCCGAGGCGACCGGCATCATCAGGAAAACCGGAAGAACCAGAACCACAAAAATACCCGAATAGTTTAGCACGTCGTTTAACCACGGGACGGCCCCGATCCATGGCAACGAAATCTCACCACGGGCCAACCAGTTGATCAGCCAGATCGCCGCCGCGCAGGCCGCAATCAACAGGACGATCGTCAGACCAACACCGCGAAACAGGACCGAGCGAAACTTGGGGTCTCCGATCTGACCCAATGCCGCAAAAAAAGAGTTCAGGATCATCATTCTGAAACCCATTCTGTCAGCGCCTCAATATCAGGGCGGGGGCGTTCAGGCGGGGCAACACCTTCGGTTGCGATATGGACCAGGCCCGCCACGCGCTCATTATCTGCAAGCCCAAATGCGGCGCGGCAAAAATCCGGATCATGAGTTTGCCAGCCCGACAGCCAGTTTGCCCCCCAGCCCGACGCAAGTGCGGCGTTCAAAAGCCCCAGACACACGGCACCCGCCGAATAGGTTTGTTCAATCGCCGGAATTTTTTCTGAAGGCTTCTGTACCTCGATCACGGCAACCGCCAGATGGCCCAATTCGAACTGGCTGCGCGCCTTAATGATGTCCTCGGGTGACTTGCCCAAGGCCACGCCCCGGTCGTGCGTCAGCTTGGACAATCGCGGCATTGCTCCCTTCTCGATCACGATGAATCGCCATGGCTCCAGCTTGCCGTGATCCGGGCAGCGCGCGGCGGCGGTCAAAAGCGGCTGCAATTGTTCACGGGTCGGGGCAGGGGCGATCAGAGTTTTGGCAGGCCGGGACCGGCGCGATTGTAGAAACTCCAAGGCGGCCGGATTTTTCAAGGACATATGTTAACTTCCTTTACATGGGCAGTGTCTATCTGGTCGAACACCTGGCGGGTTTCAAGTGGAACCGGCTTGGTTTCCCAGATCAATTTCATTCAATTGCCGGCCGTGCAAGAATGTTCGCGAATTGGAGGATGGAATGGCTAGACCAAAACCGCGCGACTTGCCGGACTTAACCCGACTGGCCAAGCCGGGTGCTAGGTTTGAGGCTAAAGTCATCCCCAAATCCACGTCGGACCGAATGACGTTTGAAAATGGGTCCATCCGCATTCACGTCACAGCTTTTCCTGAGAATGGCAAAGCAAATCAGGCGGTGAGCCGCATTCATGCGTCTGCGTTGGGGGTTGCGCCGTCCCAATTTTTGCTGGCGCGCGGACATGCGGCGCGGGACAAGGTATTTGTCTACGAACCCTGACCTGGCGTTTCGTGGATTTGATAGACCCCTTCGGGTAAGTCCAACGCCGCCGCCAGATCCCGGACCTGTTCTGGGGACAAAGTAATCTTCTGTACCTTGTCCGTGCGCGGGTCCAATTGCTCTAGCGTCACGCATTCAGCGAAATTATTGATGACCACATCCTCTTGCAGAGGCTTTGCGCCTTCGTCCACCAGAGTGATCACCGTCGAGTCGAATTCATGCTCAATCGAAAACATGATCCAACAGTGAAGGGCGGCGAACCGCATTGCAACCCGTTCAATCGCATTCAGGCTGTGGCGGTCCCTCACGTCCCGCGCTATGGTCCGAAAAACGGCATGACCGTTTCAAAGGATGATCCATGCGCCGTCTGACTTTACTGTTGCTTCCCCTGATGCTGACGGCCTGCGTTGCCGACACTTTGCGTGTTCAGCCAGCGGAAGAGTGGCAACAGGACAGGGACGATTTTCAGGTTGAGGCTGCGACCTTTCAGGAGATCAGCCGACAGATTGGGCAACAGGCCAGATCAGAATGCCTCAGGCGTGGGAATGTCTCCAATTGCGATTTCACGATTGTGGTTGATCTGAACCCGCGGGCCCCGGCCAATGCTTTTCAGACGCTGGACGAAGACAATCAACCGGTCATCATCTTTACCCGTTCCATGATCGAATCTGCGCAAAACGCTGATGAATTGGCTTTTGTCATGGGGCATGAGGCCGCGCATCACATCCTAAGACATATTCCGCGCCAAACCGTAAACGCCCGGGAAAGTGCCGAGATTTTTGGCGAACTGGCTAGATTAGGTGGGGCAGACGGGGCCGGAGTTGAAAAGGCTCAGAAATTGGGAGCTCAGGTCGGTGCACAGGTTTACATCAAGGATTTCGAGCTGGAAGCAGATCAATTGGGCACGGTCATAACGTATAAGGCCGGGTACAACCCTTTGATCGGTGCCAAGTATTTTGACCGCTTGCCTGACCCGGATGACAGTTTTCTGGGAACACATCCACCCAACGAGCAACGTGTTCAGATCGTTGTGGAAACCGCAAGACAGCTTGGGCTTTCGCAATGACCGCAATTGAATGCATGGGCGTGATCCTGACGGATCGCGGATCGAAATACGCTGTGTCCGGCGCGCCTGTGGCTACGCGCGATGATGTGGACGCCGTCCTGCAAGAGCTGAAATCTGACAAGAGCTATGCCAAGGCCACCCACAACACTTGGGCCGCAGTTCTGCCCACCGGCGCACTAAAGGCCGACGATGGCGAAAGTGGTGCGGGTATGGTGATTCTGCGGATGATGGAGCGTGCCGAACTGGAAGGTCATGTGATCATCGTCACGCGCTGGTATGGCGGCAAGAAACTGGGCGGAGACCGCTTTCGTCGCGTGCAGGACGCCACGCGCGCCTATCTCGATCATATCGCGTCGCCCTCTTGACCTGAGTCAAAGGTCTGCGGTTCGGCCTCGGCTATCCTGACCTAAACGCGTCAGGGAAAGGATGTCGAATGCGCAGCCGAGAAACGCTTAGGCGGCACGCCGGTCTGGTGGACAACATGGCGACGAAAATCGGTGTTGACCTGGAAGCAGCCGCGCTTGGCGGCGAAATCTCGATCGACCAGATTTCGGAATCTGTTCTTCGATGCAGTGGGTGCCCAAACCCGGATCATTGCGAAAGCCTGATGCAGCGGTCCGAGGGGCTGGAAAAGACGCCAGAATATTGTCGGAACTCTGACTTATTCGCCAAGTTGATCCCAGAAGCGAACAAGTGATGCAACGGTTGGGTCACATTATGACTCATCTGCGTCTTGTTCTGCGCATGGGACAGGCAACCGGTACGGATGTCGTTGCCGCACACCGGCAGGGGCGGCTGTCCCAGCGGGACTGGGCCAAGATGGTGCGCTCTTGTCAGGGGTGCACGTGGGCCGCCAAGTGTCCCGATTGGCTGGATAAAACTGACGGTGTAGTACAGCCCCCCAATACATGTCCCAATCACAAGCGATTTGAGGTACTAAAGGCGCAGCAGTCGAAGGGTAGCTGACGATGCAGGATGTTCTGGGCGACATTGAAAAGCACTTCTGGCTGACCCGGTCCGTTGCCAGAAGTCTTGACGTCTCACTGACCGAGGCGATCGCAGACAAACAGATCTCCCCCACTTTGTACGCCGAAATGGTCACCCGCTGCCGCGCATCTCCGTGCACTGAGCGGTGCATGGCGTGGCTGGCAGAACGTCAGACCACAGCAAAGTCGGCGCCGAAGTTCTGCGCCAACGCTGATATCCTCAACTCCCTGAAAAAGTAGTCAGAGCTTGGAATGTGAACCGTCGCACAGCGGCGGATTTGCGCTGTGTTTGCAGCCGCAGAAAAACACTTTCTTGCTTGCGTCCGCGTTGAATTTCACTGGCTCGACGCCTGTATCCTTGTGTGAGCCATCGCAAAACGGCTGCCGCTTGGATTGGCCGCACGCACACCAGAAATAGGTTTTACCCTCGGTTACCTCGACAGGATATGGGGCTTTTTGTGCGATAATTGGCGCTTCTGACATATGGCTACTCCGTGGTTTGCGAAAGGCGTTTCCCAACTGTAGGGCGCTTTTGGCAAAACTGTAGGGGTGACCATCTATGCCGACCAGACAGCATGGTTTTGCCGCTTTCACATTTTCGTGATTGATTTTGTTGCAAAAAACCCTTGAAGGGCGTAGTTTTAGGACAGCCCCGAATTTCAGGGCAATACTAGAAAATTGATAGAGGAACGACGGACATGAAAATTAAATTCGCTGCCGTTAGCGCAATTGCCCTGATTCTGGCTGCATGCTCGCAGCAAGAAGAGCCTACACCAGTCTACATCACACCTGAGTATGACAAGTTCGGCACGCCGAGCTGCCCGGCAGGTACTGAACTGGCAACAACCGAAGCCGGACAGACCGTTTGTAACCCTGTCGCACAATAAGAATTTTGCAGGTGGCCCATGTTCGGGCCACCTGCACCCGACGTTCAACCGCCTTTCCGGGCGGTTTTTTCTTGCCTAGTCGCCTTCCATCAGGTTTCTGTCGGCTCTGTCTGAAAGCAGAGGGCCCATGAAAAATTTCTTTGTTCGTCTGAAAGACCGCACGCGTTGGAGCTGGCAGGGTTTGGCCGCGACGTGGAAGGAAGAGTATTCGTTTCGCGCTTGGGCATGGTCCAACCTCGTTTCTATCGTGCTGGCCCTTTTCTTGCCCCTGTCCGACGGTCTGCGTGCGCTTATTATTGTGTTGGGCGTCTTGGTGATGGTGGCAGAGCTGTTCAATACGGCGGTTGAACGCGCAGTGGACCATACTTCAACGGATCACAATGTATTGGCGGGACAGGCGAAAGACGCGGCAAGTGCCGCTGTTGCGCTGACGGCTCTTGCCGCAGGCGTGGCGTGGATTATCGGGCTTGTCAGCCTGTTCTGAAGTCAGATTTCGGCCACGGTTACCGACGCCGAATGCCATAGTTTTGCGGAATGTAATAGGGTGAAGACAAACGGTTGAAGGGGCTGTGGACCGAGTAGTGATACCGCTTTGCTGGTTTGTGGTAATACCGTTTTGACTTGGCTTTGTAGCGATGGCCTTTGTGGTAATGCGCCTTGGGTTTTCCCGTGTATTCAATCCCTGTCGCACTGGATTTGTGACCATGCACCGAAGGCTTGTTCTTGCGTTGATACACCTTCGGGGCGGCATAGTGCCTATGGACCTGATGCTTACTGCGAAGGTGCAGACTGACCGAGTCGGACCCGATGAAAATGAATCCGCCTGTTCCTTTGCTATCTGCGACAACGGGCATGGCGCAAAGCTGGGCGATGAAGGTAAGCGCGAACACCTTCGGGGCAAAGCCGTTAAAACTGGACAAGGGACCCTCCTGGCGACAAAGCAGGTTGCCCTGTCATGATCCACCATATGCGCGCAAAACGCCAATAAACTTGTTTCACGCACCAACGACTTGGGGTGAGCAGATCAGACCAGCTTGCCCCATAGGTCGTATTCGCCAGCCTCGTCCACTTCGACGGAAACGATATCGCCGGGTTTCAGGCTTTCGAAGGCCTCGTCGATGAATAGGTTGCCGTCGATTTCCGGTGCATCGGCTTTTGTACGGCAGGTGGCAGCCTCGTCATCCACCTCGTCCACGATCACGTCGAGTGTCTGACCCACTTTGGCGGCCAGCTTTGCCTCGGATATCGCCTGCGCCTTTTCCATGAAGCGTTCCCAGCGGTCCTGTTTGACGTCGGCTGGAACGTGATCCGGCAAATCGTTCGACCGTGCGCCATCAACGTTTTCGTATTGAAAGCAGCCAACGCGATCCAACTGTGCCTCGTCCATCCAATCCAGAAGGGTTTGGAACTCGACCTCGGTTTCGCCTGGATAACCGACGATAAAGGTCGAGCGCAGGGTGATATCGGGGCAGGTGGCGCGCCATGCGGCGATCTCGTCTAGCGTCTTGGCGGCTGCTGCCGGGCGTGCCATGCGTTTCAGAACGTCGGGGTGGGCGTGCTGGAACGGAATGTCCAAATAAGGTAGCACGCTGCAGCCCGCATCAGCCATCAGCGGAATCAACTCGCGCACATGCGGGTAGGGATAGACGTAGTGCAAGCGCACCCACGCATCGAACTGCCCCAACTCACGTGCCAGATCGGTGATGTGGCTGCGTACCTCGCGGTCTTTCCACGGGTTCATGTCATATTTGCGATCCAGCCCATAGGCCGAGGTGTCCTGCGAGACCACCAACAGCTCTCGCACGCCGTTGTCGACCAGCTTTTCCGCCTCGCGCAGGACAGCATGAGCCGGGCGGCTGGCCAGCTTGCCGCGCATATCGGGGATGATGCAGAACTTGCACTTGTGGTTACAGCCTTCCGAGATTTTCAAATAGCTGTAATGGCGCGGGGTCAGTTGCACGCTTGCCGCAGGCAGCAGATCAACGAACGGGTCGGGGTCGGGCGGCACCGCCTGATGCACGGCATCCAGCACCTGTTCATATTGATGCGGGCCAGTGACGGCCATGATGCGGGGGTGATGTTTACGGATGTAATCCGGCTCGGCCCCCAGGCATCCCGTGACGATGACCTTGCCATTCTCAACCAGCGCTTCACCGATGGCGTCCAACGATTCCGCCTTGGCACTGTCCAGAAACCCGCAGGTGTTCACGATCACGGCATCCGCCCCTGAATAATCGGGCGAAATCCCGTACCCCTCGGCCCGCAAGCGGGTCAAGATGCGTTCACTATCCACCAAGGCCTTGGGGCAGCCCAAAGAGACCATGCCGATTGTTGGCTGGTTTGAACGGGGCGTATCGGTGATCCGGGCGGCAGGCGCCAGGTCGGGGCGGAGGTTCGGCGGGTTCGTTGTCATGGCGCGCCATATAGTGGGGAACGCTTCCCCTTGCAAATGGCCGCTGGGCTTTGAATGATATTTTCAACGCATGCCAGATAAGCGGAGAGCAGAAAAATGAAGTGGCTGTTGCGCATCGTCTTCCTTCTTGTGGTCGTTATCGGGCTGGTGATCGGAGCATTGCTGATGATGCCCGGTGACAAGCTTGCGGCCATCCTGACCGAGCAGGTGCGCGGCCAGACGGGGCGGAATTTGAAACTGTCCGGCGATGTAAACCTGTCGTTCTGGCCGGTCTTGGGCATGGAAACTGGCCCCGTGACATTCAGTAACGCGTCTTGGGCCGGACCAGAGCCCATGCTGAGCGCCGACAGCATGGCGGTTGGCGTGGATGCTGCGGCGTTGATCTCGGGGGATCTGAGGATACGTCGGATCATCGCGGAAAACCCGACGCTGCGGCTTGAACTGTCCGAAGGGCGCGGCAACTGGCAATTTGACCGGGCCGCACCTGTATCCTCTGGCAACGCTGTCAGTGCCCCATCTCAAAGTACGACGGGTACGGTAACACTGGACTTTCTGGAACTGACCAACGCACGTCTTGTTTATGTAGAAAACAACGCGGTGAAGTTCGACTTTGCCAATGTGGATCTTTCCGCGAACTGGCCTGACGTGACTGCCCCGCTATTTGTCGAGGCCAAGATGGTTGTCCCCGGCGGCAAGGTCGAGGTTGAACTGAAAATTCCGGACTTGCCTGCCTACGCCACAGGCGTCGCGGCGCCGCTGGAACTGCTCTTGCGCGCACCGGGCGGAGAAGTGGATTTCGATGGCCTGGTGAACCTTGCCGGAGAGATGGACGGCAAGCTGCATGTCAAAGCGCAAGACACCGAAAGGATGCTGGCCGCTTTTGGGCAGGCTGGCGTTGGCGTACCGCTTGGTCTGGGGCGGAAAGCCGAAGTCGCGGGCCATATGACCTATACCAGCGAGGGACGTATCTCGCTGCGAGAAATAGTGGCGCAACTGGACGACAACCGGCTGACCGGAGAAGCGGATATCGTGATCTCGGACCCTCCGCAGATTACGGCACGGCTGAACGGCGGGGATCTTGATCTTTCACGTTTTAACGCGCCTTCAGGCGAAGGAGGTGACGGCGGCGGATCGGCGGCGGTTACGGCCGCAGAAGGGTGGTCGACCACACCAATTGACGCCTCTGCCCTTGCTTTGGCCAATGGAAAAATCCGGCTGACGGCCAATTCGATCGCTGTGCCTGAGCTAACTCTGGGGCCAAGTGACCTGACGCTGAACCTCGATCGTTCAAGAGCGGTGCTTCAAATGAATCCCGCCACGCTGTTTTCCGGAAAACTGACCGGTCAGGTCGTGGCAAATAACAGAAACGGTTTGTCGGTTGGCGGTAATCTTCAGGCTGAGGGCATCGACCTCCAATCCGCTTTGTCCACTTTGGCGGATGTCACACGACTATCTGGTACCGGCTCTGGATCGTTCGAGTTTCTGGGGGTGGGTCAGACCGAAGATCAGATCATGCGCTCCCTCAGTGGCAAGGGTCGGCTTGATGTCGGCAGGGGCGTAATCTCGGGCATTGATCTGGATCGGATAATGGGGCGCGGAGACGGCAGTGGCGGTGCGACGGTGTTCAACAGTCTGACGGCCAGCTTCACCATTTATCAAGGGGTTCTCAGGAATGAGGACCTGCTGATGTCGCTGGACAACTTCAGGGCAGACGGCAAGGGCACGGTTGGTATAGGCGCCCGCAATATCGACTATCTTTTCACGCCGACTGCCTTGAGGGCCAACTCGGGGCAAGGGTTGTCGGTACCAGTCAGAATCATGGGACCGTGGAGCAACCCCTCGATTCAACCGGACCTGAGCAAAGTGATCGAGGCCGCTGCAGAGGGTAAGATCAAGGAATCGGAAGGCGACGCCAAACAGCAAGTCCTTGATAAGCTCGAGGATGAATTGGGTACCGCCGTCACGGACAGCGAAAGCCTTGAAAAGGCGGTAAAGAAGAAGCTGGAAGAGGAAGCCAAGAAAGGGCTTTTGAAACTGCTGGGTGCAGATTGATGGGCTGGGGCGTTATCTACGCCCCAGCCCTACGATAAAATCAGATAGTTTGATCGTAGTCGCCAACGCCGGGTTCGGTGCGAATAACGGCGTCAATATCAGCGAAGATTGCGCGCATTTCGTCTTCGCTTTCGCTGCTTTCGCAAACGACAACCAGATTAGGTGTGTTTGACGATGCGCGCACCAGACCCCAACTGCCATTGTCCAGAATGACCCGCGCACCGTTGACGGTCACGACTTCTTTGATTGCGCGGCCAGCAAATGTCTCGCCCGCTTCGGACTTGGCGACCAGCTTTTCGACCAACCGCTTGAGAATGTCATATTTCTCGGTATCCGCCGCATAGGGGGACATGGTCGGCGTTGACCAGGTCTTCGGCAGGGCCTTTCGCAGATCCGACATGCTTTGATTTGGGTTGCGGTCCATCAGCTTGCAAATCTCGACCGCCACGCGCATTCCGCAGTCATATCCGCGCCCGATGGGCTCGGCCAAGAAGTAATGACCCGACTTCTCGAACCCGGCCAACGCGTTGATTTCCTTGACCCGGCGCTTCATGTGGCTGTGGCCGGTTTTCCAGTAATCTGCCTTAACCCCAAGAGCCTGCAACTCTGGATCGCTGGCGAATAGGCCGGTCGACTTCACATCGGCCACAAAAGTTGAGTTGGGGTAAAGCTTCGCCAGATCGCGCGCCATGATGACACCGACCTTATCGGCGAAGATCTCTTCACCCTCATCATCGACAACGCCACACCGGTCGCCATCACCGTCAAACCCCAGAGCCATATCCGCGCCGCTGGATTTCACGGTATCGGCCATGTCATGCAACATCTCCATGGCTTCGGGGTTGGGGTTATAGTTGGGGAAGGTGTAATCCAGACGATTGTGGCTGGGGACCACTTCGACGCCCATCCGCTCAAATATCTCGGGCGCAAAGGCCGAGGCGGTGCCGTTCCCGGTCGCACAGACCACTTTCAGCGGGCGTGACATTTTGAAATCACCGACCAGATCGTCGATATACGCTTCTTTCACACCATCAACGAATTCATACGAGCCACCTTCATGCGCCACACCGTCGCCGTTCAGGACGATATCGCGCAGTTCTGACATCTCGTCCGGGCCGTGGGTCAGGGGACGGTCAAAGCCCATCTTCACTCCAGTCCAGCCGTTCGGGTTGTGGCTGGCAGTGACCATCGCGACCGCAGGTACGTCCAGATGGAACTGTGCGAAATAAGCCATCGGGCTAAGTGCAGGGCCGATATCCTTGACCTGAATCCCCGCCTGCATCAGGCCCAGAATCAACGCGTTTTTGATGGCCAGCGAATAATCACGATAGTCGTTGCCCACCGCGATCACAGGTTCGATCCCGCGTTTGCGCATTTGGGTGCCCAGACCCAGACCCAGCGCGGTCATGCCGGGCAGGTTGATCTCTTCGGGATATTTCCAACGGGCGTCATATTCGCGAAACCCGGTGGGTTTGATCATCGCGTCGCGCAGAAAGCTCCAGGTGTTTGGGGTCACCTCGGGGATGGGTTTGTTCATTCTATAGCTCGTGCTCAAATTTGAATTGGGTTGGCTTTCGCCAGCGCATCAAAGCGCATCAATGTGTCAATTAATTGAGGCATTTGATCCAAGGGGATCATATTCGGACCATCAGAAGGTGCCGAGTCCGGGTCTTGATGGGTTTCAATGAAAACCGCCCCAACGCCTAAAGAGACAGCAGCCCGGGCCATGACTGGCGCAAATTCACGCTGTCCGCCGGATGATCCGCCTTTGCCACCGGGTTGCTGAACCGAGTGGGTCGCATCCATAACAACGGGGTACCCGGTCTGAGCCATCTGAGGCAGCGCCCGCATATCAGCGACCAGCGTGTTGTACCCAAACGAGGTTCCACGCTCGGTCAAAAGGATGTTCTGGTTTCCTGTGCTTTCGACCTTGTCGACAATATTGGTCATTTCCCACGGGGCAAGGAACTGACCCTTTTTGACGTTCACGGCCTTGCCGGTGTTACCCGCAGCCAGCAACATGTCCGTCTGCCGGCATAGAAACGCCGGGATTTGCAGGACATCCACAGATTCGGCCGCAACGGCGCATTGGGCTTCGGTGTGGACATCGGTCAGAACCGGAATACCCATGGTCTTGCGGATGTCGCCAAGAACCTTCAGCCCGGATTCTATCCCCATACCCCGTTTCCCGGACAATGAGGTCCGGTTCGCTTTGTCATACGAGGCCTTGAAAATATATTGCGCGCCTGCAGCGTCGCAGGCTTCTTTCATTTTGCCGGCGATCATCTGGGCGTGATCGGCCGTTTCAAGTTGGCAGGGGCCGGCGATGATCGTCAGAGGCAGATCATTGCCGACCGTGAGGTCGGAGATTTTTACATGTTTCATATGTCTTACGAGGATACCTGTTCACGAAGGACCGACGCTGTTAGCGAGATCATCAGGTAGATACCAGCAAACAACAGGAAAGCCAAAATCGTATTTTCGAATTTGCGCGGATAAGTCGGATCCTGGCTGGGAACCGGATTCACCGATACCGACAAGTAACGGACCTTGCGGTTTGCTTCGGTTCGGGTGGTTTCCATCTGTTGCATGGCCGTTTGCAGCATCATGTCGCGTGCGGCAAGATCTGCCTGCGCCATCTGAATCCGCACGCTTAGCCGGGCCAGAGAGTTTTCGCCGCCAGAAACGTCCAGCATTTCGGCATTCAGTTCCTCAAGAACGGCTTCCAACCGGGCGATATCAGCGCGCGCGCCGTCCACCTTGGCCTTGTTCGGACGCAAGTTGTCCAATAGCGCCGCCAATTGCAGCTCTTTCTCCTGAAGTTGGGTTTCAAGTGTGTTAATGCGCGTGCGTAAGCCGACAATGACATTTTCGGGGTCCAGAATCGCGCCCTGCAATTGCAGCTCGATAAGTGCTTCCTGCGCCTGCCTGCGATCTTCCTGTGCGAGTTCAAAGCTTTCCAGTGCATCCCGCATCTGGTCTTCTCGCTTCAATTCGGACAGGCCGTTGATCGTTTCTTCCGCGTAGGACAGCAGTTTTTCGGACAAGCCCACCGCGATATCAGGGTCCGGGGCCGCAACTTCCATGCGGATAATGCCATCGCTTGGATCATATCCAATCGTGACCATTCGCTTGTAGAGCTTGTAGGTTTCTTCGAGGCTTGCGTCCGGGGCAAGGCGCTGGATCGGATCAATCCATTCTTGTTTGAAGATGTCCGAAAAGCCCATGTCCCGCTCCAACCTGATCAGAGCGTCCTTGGATTCCAAAAATTCCTGTGTTGCGACCGAATCCTGCGCGGTGGCGTACTGTGTTCCGGCCAGAAAACCGCCAAACGCTGCACCGCCGCCATCGGCCTGCAATATCGAATAGGCCGAGTCGCTGGCATACATCGGTGTCGCGTAGCGGTAGAAATACATGCCGACGGCCACTGTCGGCAGCAGCACAAACACAGCCAGTCGCGCAAACAGGGCAAACAGTTTGCGACGGCGGCGGCGGGCGATGTCCTTTTGTATTTCGCCGATCTCGAATTCCCGGCGCTGTGCAGGGTTCAGTTCAGGGCCGGGTAGGGTCTGAGGGCCTTCGGAAAAAGTCTGCGGCAGTTGGATTTTGACCTTGTCTGTTGTCTCGTCCTCGGCCCGCTTCTTTTCCGCTGCAAGGTCCAGCAGGCTGGCGCGTTCAAACGGATCTATGCCTTTCTTTCGCAACAGCCGAACCGCATCGTAATCCGACGTTGCCGCCAAACCGTGTTTATGGGCCAGACGGCGGGCGATCCTGAGTTGGCGTCCTGTCAGACCTTCACGTTTGATATCGTCAATAACCGTGCCCGGCTGCGGTTCGTTGGCCGCCTCGGGTGCGCTGGTTGCCTCTCGGATACGCGACATTGCGTCGGCGCGGGCCTCGGCCGTGCCCGATCCGCTGCGCTTGCGCCGCCAGTTATAGATTCTAGCCTTGGGTTTGGTAGTCATATAGCTGTTTTGCCTCTTCCAAGGTGTCGAACATGTATAGCTGGCCGTCCACCAGAACAGCCGCTTGGCGCGCGAATTTCTCCAGAACTTGCGGACTGTGCGACACGATCACCAAAGTGGTGGTGCGCAGTCTTTCCCGCAGGATGTCGCCCGCTTTTTTGTTGAATTCCACATCTGTCGTGGCTGGCATCCCCTCATCTATGAGGTACATGTCAAAGTCCAGCGCCAACATGAGCGCAAACGTAAAGCGCGCTTTCATGCCTGACGAATAGGTGGCGAGCGGTTGATCAAAATACTCGCCCAAACCACAAAGCCAACTGCAATAAGCTTCGACATAGTCCGGGTCCATGCCATAGATCTTGGCGATGTAGCGTGCGTTTTCCAAAGCTGACAACTTGTTGGACACGCCGCCGGTGAAGCCCATGGGAAACGACACCCGGCAAGATTTGCGAATGACCCCGTCGTCGGGTTTCTCTAACCCGGCCATCATGTTGATCAGTGTGGTTTTTCCGGTTCCGTTTGGTGCGAGAATGCCAACGGATCTGCCCAGCTCGACCCTGAACGAAACCCTGTCCAGGATCACTTTGCGGCGTGTCCCGGTCCAAAAGGACTTACTGACATTTTCGAATTCAAGCATTCTGGGCCTGCTATATTTCTTGTCAATTCCTACCGGTCAGGGAGGCGGAAAAGCAGAGTTTTTATCCATTCACGTTGGCTGCATTATGTCGAATTATGAAACAAATGTTCAATGCATCCTGTTGCGGCCTGTTTTAATTGTGACTTTTCCACCTGTTTCGGAAGAACCTCGCCGTGACTAGGTTATGAGTAACTCTCGGGCAGTTTGCTTCAGGAAACCTTGCGATCTTATGAATTCACTCGAAAAAGAAATTGCGGCCTGCCGTCTTTGCGCGGATCGGTTCGCGGCCACTGAGACGGCCCATGAACCAAGACCGGTGGTCTGGTTTCGCAAAGGCGCCCCGATTCTCATAGCCGGTCAGGCACCGGGCGCAAGGGTGCATGCCTCGGGGCGGCCTTTTACAGACCCCTCAGGTGATCGGCTACGCGAATGGCTGGGGGTGGATGAAACCACGTTTTATGACCGCACCTGCGTATCCATTGTGCCGATGGCGTTTTGCTTTCCGGGGTATGATGTGCGTAAGGCCGATCTGCCGCCGCCGCGGGTTTGCGGCCAAACCTGGCATGACAAGGTAATGCGGACGCTCGGTGAGGTTCCTTTGACTGTCCTCGTGGGCGGCCATGCATTCAAGTATCACCTCAAAGCGCGCGGGTCGGTGACGGACACTGTGCGCAACTGGCGGGACCATGCGCCGCGGGTCTTTGCCTTGCCTCATCCTTCGTGGCGGAATACGGCATGGATCAAGAAAAATCCGTGGTTCGCGTCCGACCTGTTGCCGGTCCTGCGCGCGCGGGTGCAAGAGGTATTGAATGACTGAGATAACCGCGCTGGATTCGGCTCATGCCGCGATGGACGCTGCGCCTCAGGACGACGCCGCGCGTCTGAGGTTCTTTGAACGGTTGGCGGACAGCGAGTTGTTCTTGATGCTGACCAAAGAGGCACGGGACGAAAACATCTCACCCGAACTCTTTGACGTTGCAGATGGCAGTTTCGTGCTGGCCTTTGATCGTGAGGACCGTCTGGCGCAGTTCGCTGGCCGCCCGGTTCCCTATGTCGCGGTGTCGGGGCGCGTTCTGTCGTCGATGCTGGCGGGGCAAGGTATCGGGTTGGGTCTGAATTTGGAGACGGCCCCGTCTTCGATGTTGATTCCGTCCGAGGCGTTGGGCTGGCTGGCGACAACCCTTCAACATGGCCCCGAAGAAGTTGAGCAGCACTTTGCTGAGTTTGTACCGCCTGCGGGATTGCCAGATGAACTGCTGACCGCGCTGGACACCAAGTTGGCCACCGCTGTTGGGCTGGCTCAGGCCGCGTTTCTTGTGGGCACCAGATCGAAAGAAGGTGGCTCAGGGCACATGCTGGGATTCGTCGACGCGGTAGGCGGTGCCGAGGCCGCCTTGGCCAAAGCCGCGTCCGAGGCGTTGACGTTTTCGGGGATTGAGGCCGGGGCGATGGATGTCGGTTTTTTCAGTGCACAAGATGCAGCCGCGGCATCTCTGGCCCGTGTGGGATTGCGCTTTGATCTGCCGCAGCCCGAAGCGCGGGCCATGACGCAGGTTGCGCCGGGCAGCGACCCGGATAAACCGCCTGTCCTGAAGTAGAACAAGACCCCGCGAAGCGTTCCCCGCGAGGTCTAGGTGTCTTATTCCGCCGCGGCCTCAAGCTTATCCTGCGTGCGGGTTTCGAAATCGCTGGCTTCGTGACGTTCGTGAAGCTGCGTATGTTTCTCACCAAATGCGCGATTCACCATTCGGCCGCGTTTGACGGCTGGGCGCTCGTCAATCGCTTTGGCCCAACGCATGACGTTCTTGTAGGAGTCGACGTCCAGGAATTCGGCCGCGCTGTAAAGACGCCCCAGAACCAGTTGGCCGTACCAGGGCCAGATCGCAATATCTGCGATCGAATAGTCGTCACCCGCGATATAGGTCTTGTCGGCCAGTTCACGATCCAGCACGTCCAGTTGCCGTTTGGTTTCCATGGCGAACCGGTTGATCGGGTATTCGAACTTTTCGGGCGCGTAGGCGTAAAAATGTCCGAACCCGCCGCCCAGATAAGGCGCACTGCCCATTTGCCAGAACACCCAGTTCATGACCTCTACGCGCTCTGGGCCGGATTTGGGAAGGAAGGCATCAAACTTTTCCGCCAGATGGAACAGGATCGAAGCGCTTTCGAACACACGTACGGGCTTTTCACCCGAGCGATCCCAAAGGGCAGGAATCTTCGAATTTGGATTGGCCTCGACAAAACCTGATCCAAACTGGTCACCGTCACCAATATTGACGAGCCATGCGTTATACTCGGCGCCTTCGTGCCCCAGCGCCAACAGCTCTTCGAGCATGACGGTTACCTTTACCCCGTTCGGGGTCGCCAAGGAGTACAACTGCAGCGGGTGACGCCCGATCGGCAGGTCCTTGTCATGTGTGGCCCCGGCAATCGGCCGGTTGATATTGGCGAACTGGCCGCCATTCTGACTGTCCCATGTCCAGACCTTGGGGGGCGTATAGGTCGTTTGTTCGGTCATTGTCCGTCTTTCCCAGAAGATTTCATGTAAATTGTCCGTCCGTCACAACAGCTAATATTGCAGACTTCAGAGTCCAACCCCGGAAGTTGGGTCGTTTTTGTAACAAACGGGGCGAAACCTTCACGTTTTCACGTGCGATGTCACAGCGGCGCGAGCGGGACTGCGCAGAGCACACAAATCACCTATCCTCAGACCGAACCCGGAAACCGGAGCGATGAACCGCTCCTCGGACATGAGGATTGAACACATGAAACGCTTTGCCCTGACCCTAGCCGCTACTCTTGCGCTGTCGCTGCCCGCATTTGCCGGAGATCAGTATGTCGATGGCACTGGTTTTGCGGTTTCAGGTTATGACGTCGTCGCCTATCGCGGCCTCGATCAGTCTCCGGTCGGTCAGGCGCAGCCCGAAGGAGTGCGCGGCCGGGCGGATATCACCGCTGAATACAATGGTGCAACCTGGGCGTTTTCGACCGAAGAAAACCGCGACAAGTTCCTTGAGAACCCCGCCTTTTATGCGCCCCAATACGATGGCCATTGCGCTTATGGCGTTTCGCGCGGCGGCAAGGTTCCGGCAAATCCCAACCTTTGGCGGATCGTGGACGACAAGCTGTATCTCAACATCACGGATGTGGTCGTAGGTTTCTTTGAGGAAGACATTCCCGGCAACATCAACCTTGCCGAAGGGAACTGGCCGGGGATCGAGGCCGACGCAGCATCAACCGCCGTCATTCCGAAATTCACCTCGGACGCTCCGGTTTCAAACTGATAAGTGGAAATTCGAATGGAAACCCGGCTGTTTCAGCCGGGTTTTTTTGTGTCGAAGTCAACTGGCCAGCCAAAACTCATCCTGAGTTTTCTGATCCGCCTCGAACCGGATGCGGACGCTTTTTGCGCCGGGGAACTTGCGGTTCAGGATTGTCTCGGGGACAACCACCTCGCCAGCACCGGCCTCTTTGCACTGAAAACTGAGGACCTCAGTCTCGGTGCGGCGAGTCCCAGCCAAAATCGACGTAGGAAGCGCGATACGGTTTGCACCTTCACAAACCGGAGATGGCACGAAATACGTCAGGTTGCGGCCATAGCAGCCGACAGCCTCGGGGATATGATCCGAGTCGGCCCGCAAATCGACCGTCGCCTCGGTCTGATTGGCTTCCTGTTCTTCCGAAACATGCGCAAGCGCTTTGTCGAGCAATGAACGACAGGCATTGATATCCGCATCTTCCAGCGTGATTACGCGTTTGCGCAACCTGGGACGCTTTGGTTTTCCGGCATCAGCAGCTTTCCCAGCCAACCCTTCTTCGCGCAAAAGATCGTAAGCTTCCTTGGCGCGTGTGAAGTCTGCCGCATCAGACGAGGAACAATCGGGATGTGCGTGAAACGCGATCTGTCGCCACGCGTTCCTGATGTCCGCAGAACCAGCTTGCTGGTTCAATCCAAGGGCATGAAGTGCCTCAGCACGCGCCCTGATTTTATCAACAGGTTCCATAACAAATCACTCGTTAAACAACTACGAGAACCAGTGTCAGGACGGGTGAATTTTTGTCAAATAAGGCAAAAAATTGAATATGAAGGGGGAACAATAGGGGTGTTTGCGAATGGATTGTCCCCCGGGTTTGGCTCGACAATATCGTGTGTTCGGACCTTTGGATCAGGCGACGTTCTGAAGCTCGGTTTTGGGTGTGATGCCCAATGCAAAACAGACATCACGGGTAAGTTCCGGGCGGTTCAGCGTATAGAAATGCAGCTTGTCGACACCGCCTTCGATCAGGTCGGAACACAGCTCGGTGCATAGGGCCGTGGCCAGCAGGTCTTCGCGGTCGTCGCGAACGGCCTTGTCAAACGCCTGTTCAACCCATGCCGGGATGCGCGTTCCACAGCGGCGGGCAAAGTTGCGCGCCCCTTTCCAGTTTTCGATCGGCAGAATTCCCGGCACGATGGGCTTGTCGATCCCCGCTTTGGCGCAGTCGTCGCGAAAGCGGAAGAAGGTTTCGGCCTCAAAGAAGAACTGCGTCAGGGCTTCGTCGGCACCGGCGTCCAATTTGGCCTTGAGCCAGTCTACGTCTGTGCGCGCATTTTGCGCCTCGGGGTGGATATCGGGGTAGGCGCCGACGCGAATGTTGAACTTGCCTGTTTCAGCCAGCGCCGCAATCAGTTCGACCGAGTTCTGAAAGCCGTCAGGGTGCGGAACAAAACTGTCCTGACCTTTTGGTGGGTCACCGCGCAACGCGACGATATCCTGGACGCCTGACTTGGCAAAACTGTCGGCAATGGCCAATGTTTCCTCGCGCGTAGCATCCACACAGGTCAGGTGGGCCGCGACAGGCAGGCCAGAAGATTTGTGCAAAGTTGCCACCGCATCGCGGGTCAGTTCCCGCGTGGTTCCGCCTGCACCGTAGGTGACAGACACAAATCGAGGATCAAGTGGGGCCAATGTCTGAACAGTGTCCCACAACCGAAAAGAGGCTTCCAGCGATTGCGGCGGGAAGAACTCGAACGAAATTTCTGGCTTGGTCATCTTGGCCTCATTTGCTGCGGTCCCGGGTCTTGTGCCAGTTTCTGCTATGTGAGACAAACTCATATTGTTCAAGAACAACATGAGTGAATCTGAAATGCACATCGAATTCCGGCACCTGCGCACAATCAAGGCGATCCATGAATGTGGTGGGCTTGCCCGCGCTGCGGACCAGTTGAACATCACGCAGTCTGCGCTGAGTCATCAGATCAAGGGGCTGGAAGATCAGGCGGGTGTTGAACTTTTCCTACGTCGGTCCAAGCCGATGAAATTATCGGCGGCTGGTCTGCGCCTGTTGCGGTTGGCCGAGCAAATCCTGCCGCAGGTCGAAGCGACCCAGCACGAATTCTCGTCCCTGCGTGATGGTCGTACCGGTCGGATGCATATCGCTATCGAGTGCCACGCCTGTTTCGAGTGGTTGTTTCCCGTGCTGGAAACCTTCCGCAAGTCGTGGGGGGATGTCGATGTAGATATCAAACCAGGTCTTGCGTTCGACGCTTTGCCAGCGCTGCAAAAAGAAGAGGTCGATCTTGTCGTGTCGTCCGACCCCGAAGACCTGCCGGGTGTCGAGTTCATCGAGCTTTTCGACTATGACGCCGTATTTGTCGCCGCGTCGGTGCATCCCTTGGCGCAAAAGGACTATATCGAAGCCGAAGATTTCCGGGGGCAGACCTTGATCACTTATCCTGTCGAGCGCACGCGACTAGATGTGTTCAGCCAGTTGCTGATCCCTGCGCGGGTGGAACCGGCCGCGATCCGGCAGGTGGAACTGACGGCGGTCATCCTGCTTTTGGTTGCCTCGAACCGTGGGATTTCGGTGTTGCCCGACTGGGTCGTGCGCGAGGTAAAGTACAATTCCGACTATGTGACACGCCCACTGACCAAGGATGGGATTACGCGCAGTTTGTACGCAGCGGTTCGCACGGAAGACCTTGAAAAGCCCTATGTGCAGGAGTTGATTCAACTGGCCGGAACCGAGGCCCGCAAGCTGCAACAGCAATAGGCGCAAATCGCGGGTCTGCTATGCGTATCATTCCTCTTGGCAAGGGCGCTTTGCATCAGTATACGCGCGGTTTGACCGAACAGGAGCCTTTGGACAATGGTTGGCAGTGCAAACCTCAACATCATGATTAAAGCCGCGCGCAAGGCGGGGCGGTCTTTGGTCAAAGATTTTCGCGAAGTCGAGAACCTTCAGGTGTCGATGAAAGGCGCAGGCGATTTTGTCTCAAAGGCGGATATCGCCGCAGAGGCGATCCTGAAAGAGGAACTGCTGGGCGCGCGCCCGACCTATGGTTGGCTGGCCGAAGAGGGCGGCGAAATCCCCGGCGAAGATCCCACCCGCCGCTGGATCGTGGACCCGCTGGATGGGACAACGAATTTCCTGCACGGCCTGCCGCACTGGGCGATTTCAATCGCGTTGGAACATAAGGGCAAGATCGTCGCTGGCGTGATCTACGACCCGGCCAAGGACGAGATGTTCTTTGCCGAAAAAGGTGAAGGTGCGTGGATGAATGACACCCGCATTCGCGTCTCAAGTCGTCATCGTATGATCGAGTCTATCTTTTCGACGGGCCTGCCCTTTGGTGGCCGTTCGGACTTGCCAGCAACGCTGCAGGATCTGGCGCGTTTGATGCCGACCTGCGCCGGTGTGCGCCGCTGGGGCTCGGCTGCGCTTGACTTGGCATACGTGGCCGCAGGTCGGTACGAAGGGTTCTGGGAACGCCGCCTGCACGCATGGGACGTGGCGGCCGGGATCATCATCGTGAAAGAGGCCGGTGGCTTTGTGCAGGCCCTAAACCCCGAAGGCAGTGTCTTGGAAGATGGCGAGGTGATCTGTTCGAACGAACCGATTTTTGACCAGTTTGCAAAGGTGATCCGGGGCTAAGACCTGATCGCCACGATCGAAGTTGCGCGCCCCGAACGAGGCGCGCTTTTTCGTTTCATAGGGCCGCGCGCTGCGCCAAGCCTGCCTCATCCGCCAATCGCGCGGCGACCGACGCAACTGCCAAATCCTGCAAACCGACCCCGGTTCCGTCGAACAGGGTGATTTCGTCTTCGCTGGTCCGGCCGGGGTGATCCCCGTTGATCACGGCACCAATTGGTGTGATCTGATCCTGCTTCAGCGCCCCCGAGTTTACAGCGTGCTGGGCTTCGCCGATCGTAACGGATTGGGCGACCTCGTCTGTGAAGACGGTTGCTGCGACCAAAAGCGCGGGGTCGACCTCTTGCTTGCCTTTCGTGTCGGTGCCCATGCAGGCAAGGTGCGTGCCGGGTTTGATCCAGTCATTCATCAATAGCGGTTCAAAGGCTGAGGTGATCGTGATGATCACATCCGCCTGCGCGCCCAGTTCCTGCTGGCTGACGGCCTCGAATTCCAACCC
The DNA here is from genome assembly GCF_013034565.1 of Ruegeria sp. HKCCA5491. Classification (NCBI taxonomy): domain Bacteria; kingdom Pseudomonadati; phylum Pseudomonadota; class Alphaproteobacteria; order Rhodobacterales; family Roseobacteraceae; genus Ruegeria; species Ruegeria sp. HKCCA5491. The sequence continues at coordinate 96,816 of NZ_WQGG01000002.1, forward strand.
GATTTCCTCGGCCACGGCAGCCAGACGCGGCAGCATGTCCGGGTGGGGGTTCCAGGCGACGACCTTTTCGAACGCGCGCTGTTCGGCTGCCGCACGCAGTTGAAAGGCGGACTGATGACCTGCACCAACCATCCCCAGAACCTTCGAATCTTGCCGCGCCAGATGTGCAATCGAGACCGCTGACGAGGCCGCCGTGCGCACCGCCGTCAGGTAATTGCCCCCGACAAGCGCAGAGAGCTGCCCGGTGTCAGGATCGAACAGAAAGACGGTGGATTGGTGGTTGGTCAGATTTTTTTCGGCATTGTCGGGCCAATATCCGCCCGACTTTACACCCAGCACCTGTCCTTCCCTGTCGAACCCTGACTTGAAGCCGTACAATGCGTCCGCGTAACCCAGCGCCTCGCGCACAACAGGAAAATTCCACGCCCCGCCGTTGGCCATTGCGCCAAAGACCGACTGAACCGCGTCAAAGGCTTGCTGGCGGCCGACCAGTTGCTTGCAAAGATCTTCGCCTACGATCAGCAGCCCGTCTTGAGAAGTCATGATATCCCTCATTGCTCAGAACGCCTTTCCACGGGCCGAAACAGGCCAGAGCGTTTCAACCTTGCCGCCCCGCACACCCACATACCAGTCATGGACGTTGCAGGTTGGGTCACAATGACCGGGAACCAGACGCAGCTTGTCGTTGACCTTGAGAACATTGCCGGGATCACCGATCACGCCGTGTTCATCCGAGCATTTGAGGTATTCGACATCATCGCGCCCAAAGATGAACGGCAAGCCGCTATCGACGGACTGCGCCTTTAGACCTGCATCACAGATCGCCTTATCTGCTTTGGCGTGGCTCATGACGCTTGTTAGGATAAACAACGCATTTTCCCACTCACCCTGGTCGATCCGCTTGCCATCCTTGTCCAGAATACGGCCATAGTCGGCATCCATGAAGGCGTAGGAGCCGCATTGTAGCTCGTTGTAAACACCTGAATTGCTTTCGAAATAATACGACCCGGTGCCGCCGCCCGAGACCAGCTCGCAGTCGATTCCTGCGGCCTTCAACCCGTCAACTGCGTCTTCTACCATCGCGATTGCAGCATCCAGTTTCTCTTTTCGGGCCTCGTACGTGTCGAGATGCTGCATTGCGCCCTGATACGCCTGAATGCCTGTGAATTTCAGGTTTGGGGCTGCCACGACCGCCTCGGCGATCTCGATTACAGCCGGAGTTGTGGTCACGCCGCACCGCCCCGCGCCGCAGTCGATTTCGACCAGAACCTCTAATTCGGTGCCGTTGCTGACTGCCGCAGCGGACAGGTCCGCGACGTTATTGACGTCGTCCACACAGACGATGGTGCGCGCTCCGGTCTTGGGCAGTCGCGCCAGGCGGTCGATCTTGGCCGGGTCACGCACCTGATTTGATACAAGGATATCCTTGATGCCGCCGCGCGCAAAAACTTCTGCTTCCGAGACTTTCTGACAGCAGACACCCACCGCGCCGCCCAGCTTTTCCTGAAGTTTGGCGACATCAACGGACTTGTGCATCTTGCCGTGTACGCGGTGGCGCATGCCATGTGCCTTGGCATAGTCGCCCATCTTCCTGATATTCCGCTCCAGCGCGTCCAGATCGAGTATCAGGCACGGTGTTTGAATGTCTTTTTCGTCCATACCGATTGAGGCGGGGATGTCGAAGCCGACTTCGAGGTCGTCAAATTTCACAGGTTTGTTCATGTTATTCCTCCTTACCCTTTGAGCCAGGGCAGCTTGTCCAAATCCACGTTGCCGCCGGTGATGATTACGCCGACGCGTTTTCCGCGAAACACGTCCGGATTTTTGAGAATGGTTGCCAAAGGCACAGCCGAGGACGGCTCCATCACCACGCGCAAGTATTTCCACGTTAGTTTCATCGCCTCGATGATCTCATCCTCCGAGGCGGTGAAGATGTCGGTCACGTGGTTGGACACAAAGTGCCACGTGTTTTCCTTGAGCGGCACCAGCAGACCGTCGGCAACCGTTTTGGGCGCGTCGTCCGCGATAATGCGACCCGCCTTGAACGAACGATAAGCGTCATCCGCCTGTTCCGGCTCCGCGGCATAGATCGCTGTACCGGGAGCCAGGTTTGACACTGTTAAACAGGTTCCGGACACCATACCGCCGCCGCCAATCGGCGCAATGACCGCATCCACACCGTCGGTTTGTTCCAGCAGTTCTGCCGAACATGTCGCCTGCCCAGCGATCACGCGGGGGTCGTTATAGGGGTGGACGAATTCGCCGCCCGTTTTGGCCTGCACTTCGGCAAACGTCGCTTCGCGCGAGGTGGTCGACGGCTCGCACTCGGTAATCGTTCCGCCAAAGCGCCGGACCGCATCTTTCTTGGCCTGTGGTGCCGTGCGCGGCATGACCACGTGGCAGGGAATGCCCCGCCGCCCGGCCGCATACGACAGCGAAAGCGCGTGGTTGCCGCTGGAATGGGTGCAGACACCCTTTGCCGACATCTCATCGCTTAGGCCAAACACGGCGTTGCTTGCTCCGCGAACCTTGAAGGCGCCGGCCTCTTGAAAGTTCTCGCACTTGAAAAACAGATCGGCGCCTGTCAGGTCATTCAGGTAGTCGGACACCATGACCGGGGTTCGGCGGATATATGGTTTGATCCGTTCATGCGCCGCTCGCATGTCGTCGATTGTCAGCTTCGCGGCGGGGGTGTGATCCAGCATGATCAATCTCCTCAGGCTGCCGCCATTGCGTTGCCGGACGAGCCGGAACGATAGAATTCCTGCGCGGCCGCGACCCCGCTGCCCAGTGAGATCGGGTAATTCAGGTCCGCCATCGCCATTTCGATCGTGCTGAGGCCAGACAGGACCATCACGTCCGTCAGGCTGCCCAGATGACCGATGCGAAACGCCTTGCCGTTCAGTTGCCCAAGGCCGATCCCGAAGGACACGCCATATGCGTTGAACGCGTGATCTGTCAGGGCGTTGCTGTCGAACCCATCGGGGACATAGATTGCGCTGACCGTATCGGAATAAAGGTCGGGCGACTGTGCAACCAGCTTCAAGCCCCACGCGTCGGTGGCACGGCGAACCCCTTCGGCCAGCCGGTGGTGGCGGGCATAGACGTTGTCCAAACCTTCCTCAAACAGCATCTTAAGGCTTTCGCGCATCCCGTAGATCAGTTGCAGCGGCGGGGTATAGGGAAACCCGCCCGATGTATTCGCAGCCATCATGTCGCGGAAATCAAAAAAGGTGCGGGACAGCTTGGCGGACGCCATCGCCTCTTGCGCCTTTTCGCTGACACACAGGATCGCCATCCCGGTCGCCAGCATGAATCCTTTTTGCGACCCCGACACGGCGATATCGACGCCCCATGTGTCAAACTGAAATGGCACAGAGGCCAGCGAGCTTACGCAATCCACAAACAGCATCGCGGGATGGTTTGCGGAGTCCATGGCTTGACGCACAGCACCGATATCCGAAAGCACGCCGGTGGCGGTTTCGTTATGGGTCACCAGAACGGCGCGGATGTCGTGCGACGTGTCCTTGGCAAGGGCTGCTTGAAACAGGTCTGCTGGTGCACCTGTCCCCCAAGGGCAATCAATAATCTGCACGTCCAACCCGTGCCGTTGGCACAGGTCGATCCAGCGATGGCTGAAAACGCCACAACGGGCCACCAGAACCTTGTCTCCGGGGCTGAGGGTATTGGTGATCGCCGCTTCCCACCCGCCGGTGCCCGAGGCAGGGAATGTCACGATCTGACCGGTTTGAGTGCTGAAGACACGCTTTGTCTCTTCGAGAACAGGGGCGAACGTGTCGACAAAATCCGGTGCGCGGTGGTCTCGCGTTTGAACCTGCATGGCCAGCCGCAGCCGGTCGGGGATATTTGTCGGCCCTGGTATGAAGACCGGGTTTTGGTTGGACATCTTCTATTCCTCCGCTTTGGAGGACATTTTCCGGGATTATGCGGCGCCATGCAATTTTCTTGAAAAATATTTTCATTTTTGTCAAAAAATTTGTAACCGACGAAATTCGTGAAGATTTCCGTTTTTCATTTTGAAGGCGAATTTCAGCCGCGACAAAAAATATCGGGCAAAGGAGGAAGGGAAATTGGGACAAGAGCCGCAAAAAAGACCACGAGGTCGACCGAAATCCATGTTCAAGGAAAGCTCGGCCGGGACCATGCAGTCTTTGGATCGCGCGTTGGGCGTTATGACCACGGTTGCGCGCATGGAGCGGGCCGCGCTGAGTGATCTGGCCAGAGAGATCGGGGTCCCCACAGCCACTACGCACCGTATTCTGGTCACGTTGCAAAAACACGGCTTCGTCAGCTTTGACGAAGAGCGTCAGGAGTGGGTGATTGGCATCGAGGCATACAGAACCGGCGCGTCTTTCCTGCGTAGAAACAGCGTGATCGAGATCGGACGACCCATCCTGCGGCGCTTGATGCAGGACAGCGGTGAGACAGCCAATCTTGCGGTTCCCGATGGGTTCGAGGTTGTGTTTGTTGGGCAGGTCGAAACCGGGAACCCCATCCGGGCGTTTTTTCCGCCGGGGGCCCGGACCCCGATGTATGCATCGGGAACTGGCAAGGCGATCCTGGCCGAACTGGGCGAGGCCGGGTTGACCAAAGCGCTAGGCTTGGGGGAAACGGTTGCCTTTACCGAGAGTACCTTGCTGCCCGGGTCAAAGTTGCAGTCGGACTTGGCGCTGACGCGAAAGCGGGGCTGGTCGCATGATCGGGAAGAGCGCTATGAAGGCATGTCCTGCATTGGCGCGGCGATATTCAATGACCGTGCCGAGCCCTGTGCCGGGATATCCGTGTCCGGCCCGACTGTGCGATTCAAAGCGGACCGCGCGCCGGACTTGGGCGGGTTGGTTATGGCCGCTGCCCGGGAAATCACTGAACTAAGCGGCGGGCGTCTACCTGCGCGGAATGCGGGGAATGCGTGATTGCGAGAACTTGTAGGTCTGCTCTGGGTGGGGTGGATGGCCGTGTGTCCGGTTCCAGTATCTGATGCCACCGCGCCGCAACCACAAGGGAATACTCAGCACCAAACCGACGAAGAAACCGCCTGTATGCGCCCAATATGCAATCCCCCCTTCGTCCGGGTTGCTGGAGAGGCTGCCCAGAAACTGCATGCCAAGCCAGACCCCAAGCATGACAAAAGCCGGAATGGTGAAAACGCGAATATAAACGATCAGGATCAACAGGATATCGACCTGCGCCTTGGGGAACAGCAGCAAATAGCCGCCCATCACTCCGGCAATCGCGCCCGATGCACCGATTGTGGGAACCAATGAGCCGGGGGCTGTCAGGACGTGAATCAGGCCAGCGCCGATCCCGGCGGCCAGATAGAACAGAAGGAAGGGTAGGTGGCCCATCTCATCTTCGAGGTTGTCGCCAAAGATCCACAGAAACAGCATGTTGCCGATCAGGTGCATCCAGCCCCCGTGCAGGAACATTGATGTCACCAAAGTATCGAACGCAAATCCGTCAGTGATCCGAGCCGGAATAACGGCGTAATCATAGTAAATCTGGTTGATTAGTCGCGCGTCGTCCATGGCGCCTGCATAGCTGATAAAGATCAGAATATTCGCCGCCATTAGCAGGTAAACGACGAACGGAGTGCGCCCCGAAGGGTTATGATCGCGGATCGGAAACATGGCGCGACGCTGGGCTTTCCTTAGCCCAGCGTCAAGGTCTGTTTAGGCCGCGCCACCCAGCAACGCCGCGTTACCCCCTGCGGCGGTTGTGTCGACGCAGACGTGGCGCTCGGCCTGTACTCGGGCCTTGTCTGGCAAGCCAGGGATCAGGGGCAGGATCGGACCAGTGCGGCGGGCCAGATGCCGTTCAATGTCTCGGGCCGTGGCTTCATCACCCCACCACAAAACGCCGGAGATACCTGTCGCATTTTCAAGCCGATGCAGATCGATCGTACCTGTGGCGCGGATTGCTGAACCGCCCAATTCCTGCACGGCCACCGCTTGTGCCTGAACTGCAGCCTCACCCGGCCCCATACACAATAGAGGCGGGCGGGGGAACTCGCTGAGGCGGTTGGATTCTCCGGTGGGGCCGGGCAGGGAACGGGTTTGAACTGATGCCGGTTCGCCGTCCGGGGCAGGCATGCCGCCCATTGTTGCATCCCACGTCCCGGCGCTGTTCTGGCGGTCGGGTGCGCGGAAACGGGTCATGTAGTTTGGGCCACCGGCCTTGGGGCCAGTCCCGGAAAGCCCTTCACCACCAAAAGGTTGCGATCCGACAATCGCTCCAATCTGGTTACGGTTCACATAGATATTGCCTGCGTGAACGGCTTCGGTGATGTGCTGAACACGGTCGTCAATGCGCGTGTGCAAGCCAAAGGTCAGGCCGTACCCCGTGGCATTGATGTCAGCGATCACCTGATCAATCTCGGACGCCTTGAACCGAACGACATGCAGAACCGGGCCGAAAATTTCTCGTTCGAGCGCGGCAATGCCGGGGATTTCAATAAGCGTCGGTGCGACGAATGTGCCGTCGGGCGGCGTTGGCATCTCTTTTAGGATGCGCCCGTCCCGACGGGCCGTTGCAACGTGATCCGTGATGACCTGCCGTGCATCGTTGTCGATAACAGGGCCGCAATCGGTTGAAATCAACCATGGGTCGCCAACCTGCAGGGCCTCCATCGCGCCCTTCAGCATCGTCAGCAGGTCGTCCGCAATGTCCTCTTGCACATAAAGGCACCGAAGGGCCGAGCAACGCTGACCCGCCGATTGAAACGCGCTTTCGATGATGGATTGCACGGCTTGTTCTGGCAGGGCAGTGCTGTCCACTATCATGGCATTCAGTCCGCCGGTTTCCGCGATCAACGGGGTGCCGGGCCGCAGGTTTTCTGCCATTGCCTCGCGGATTTTCAGCGCTGTCGCGGTCGAGCCTGTAAAAGCCACGCCCGAAACCCGCGCATCCGAGGTCAGTGCCGCACCCACCGTAGGGCCACCCGGCAGCAACTGCAGAACATCCAGTGGCACACCTGCTTCATGCATCAACTGCACGGCGCGATGCGCGATCAGGGGTGTTTGCGGGGCGGGTTTGGCCAGTACAGCGTTACCAGTGGCAAGCGCCGCCGCAATCTGACCGGTGAAAATGGCCAGCGGAAAGTTCCACGGGCTGATGCATGTGAAGGTTCCAGCAGGCGCAAGATCAGGAATATTCGCAGCATAGTACCGCAGGAAATCAACGGCTTCGCGCAGTTCAGCAACTGCATCCGGAAGCGATTTCCCAGCCTCCCGGGACAACAGCGCAAAAAGCTCGCCGTAATGGTCTTCGTACAGATCGGCAGCGGCGTTCAGGATGCGGGACCGCTCGGTCGCTGGCGATTGCCATGGCGCCGCAGAGGCCAGCGCCAGTTCGACGTCCTCGGCGCTTGCTGGGGCGACAGCGCCGGGCCGGTCCTGAGGTTGGGCCGGATTGATGACAGGCTGGTCGTCCTCGGGCGTGGCATCCCCGGACAAAAGTGGCCGCGCGTACCAGTGATGTGCTCGGAACCAGTCGCGGGCGGCGTCGATCCGATCCAGTGTGGGCGTGTGTTGCAAGTCAAACCCGCTCGAGTTCGGGCGCTCGGGCTGAAACAGTTCAGGTCCGGTGGGCAGTGGCCGTGCCGGTTCGCGGATATCGTTGAACGGGTCGGCGGCGACTTCTTCCGGCGGCACAGTCTCATCCACAATCTGATTCACGAAAGATGAATTCGCACCGTTCTCCAACAGTCGGCGCACCAGATACGCCAACAGGTCGCGATGCGCACCGACCGGAGCGTAGATACGGCAGCGGGTAGAGTTCTGATCTTTGACCAACCCGTGCAGCGTTTCGCCCATCCCGTGCAGGCGCTGGAATTCATAGGGTTGATCCTTGGCCATATTCAGGATCGCGCTGACGGTATGCGCGTTGTGGGTGGCGAATTGCGGATAGATCCGGTCGGTCATACCCAGCAATTTGCGCGCATTGGCGATGTAGGAAATATCGGTCGCCGCCTTGCGGGTGAAGACAGGGAAGCCATCGACGCCTTCGACCTGCGCACGCTTGATCTCGGTATCCCAATAGGCCCCTTTGACCAACCGGACCATCAACTTGCGATCGTGGCGTTGGGCCATGTCATAAAGTGTGTCCAAGACGATCCCGGCGCGTGGGCCATATGCCTGAACCACGACCCCGAACCCGTTCCATCCGGTCAGGGCGGGCTCGGACATGACCTCTTCTATGACCTGCAGCGACAGGGACAGGCGGTCGGCTTCTTCGGCATCTACGTTCAGGCCCATCCCGGCGGCCTTGGCCAGCAGGCAGAGCGCACGCAGGCGGGGCACAAGCTCATCCATCACGCGCTGTTCCTGCGCCAGTTCATAACGCGGGTGCAGCGCCGACAGCTTCACCGAAATTCCCGGATTGGCGCGTATGTCGTCATGGGTGCAAGCATCGGCAATGGCCGCAATCGCGCGCGAATAGGACAGGTGATAGCGGGCAGCATCGGCCTCGGTCCGGGCGGCCTCGCCCAGCATGTCGTAGGAATAGGTATAGCCCTTGGCTTCCATCCCCTTGGCGCGGTCCATTGCGGCTTGGATGGTTTCGCCCAGTACGAACTGACGGCCCATTTCTTTCATGGCCCGGCCTACGGCCGTGCGGATCACCGGCTCACCCAATCGCTTGATTGCGCCGCGCAGGGCACCGACCGGAGACAATTTGCCTTCATCCAGAACCTTGCCCGTCAACATCAAGGCCCAGGTTGAGGCATTGACCAGCGAGGACGAGGACTGCCCCAGATGTTTACCCCAATCGGATGGCGCAATCTTATCCTCGATCAGCGCGTCGATCGTGTCGGCATCGGGGACACGCAACAGTGCTTCGGCCAGGCACATCAAGGCCACGCCTTCGTCAGTGGACAGGCCGTATTCGGCCAGAAATACCTCCATCATGCCGGGCGACGTGCTGGAACGAATATCGCGCACCAACTGAGCGGCAGAGGCGCATATGGACTGACGATCGGCTTGGGTCAGATCAGACTGTGCAATCAGGTGGGCCAGTATGGCTGACTGATCGGCATAGGTCTGACCGTCGATATGGGCGCGCAGGCTGTGTGACATGTATCCTCCGGGGCTTTTGATAAATATAGGGTCGATTTCACAGGAGGATTGCCTTATTTCTTTCCAAACTAAGGCGAATGGACTGAAGTTTTGGGAGAATACAGTGCAAAAAGACTTTCCCGGTCTTGATCGGTTCGATCAGTCAATTCTGACGATTCTGTCTGAGGATGGGCGCATCCCCATCGCTGACCTTGCGCGGCGGATTGGGTTGTCGAAATCGCCCACTCAAGCACGTGTGAAGAGACTTGAGGCCGATGGCATCATCACCGGATATCGCGCCTTGCTTGACCCGATCCGCCTTGGTCTGGACCACGTGGCCTTTGTCGAGGTGCGTCTGACAGATACTCGCGAAAAGGCATTGGCCGAGTTCAATGCGGCGGTGCGCAAAGTGGCCGAGATTGAGCAAGCCCATATGATTGCATCGAATTTCGACTATCTTCTGAAAATTCGCACCGGTTCGATGTCCGAGTATCGGGCCGTTCTGGCCGAGAAAATTTCGTCGTTACCCCATGTGGCCAGCACGTCGACCTTTGTTGCGATGGAGGCGGTGAAGGAAACCGGCGTCTCGGGCGCGTTCTGAAGGCTGGGTTGACGAAAGCCGTGCAAGCGTCACCATTGCTGTATGAAACAGCTTTTCCTTGCCTCTGCCTTTGTTGCCGCAACCTCGGGTGCTGCCTTTGCCGATGATTGCCCCATGGCACCGGATCATTCTGCTGGAGTGACCGGGTTGATCTCGCAGATACAACAGGCCGAAAACGAACAGGCCGCCCGCGCGCTGTCCAATCAATTGTGGGAGTTCTGGACGGATGCACCGGACGAAACGGCTCAGGCCGTTCTGGACCGGGGTATGACGCGTCGGAATGCATGGGATTTGTTGGGCGCGATCGAGGATTTCGACAAGCTGATCGAGTACTGCCCGTCCTACGCCGAGGGATATAACCAGCGTGCCTTTGCCCATTATCTGAGGCAGGATTTTCAGGCGGCATTGCCCGACCTGGACCGGGCTATTGAGCTGTCACCGAACCACGTCGCCGCGATAAGTGGCCGTGCGTTGACGTTGATGGGTCTTCAGCGAACGGACGAAGCGCGAGAAGCTCTGCAGCAGGCATTGGAGTTGAACCCATGGCTGTCAGAGCGTCACCTGATGGCTCCGGGCGGGCCGTTGGCTTTGCCGGGCGAGGATATCTGACAGCGCCCTCACCCGTATTCGGAAGAGGGCACCACCAAAAGATGTATTAGCCGACCAAGCCGTTGTCATTCCGCTTGATAGCGATGATCGAAGACCGTGGCGTTCCGCCATCGGGCCAATTGCTGCCGGGGTGTTGAATTCCGACGAACATTGTCCGCAGGTCGGTTGACCACGCGAGCCCAGTGACTTCGCACCCATTCGGACCCGTCATAAAGCGCGCGATCTCTCCGGTGATCGGATCACCAACCAGCATCTGGTTGTTCCCGTTTCCGGCAAAGTCCTCGGCGTTGTTGTCATTGCCGTCTGTCTGAATCCAGATCAGTCCGGTTGTGTCGATGACCATGCCATCCGGCGAATTGAACAGGTTGCCTTCATTGACATTGGGCGACCCGGCATAAGCATCCGTATGCACGGTTGGGTTGCCGGCCATGACGTAGAGATCCCATTCGAACGTATCTGCTGCGTGGTCGTCGTTGCTTGGGCGCCAGCGCACGATCTGGCCGTATTTGTTAGCCTCACGCGGGTTGGGTCCATTGACCGGGGTATCGTCGCCGCCTGCGTTTGGCTTGATGCCTCGGTTTTTGTTGTTGGTCAGGCAGCAATATGCCTCGACCGCAACCGGGCTGGAGGCAACCCATTCGGGGCGGTCCATGGTCGTGGCACCCACTTTCGAGGCCGCGAGACGCGTGAAGATCGAAATCTCTGCGGCGTCCATGTCTGTTGTTTCGGGCGTCAAAGGCAGCCATTCGCCCGACAGGTCGTCGTCGAACTTGGCTGCGTATAAGGTGCCGTCGTTCAGCAGGCTCTCGGTCTCGCCGCCCGGCTGATAGGTGCCGTTCGAGACGAACTTGTACAAGTACTCGCCCCGCTCATCGTCGCCCATGTAGACGACCACACGACCATCCGCGGCCAGAGTTACCTCGGCGTTTTCGTGCTTGAAGCGGCCCAGACCGGTATGCTTGACAGGTGTGCTGTCGGGTTTGGTCGGGTCGATTTCCACGATCCAGCCTACGCGGTGGGGTTCATTCGGGTTTTTCGACGTGTCGAAACGCGGGTCAAACAGTTCGTAGCCGTTCCAGCTTTTGGCTTTGACGCCATAGCGCGCATATCCGTCCGCGACCGGTTTATCGTAAACGGCGGTTTCATCGGACGATCCGAAATAGCCGTTAAAATTCTCTTCGCAGGTCAGGTAGGTGCCCCAAGGCGTTTTGCCTGCACCACAATTGTTCATGGTGCCCAGCGACGTCGTGCCAGTAGGGTCAGCCTTGGTTTTCAACAGGTCGTGACCAGCAGCGGGACCCACGATTTTCATAGGCGTATTGTGGTGGATGCGGCGATTGAACGGGCTGTCCTTTACCACAGACCATCCGTCAGCAGCCTCCTTGACCTCCATCACCGTAACGCCCTGAATGTTCTGCATTTTCAGAACGTCGCCTGCGTTGGCGGGAACACCTTCTTGCGCAGAGGGAAGGTTGATGCCGTTATTTGGGAACTCATGGTTGATCGCGATCAGTTCGTGACCCTGATATGAAAAGCTCTCCATCCCGTCTGTGTTTTCGCCAAAGATACGGTCGGATTTTTCAACCGGGCCACCGTCGGCGATGTCATAGCCATCCGCGTCCGAAAACAGCGGGTCGCCCCAGCGCATCAGCACCTTCCAGTCATACCCTTCGGGCACATGTACGGTCCCGTCGGTTTGCGCGGGAATAGGGGTGAAGGCAAAGCGCGAGGCCTCGACCGCCTGCGCCGATGTCGACCCCATTAGACCGGCGCCCATCGCCGCCGCGCCCGAGCCGAACGCCAGAACGCCACCCAGAAACCCTCGGCGAGAAATGGCGCTTTCGACGGCGCGGTCAAATTCGTTTTCCTCGGGGCGGGGAAAGTGCAGTTCGTCCCAATCGTCTGCAGAGAGAGACATGCGATCAGCGTCTTTCATGGGGTGGCTCCTGGCTGTAAATGGATAGCAATGAAACGGACTTAGTGCCCCATTGTGACAGTGGAATAACGGTCCTGCAAATGTGTCTGTCCGGTCTTCTGTCAGGCCGACATTGCCAGATATATATGTTCCACCACACCGTAATTCCAACCAAAGCGCCGCAATTTGCAGCTTTGGTGCTTGTTCAGGCGCTTCAGGTTTTGGGGTGTTAATGGGCGCGCCTAACGCAAACGCTGCCCATTGGTGTCAAACCGATAAGCTTTGTCGGCGGTATAAGCGAATCGCAGTTCCTCGCCTTCGCTGATCGCGTGCTGGCCGAACAAGCGGGCGGTGACGGAATGGTCGTTGACCTTGGCGATAACGTTTGTATCGCCGCCCAGCTTTTCGACATGGCTGACGCGCGCTTTCAGCGGGCCGTCATCCGACAGAAATAGGTCTTCAGGCCGAATGCCGATGGTGTTTTGACCTTCGCCCAACATCCCCTCGGGCAAGAAATTCATTGACGGCGACCCAAGGAACCCGGCGACGAACTGGTTGGCGGGGTTGTTGTACAAGTCCATCGGAGTGCCGATCTGCTCAACCCGCCCGTCACGCAGCACGACGATCTTGTCGGCCAGCGTCATCGCCTCGGTCTGGTCGTGGGTGACATAGATCATCGAAGCATCAAGCGCGCGGTGCAGGTTTGCGATCTCGATCCGGGTGTTCATCCGTAGGGCGGCGTCCAGATTGGACAGCGGTTCATCGAACAGGAACAGTTTCGGCTCGCGCACAATAGCGCGCCCGATGGCGACGCGCTGCCTTTGACCGCCGGACAGTTCCGAGGGGTAGCGATCCAGATATTCCTCAAGGTTCAGCATCCGGCTGGCCGTGGCGACACGTTCCTCAATCACCGCTTTGGATTGCTTCTCTTGTTTCAAAGCCAGCGTCATGTTCCCACGCACGTTCAGATGGGGGTAGAGCGCATAGCTTTGAAAAACCATCGCGATCCCGCGTTTCGACGGCGGCACCAGATTGACCGTTTGCCCGTCGATATTGATCTCGCCCGAGGACGCATCTTCCAACCCTGCGATCACGCGCAGCAGGGTGGACTTGCCGCAGCCCGAGGGGCCGACGAAGACGACGAACTCACCTTCCTCCACCTCAAGCGAAATGTCTTTCAGGACATGAACCTCGCCAAAGGACTTGTTCACATTAGTCAGGGTCAGAGCGGTCATGTCGTGGGCTCCTTGAGCGAAACGGGCTGGCCGGTGCGGATGCTTTCATCGGCAGCCAGACAAATGGCAAGGGATTGGACGGCGTCATTCATATGGCGCGTCAGGTCGATATCGTCAGCGATGGCGCGCAGCATAAAGGCTTGTTCGGCGTCACACAGTTCCTGGTGGCCGGGCTCATTCGGCATGTCGACGGTACGGTCGCCGCCCGGCGTGTGGATCAGCAGGCCACCAACCTTGGTGTGCCCGTCGATATCCGCTGAAGCGCCCTTGTTGCCGTCGGTGATCGAGACCGAGCCGTTGGGCGAGACAATGTCTTTTACGAAAAACGCAGTCTCGGACATCATCGGGCCCCATCCGGCCTCGTACCAGCCGACCGATCCGTCGTCGAAGATCACCTGAAACTGGCCGTAGTTATACATGTCCTCGGCGATCTCATCAGACAGGCGCAGGCCCATGCCATGCACACGGACCGGCTGTGCATCAGTGATCTGGCACATCACATCCACATAATGCACACCGCAATCCACGATGGGCGAGGTGGTCTGCATCAGCGCCTTATGCGTCTCCCACTCCGCACCCGAGGATTGCTGGTTCAGGTTCAGGCGGAACACGTAAGGCCCGCCCAAATCGCGTGCTTCGGCAATCAAGCGCATCCACGAGGGGTGATGGCGGAGGATATAGCCCACGACCAGCTTTCGGTTCAGCCGTGTGGCGGTTTCCACCACGCGCCGCGCATCGGCGACATTGGTGGCCAGCGGTTTTTCTACAAAGACATGCGCGCCTGCCTCCATCGCGGCGCAGGCGAAATCGGCGTGGCTGTCGGAATAGGTGGCGACGACCACCAGATCGGGTTTGGTCTCGGCCAGCGCGGTCTGGAAATCCGAATAAGCGGAGTAGTGGCCCAGTTCGGGGTGGTCTACATGGCCCGACCGATTCACCAGCCCGACGATCTGTGCATTGGGGTGGTTATGTTGGGCCAGCGCGTGGCTCAGGCCCATATTCCCAAGGCCAGCGATCAGAACTTTGGTCATTTGACAGCTCCTGAAGTGATGCCGCGGATCAATTGGCGCGAGAAAATGACATAGAGGATCAGTACCGGCAGGATCGCCATGGACAGCGCCGATAGAACCGCGTTCCAGTCCGTAACGAACTGGCCGATGAAGACCTGACTGCCCAGTGTGAGCGTCTTGGTCTCTTCGGCCGGGGCAAGGATCAGCGGGAACCACAGATCATTCCAGATCGGGATCATGTTGAACACAGCCACGGTCGCCATCGCGGGCCGGACCAAAGGCAGCACCAGCCGGAAAAAGATCGTGTATTCCGACAGCCCGTCGATGCGCCCTGCGTTTTTCAGATCATCACTGACCTGTCGCATGAACTCGGACAGGATGAACACCGCCAGCGGTAACCCTTGTGCCGTGTAGACCAGTATCAGCGCCCACAACGTGTTCACCAACCCGGTCGCCACCATCATCTCAAGGATTGCCACGGTGCCGATGCGGATCGGGATCATGATCCCCAGCGCCAGATACAGCCCCATCACCAAATTGCCCTTGAATTGGTATTCCGACAGCGCATAAGCCGCCATCGCGCCGAACAGCAGAATAAAGAACAGCGACGCCACGGTGACGATCATCGAATTCTGGAAATAGAGGAAGAAATCCCCCTGCTTCATCACTGTCTCATACCCGATCATCGAAAAACTGTCGGCATTCGGCAGCGCAAGTGGTTCCCGAAAGATCGCGCGGCGGGATTTGAAGCTGTTGATCAGGATCACAAAGACCGGGAACAGGGCGATCAGCGTATAGAGGATCAGCGCCCCGTGCATTGCGGCGGTGTTGATCGGGTTATGGCGTGCTTTGTTCATTTCAGCCCCCTCACATCTGGTATCGGCGCATCCGGGTCTGGATGCCGAAGAGGTAAATACAGACGCCCACAAGGATGATCGCGAACATGGCCCCGGCGATGGCCGACCCCATATGCGGATCGCCCAGTTGCAACTGGAAGCCAAAGAAGGTGCGGTACATGAAGGTACCCA
Source organism: Ruegeria sp. HKCCA5491 (assembly GCF_013034565.1). Lineage (NCBI taxonomy): Bacteria > Pseudomonadati > Pseudomonadota > Alphaproteobacteria > Rhodobacterales > Roseobacteraceae > Ruegeria > Ruegeria sp. HKCCA5491. The sequence continues at coordinate 112,285 of NZ_WQGG01000002.1, forward strand.
GAATATCGGTCGAGAAATCCGGCCCCGCCAGCGCGCCCTGCGCGGCATAGATCAGATCGAACGCGTTGAAGTTCCCCACGAAAGTCAGGATCGAGATGATGCCGATCGACGGCAGGATCAGCGGCAGCTTGATTTTCCAAAAGGCCGAGGCCCCGGTGATGCCGTCAATCTCTCCGGCCTCAAGGATTTCTTCGGGGATGGTCAGCAGGGCAGCATAGATCAGCATCATCGGGATGCCCACAAATTGCCAGACCGAGATCAGCGCCAGTGTGGTCAGGGCGTATTCCTCTTTCCCCAACCACGGTGCGAACAGGGATTTCAGGCCCACGGCATCCAACATCGAAGGTGCGATGCCCCAGATGGGAGACAGGATCAGCTTCCACGCAAAGCCAACGATCACAAAGCTCAGGATCGTCGGGATGAAAATTGCCGACCGGTACAGCGCCGAGAACCGCAGGCGTGGATGGCTGAGCAGCGCCGCCAATGCGATCCCGATGGGGTTTTGCACCAGCATATGGATCAGGAAGAACCAGAAATTGTTGCCTAAGGCGTTCCAGAACTGCTCGGACCAGATCGGATCGAAAAACAGGGTTTGAAAGTTCTGCAATCCAACGAACACGCGGCTTTGATCAATCTCTGTATACAGTGCCAGACGCAGCGTGTTGAACAGCGGGAAGATCATCACTGCCGTATAAACCAGCACGGCAGGTGCCAGAAATACAACGATATGCCAGCGGAAGCGGGGGCGGTTCATGGATCAGCTTTCAAAGGAGTAAAGGGTGTACCCGGGCGAACAGTTCCGCCCGGGTATGTGTCAGCTTACTGATGCGGTGCGTACCACGAGGCCAGACCCTCTTGCAGCCGTGCGCCTGCATCGGCGGGGCTTTCCGCGCCTTTGACGACCTGAGCCGCAGCGTTCCAGGTTTCGTTCTCAAGGTTCGGCGTGCCGCGCGACAGGATCTGATAGGTAGACCGGATTGTCGAGCCGCAGTCATTCCGCCAGCTTACAAATTCCTGCGCCAGCGGATCTTCCATCGCGATGTCGTGGCTCGACAGTGAGAAGAAGCCCGGCAGAGCGTTGGCATAGATCGTGGCGAATTCCGACGTGCCCATCCAGTCAAGGAAGGTGCGCGCTGCTTCGGCATTCTCCGACGCTGCGTTCAGACCCATCGCAATGTCCGTGTGGTCAGAGATGTAGCATCCGTCGCCCGCATTACGGACCGGGGGCTTGAACGCGCCCATTTCGAAATCGGCCTGTGCGTTGAAGCCCGAAATCTCCCACGAACCGGCCGGATAAATCGCGGCGCGTCCAAGGGTAAAGATGTTCTGGCTGTCGGGGTAGGTCTGTGCCTCAAACCCGTCGCCCAGATAGTCTTTCCAGCGCGCAATGGTCTCATACGGCTCGACCCACTGCGGATCGGTCAAGGACTGCTCGCCCGATATCAGCGCCAGACGGCCTTCTTCGCCCTTCCAGTAGTTGGGGCCGATATTCTGGTAGCCCATCGTGGCGGCTTCCCACTGGTCGTTGGTCCCCATCGCCATCGGAATATAGGTGCCGTCTTCCTTGAACTTGTCCAAAGCGGCAAAGAACTCGTCTTCCGTCGTGGGAACGTCGACACCCAACTCGGCAAAAGCGTCTTTGTTGTAGATGAACCCGTGGATCACCGATGCCATCGGCACGCAGAACGTGGCGGAGCCGTCATCGTTCTGCCATGCGGATTTCGCCACATCCGAAAAGTTGTCCATCGCACCCAGATCGCTCAGATCCGCCAGGTTTCCGTTTTCAAACAGCAAAAGCGACGTGTCGAAGGGGCGGCAGGTAATGAGATCGCCCGCAGAGCCAGCTTCCAGTTTTGCGTTCAGAACCGCGTTGTATTCCGCAGGGGCAGAGGGCGTGAAGTTCACCTTGATGCCCGGATTGGCGGCTTCGAATGCCGGGATGATCTTTTCCTGCCACAGCGTCAGGTCGTCGTTGCGCCAGCTTTCGATGGTCAGCGTCACGTCCTCGGCCAAGGCCGAAGTGGCCATAAGCGTTGTGCCCAATAGGGCAAGTTTCAGGCTTTTGCGTTTCATTGTATTCTCCCAGTTGGTTAGCAGTTGTTTTGTATTTCCAATGCGGTGCTCAGGATGCCGTTTGTCGCGTTCAGTTGTTCTGTTGCTTCGGCCAGAGACAGGCCGCGCGCTGCAATCAGAATTGCGGGCTTAACGTCGCCGTCAGCCGTTTCCAAAGCGGATTGTGCCGTGTCCGTATCCACTTCGGCGATCCGTGTAACGATGCCAGCGGCCCGTGCGCGCAGCTTGTCATTATCCGCGCGCAGGTTGACCATCATGCCCCGATATACGTGTCCAAGTTCCAGTGCCATTAGCGAAGACAGCATGTTCAAGGCGATCTTCTGCGCCGTTCCAGCACCCATGCGGGTTGATCCGGAAATCAGCTCTGGCGGTGTAGCCAAAAGGATCGGGATGTCGGCACCTTCCAGCAGCGGACTTTGCGCATTGTTGGCGATGCCGATGACGGTGGCCCCTTTTTCCCTGGCGATTTCACAGGCCGCTAATGTGTAAGGCGTGGAACCGCTGGCTGACACCGCGATAACTGTGTCTTTGGCCTGAAGGTCTTGCAGGTCATTTCTGAGGCCTTCGTCTTCATCTTCAGCCGCGCCGGGCATTTCCACGCCGGTCGGCAAGCCACCCGCCATGTGAATCCGCAACTGGCTTGCAGGGATCGAGAAGGTGCCCCCAAGCTCTTGCGCGTCGGCAGCGGCCATCAGGCCAGAAGAGCCCGCAGCGATATAATGGATCACGCCGCCAGAACGAATGGTATTTGCCATTGATTCCGCTCCGCCTGCTATGGCGTCCACCGCCTCAAGCGCGGTGTTTGCAGCAGCAACCTGCCCCGAAGCCAAAAGGCGGGCAGACAGCGTCAGGTCGCTGCGGTCAAGCCGCGTAGCTTCTTGATGCAGTTGTTCAGTCGACGGCAGCGTCAAGAGAATCCCCCATTGGTTTTCCTTACAATACCTATTTAATACCACTTGTCTATAATTTTCTTCCCACGCTCGGAAAAATGAGAAAATCTACAAAGGAAAGACAGAATTGGTTCAAATTGGTCTATTTTTGTCTTTCCTGACGGCAATAGGTATTATAATGGTATTGTCATGACTGAGTCTCGAAATAGTGCCGTTTTGGCCGTTGATGGGGGTGGAACGCGGTGCCGTGTTGCCTGTGACATGGAGGGTGCCGTCCATTCAGTAGAAACCGGACCAGCCAATGTTTCGAGCGATTTTGAGGGCGCGATTAAGCAGATCAACATCGGATTTGAACGGTTGGCCAAAAGTGTGGGCTGCAGAACGGATGACATGCTGCACTGGCCGTCCTTCGTTGGGCTGGCCGGCGTGACGGACGCCGGGATAGCGTCCCGATTGCGCGTGTCTTTGGGATTGGCGCAGGCACGGATTAAGGACGACCGACCTGCGGCCCTACGCGGTGCCTTGGGCGCGCAGGACGGTTTGATTGCACATTGCGGCACGGGATCGTTTCTTGCGGCGCAGATGGATGGAGAAATGCGGTTTGCCGGGGGGTGGGGGCCTGTTTTGGGTGACGAAGCCTCGGCTCAGTGGGTTGGTCGCCGCGCCCTGACCGAGTCATTGAATGTGATGGACGGGGTCGAGGAGGAAACCGGCTTGACGCGCAAGCTGTTGGATCGCTTCGACGGTACGGCCGGTATTGTCGGCTTTGCCGGGACTGCAACGCCTGACCAATTCGGCGCGCTCGCGCCCGAGGTGACTGCGTCTGCGCGTGAAAACGATGCGATCGCCAAGCGGATCATGCAGGCAGGGGGTGATTACATAGCGTCGATGGCAGCGAAATTGGGCTGGCGTCCGGATCAGGCGTTTTGCCTGACAGGAGGGATCGCGTCGCATTACGCAGATTACTTGCCACCGGAGATGCAGTCTGCCGTGCTTGCCCCTTTGGCGGAACCTTTGGTCGGAGCATTGGAATTGGCGAAGGAGATTCAGCATGAGCATAACTGATTTCCTGCGTGCGGACCTGTGGCTTTCGCCCGAAAACGGCCCGCGATACGTTCAACTGCGACGCAGGTTGCAGGAAGGGATCGACAAGGGTGTGCTTGCCCCCAATTCGTCGTTGCCGTCCGAACGTGAATTGGTGGAAATCACCGACTTGTCTCGGGTTACTGTGCGCAAGGCGATACAAGAACTTGTGCAGGAAGGCGTTATTGAGCAGCGACAGGGGTCGGGTTCTTTTATTCGCAAACGCGTTCCAAAGGTCGAACAATCTCTGACCCACCTAACATCGTTCACCGAGGATATGTCGACCCGTGGTATGAAAACCGCGTCCAAATGGCTTGAGCGCGGAGTTTTCGCACCGACTGCCGAAGAAATCAGTGCGCTGAACCTGTCGGAGGGTGAACAAATTGCCCGCATCTACCGATTGCGAGAGGCCGATGGTCGACCCCTTGCGCTTGAACGCGCGGCGTTGCCTTTGGATATCCTGCCTAATCCGATTGAGGTGACAACCTCACTCTACGAAGTTCTCGAAGGTCTGGGGCGTCGTCCGGTGCGGGCGGTTCAAAAAATCTCGGCACTCAACCTTGCTGCGCGCGAGGCTGAGTTGCTGGAAGTTCCCGAAGGTGCTGCCGGTTTGAATATCGAGCGCATCTCATTTCTCAAGAACGGGCGGGTCGCAGAACTGACCCGGTCGTTGTATCGCGGTGACGCCTACGACTTTGTGGCCGAGCTACGGTTGTAACCGGAAGGACCGGAAATTCATGTCAGAAACTACTTCGAAAATGCGCCAGGAGATTCTGGAAATCCCTGCGGCGGTTGACAGATTGCTGTCCCAAGGCGCGCAGGACATCCAGAATGCCGCTCAGGTTTTCCGCGAGGCTGATCCGCGCTTTCTGATCACGGTGGCGCGCGGATCGTCTGATCACGCGTGCAGCTACATCAAATATGCCAGCGAGCTGTTGCTGAACCTTCCCGTCGCTTCGGTCGGGCCATCGGTCAGTTCGATCTACGGGGTTGAGTTGCAGGCAAAAGGCGCGGTCTGCCTGTCCGTTTCGCAGTCCGGGCAAAGCCCGGATATTGTGGACCTTGCGCGCTCGTTGGGTCGGTCAGGTGCTGCTACGGTCGCGATCACCAACGACACCAGCTCTCGGTTGGCCGAGGTCGCCGGTGCCGTCCTGCCGTTGCACGCAGGCCCCGAGTTAAGTGTAGCTGCCACCAAAACCTTCGTGACATCGCTGGTTGCCGGGCTTTGGCTGCTGGCAGAGGTCAAGCGCGATGCAGACCTTCTGAAGGCCATACATGCCTTGCCGCCGCTGCTTGAAAAGGCCGCTCGTTGCGATTGGTCTGCCGCGGCTGACACGATCACCGGAAGGTCATTGTTTACCCTTGGGCGGGGCCCTTCCTTTGCAATCTCCAGCGAGGCAGCGTTGAAGATCAAGGAAACTTGCCAGATTCACGCCGAAAGCTATTCGGTGGCCGAAGTTCTGCATGGGCCGGTCTCGATCGTAGAGGAAGGCTTCCCGGCTATCGTGTTCGCCGCAAGTGACGCGGCCGAGCAAGCAACGGCTGAAGCCGCCGATGCATTGGCAGGGAAGGGCGCGGCTGTCTTTGCAACTACGGAAAAAGTCACGCAGGCCGGCCCGCTTCCGGTCGTCAAGACCGGCCATTGGATCACCGACCCGATCACCGCGATCACCGCTTTCTATGGTATGGTTGAATCCGTGGCCAGCGCCCGCGGGATTGACCCCGATGCGCCGCGGCATCTGAAGAAAGTGACTGAGACGGTATGACAAATAACACGGTAACCTTCCGTAACGGTCCCATCTTCGACGGTAACCGTTTGCTGTATGACCACGCGATCACCTTCCGGGATGGGGAGGAAGGTGAAATCCGGCCCGAGTCTGATGCCGTTGGTGGTGAAGTTGTCGACCTGAAGGGCGATATTCTAAGCCCCGGCTATTGCGACCTGCAAGTCAATGGCGGCGATGGGATCATGTTCAATGACAACCCCTCGGTCCAGACTGTTCAACGCATTGCGGCGGCTCACCGGCGTTTGGGCGTTGTGTCGCTGTTGCCCACATTGATTACGGATACGGCAGAGAAAACGCAGGCAGCAATTGAAGCGACCGTGCAGGCGGTTCGCGAAGGTGTATCGGGTGTGGCCGGGCTGCATCTGGAGGGGCCTCACTTGTCGGTAGCGCGCAAAGGCGCCCATGACGCGGATCTGATCCGGCCAATGGACGACACGGATTTGGCCGCGCTGATCGCCGCGGCAGACGCGCTGCCCTGTCTGATGGTCACGGTTGCGCCCGAGGCCGTGACCGAGCAGCAAGTCGCCGTGCTCCATGACGCTGGGGTGCTGGTATCTCTGGGTCATAGTGATGCGGATTTCGCGACGTGTCAGCGTTATGCGGCGGCTGGTGCGCGGTGCGTGACGCATTTGTTCAACGCCATGAGCCAGCTTGGAAACCGCGAACCCGGTCTGGTGGGGGCTGCGCTGGCAAATGGCGGGCTTTCCGCCGGTTTGATCGCTGATGGAATTCACGTGCATCCCGAAGTCATGCGGGCTGCATGGGCGGCCAAGACGTCTCCGGGGCAGATATTCCTTGTCAGTGACGCGATGGCTGTTGCGGGCACCGACCTGACCGCGTTCGAGTTGGAGAGCCGCAGGATCACGCGGACAAACGGGAAACTCACGCTTGAGGATGGCACATTGGCCGGTGCAGACTTGGATTTGACGACGGCCATTCGCGTTTTGGTCACGCAGGTTGGTGTACCCTTGCCGCAAGCTTTGGCTGCGGCGACGTCCTATCCATCGCAATTGATCGCGCATTCTGGTGCGCAGCAGCTTCGGTATGCGTCGATGATCCGTATCTCGGCCACGCTGGATTCGTGTGATTGGCTGCCGCAGCGGGATTGATCAACATCGCCCGGCACAGTCCGATTTCCGGGCCCACCCCGGCATGGATGACCCGATTGAACCTATATCGGATGAAATCGAAATCAGCCCAAGAACTGCGCTTGACGGCACCTTGCGCATCGCTTAAACCGACCTCCGCTGAGCGGGCGTCGTATACTGGCTATTACCTCAGCCTTCCAAGCTGATGAAGCGGGTTCGATTCCCGCCGCCCGCTCCAAATCAGCCCAAATCTCTGCGTCAAAAGGCCCTGTGAAGGCCCAAAATCTGGTGCTTTGCTTGACCCCAACTGTTCCTGCGGTCAAGAAGCGTTCACCCAAGTGCGAACACGATATAAGGCCCAGACATGGCAAGATCCGACGCCGCCAAGCCCGCAGGAAATTCCGCCCCCAGCGCGACCGAAGAGCGTGCGCGCTCACGGAAGATAGGCGTTCTTGGGTCTTTGTGGCCCTTTATGAAACCCTACCGATTGCTCATGGCGGGGGCAGGGCTTGCCTTGGTTTTGACGGCGAGCATGACCCTGACCTTGCCCCTGGCGGTGCGGCGCGTGGTTGACAATTTTCGGATCGAAGATGGCGAGTTGCTCGACTGGTATTTTCTTGCCGCGCTTGCAATTGCCGCTGTTCTGGCTGTCGGGACGGGCATCCGCTATGCGCTGGTTACCAAGTTGGGCGAACGCGTGGTGGCGGATATTCGCAAGGCGGTTTTCGACCGGGTAATCGGGATGAGCCCCGAGTTCTATGAACGTATCATGACGGGGGAAGTCCTAAGCCGAATTACGACGGACACGACGCTGATTCAGTCCGTAATCGGTTCATCGGTTTCCATCGCTCTGCGGAACATGCTGATGTTTTTCGGTGGGCTGGTCCTGATGCTTTTGACCTCGGCCAAGCTGACGGGAATGGTGTTGCTGTTGATCCCGCTGGTCGTGGTTCCGATTCTGGTGCTGGGCCGTCGTCTGCGGGTGATCAGCCGCGAAAATCAGGATTGGATCGCCGCCTCATCCGGTAATGCAGGCGAGGCGTTGACGGCCGTTCAGACTGTGCAGGCCTTCACCCATGAACAGGCCAGTCGCCAGCAGTTTGGTGAGATGACCGAGACCTCGTATATCGTGTCGCTGCGCCGTATTCGCACACGCGCCGTGCTGACCGTGATTGTGATCTTTCTGGTGTTCTCCGGCATTGTCGGGGTGTTGTGGATGGGGGCGAATGACGTTCGCAACGGTGTGATGACGGAAGGTGTTCTGATCCAGTTCGTTATCTACTCGATCATAATGGCGGGTTCGGTCGCCGCCCTATCCGAGATCTGGAGCGAATTGCAGCGCGCGGCTGGTGCGACCGAGCGTTTGGTTGAATTGCTGAACGCGCAGGACACCGTGACCGATCCCATATCCGCCTCTCACTTGCCGACGCCTGTGCGGGGCGAGATTAACTTTGATCAGGTTACATTCCACTATCCTGCGCGACCCGATGTCGTGGCGCTGGATCACCTGTCCCTTTCGGTCAAACCAGGTGAAACTGTTGCGTTCGTGGGGCCGTCGGGTGCTGGGAAGACGACGGTCATTCAGATGATCCAGCGTTTCTATGACCCGGATTCAGGCCGTGTCAGCCTTGATGGTGTTGACTTGCGCGATCTGGACAGGAGTGATTTTCGCAGCCACATGGCCCTTGTGCCGCAAGACCCGATCATCTTTGCGGCGTCGGCCCGCGAAAATATTCGCTTTGGGCGTCTGGACGCTTTTGACGCCGAAGTGGAATCTGCTGCCCGTGCTGCCGCTGCGCATGACTTCATCTCGGCCCTCCCGGAAGGGTATGACAGTTTCGTTGGCGAACGGGGTGTGATGCTGTCAGGGGGGCAGAAACAGCGTATTGCCATCGCGCGGGCAATCCTGCGAGATGCGCCAGTTCTGTTGCTGGACGAGGCAACCTCGGCGCTGGATGCCGAAAGTGAGCGTGCGGTTCAGGGGGCGGTCGATCAGATGCGCGCGGGTCGGACGACGTTGATCGTGGCCCACCGCTTGGCAACGGTCAAAAAGGCAGATCGGATCATTGTGATGGAAGCTGGGCAGATCGTGGCGCAGGGTACCCATGATGATCTGGTCGCCCAGGACGGGCTTTACGCGCGTTTGGCGCGGCTGCAGTTTACCGATGGAGTCGCCGCAGAATAAAATAACGTCGGGGCAGTATTGAACACTCCGCTGCGTCACGCTGCTAAATTGCACATTTTTTGGCTATGCGCCTGCTTGCGCGTACACGGTTTTGCTTCCATCCTACGGTGGACTTAAAACTCGTGCGTGACGCGGGAAGCAATCAGGGAGGTGCCGCATGGCCTTTGTCGGAGTGGAAGACAAGCTAAAACTGGAGCAGGAAATGCCGTGGGAGGATCGGGACGTTCCGGTCACATTCCACCAACTGCTGTCCCGGACTGCGGGTAAGTTTCCCAATAACAACGCGATCAGTTTTCAACTGATGTCCGGTCCGACGGACAAGGCCGAAACGCTGACGTGGTCTGAATTGCTTGGAAAGGTCAACCAGGCGGCGAACCTGTTCCGTTCGTTGGGTGTGGGTGAAAAGGATGTGGTGGCCTATATCCTGCCCAATTGTAATGAGACGCTGATCACCATGATGGGTGGTGCAGTGGCAGGGATCGTGAACCCGATCAACCCGCTGTTGGAACCCGAACAGATCGCGGCCATTTTGCGCGAAACCGGTGCCAAGGTTGTTGTCACGCTGAAGTCTTTTCCCAAGACGGATGTGGCGCAAAAGGTCGAAGAGGCCGTGCGCCATGCGCCCAAGGTCAACACGATTCTTGAAATTGACCTGAACCGTTATCTGACGCCTCCCAAATCATGGCTGGTTCCGTTCCTGCGCCCCAAGATGGGCGACAAGGAACATCTGGCCCACGCGAACTATAAAAATTTCAACAAAGAGCTGGCAAAGCAGCCCACGACCCTGACCTTCGAGGACAGCAAGGAAGACCGCGTCGCCTGCTATTTCCACACCGGCGGAACCACGGGTATGCCGAAGGTGGCGCAGCACAAGTATTCTGGCCTGATTTACAATGGCTGGCTGGGCGGCACGCTGCTGTTTACGGACAAGGACGTGGTGATGTGTCCATTGCCGATGTTCCACGTGTTTGCGGTTCACGTGATCATGATGTCCGCTGTGTCTTCGGGAGCGCATGTGGTGTTCCCGACACCTGCCGGATATCGCGGCGACGGCGTGTTCGACAATTTCTGGAAACTGATCGAGCGTTGGAAAGTCACGTTCATCATTACCGTGCCCACCGCGATTGCCGCAAAGATGCAGCGCCCGGTGGATGCCGATATCTCGACCGTGAAAACTGCGTTCTCGGGCTCGGCCCCGCTGCCGGTAGAGCTGTTCCGCCGCTTCGAGGAAGCGACCGGTGTGACCATCATCGAAGGTTATGGCCTGACCGAGGCGACTTGTCTGGTGTCCTGTAACCCGACAGATGGAGAGAAGAAGATCGGTTCGATCGGGATTCCGTTCCCCTATACGGATGTCAAAATCCTGAACGATGGACAGGATGGGCCAGCGGAAGCCGCCCCTAACGAGATCGGTGAGATCTGTATCTCGAACCCAGGTGTCTATGCCGGCAACACCTATACCGAAGCCGACAAGAACGTGGATCTTTACCACTTTGACACATATCTGCGCACCGGCGATCTGGGTCGTTTCGACGAGGACGGTTATCTGTGGATCACAGGCCGCGCCAAGGACCTGATCATCCGTGGCGGTCACAATATCGACCCCGCCGAAATCGAAGAGGCGCTGCTGGGACATGATGCCGTTGCCTTTGCCGGTGCCATTGGACAGCCCGATGCCTATGCGGGAGAGGTACCCTGTGCCTTTGTCGAACTAATCGAGGGCGCCTCGGTTACCGAAAAGGAGCTGTTGGAATATTGCGACGTCCATGTTCACGAACGTGCGGCGCAGCCCAAGCACATGACCATTCTGGACGAGCTTCCCAAGACCGCAGTTGGCAAGGTGTTCAAACCCGAACTGCGCAAACAGGCAATCACACGTATCTATAACGGCGCGCTGGAAAAAGCAGGCGTCGATGCCCGCGTTGTATCGGTGATTGACGACAAAAAGCGCGGGCTGGTTGCACAGCTTGACGCGAACGGTTCCTCGGACGACGATGTCAGCAAAGTGCTGGGCTCATTCACCCAGCCATGGGAATGGGCTGTCTGATCGCGGAGGGGACATGGATTATGAACGCCTGATTGACGAAGAAACCTGGGCGTTCATAAGACGTACCGCCGAAAGCTATCCCGATGACGCGGTCGAGCTGTCGATTGACGACCAGCGCCGCGTCTATGACGCGATGTGTCAGGACTTTCGCCAACCGCGTCCCGCGGGGGTAGAAACAGAAGACAGGCATGCCGACGGCGTGCCTGTTCGCGTCTATGCTGCAGGCGATCCCACACGAACAGTAGTTTACCTGCATGGGGGCGGCTTTGTCGTAGGCGGCTTGGACAGCCACGATGATGTTTGCGCCGAGATTTGCGCGCAAACTGGTTATCGGGTTGTCTCAGTGGATTACCGGCTGTGCCCGGAACATGTTCATCCCGCCCAATTTCAGGACGCCTGGACTGCAGTGAATTGGGCTGCAACGGAATTCGGGGATGCGCTGGTACTGGCCGGAGACAGCGCCGGAGGGAATCTGGCAGCGGCTGTCGCTCATCACGCGCGCGGACGTTTGGATATGATTCTGGGGCAGGTGCTGATCTATCCCGGTCTGGGCGGGGACCGGTCGAAGGGGTCGTATCTTGAACATGCCCATGCGCCGCTTTTGACGCTGGAGGATATCGTCTTCTATGAAAAGGTGCGGTGCGGCGGACCAGCGCCGCAGGATGATCCGACCTATGCTCCGTTGCACGATAGCGATTTCTCAAACCTGCCGCCGACTGTGGTCGTAACGGCAGACTGCGATCCGTTGCGCGATGACGGGCCAGACTATTGCGCCCGGATCACCGAGGCCGGCGGCAAAGCACACTGCATCAACGAAGCGGGGCTGGTGCACGGCTATCTACGGGCGCGAACCTCGGTCAAGCGTGCCGCGGACAGTTTTGAGCGGATATCCGTGGCGATCGAAGCGCTGGGTCAGCAGATATGGCCTTATGACTGATTACTTGAGGAATGGCTGTGCCTTCATGGTCTCGGCCACGGGCGTGCCCATCCGGGTCAGGATCGTAGGGGCAAGTTGAAGCTGGTCGATGACCACATCCGCCTCGGGGCCTTCTGCATCGCCGAAATAATACAGCGCCGTTTCCTGCTGCAATGGGCTGCGGCCTCCGTGGTGGCCACGTTCATCTTGGCCATGGTCGGCCGTGACGATCACCTCGTATCCTAGTTGCCGCCAACGGGGGATGAAAGGGGCCAGCATCTCGTCCATGACAAAACAGGCGTGGTCCATTTCCTCGCTTTCATGGAAAAAGCGATGTCCCATGCTGTCCAGCGTGCAGGTGTGCAGGATGCCGTAATCCAGCCCGAAGCGCAGGCACATGTTGGTGAGCTGGGCAAATAGGTCTACGTCGCAGGGCGTCATCTGGTTGGCCTTGCCATAGCCGGTCATGGTGTGAAACCGACCATGATTGATCGTCTTGCTGTCCGGTTCATCATATTCAACGTCGCGCACGTAATCGAACGGGTGGCGGTTGAAGAATTGCGACCAATAGCTGTGGGTGACGGCCCCGGTGATGCCCCCGGCCTCGCGCACCTGACTGAACACGTCCTTGTGACTCAGGCGGAAGACATTGCCGTTGCCGGTGCACCCATGTTCCTGTGGAGTGACGCCCGTGTGGATCGAGGCATAGCAACTGGCCGAGGTCGATGGCAGCACCGAACGCAGCTTCCAGACCCGCGCCTCACCACTCTCGACCCAGCCCTCAAGATTGCCGAACAAGCGGCGGAAATTGCGCCACGGCACACCGTCAAGAATGATGAGGAGGAGTTTGCGGTCCATGGTCCGGCCTTTTCGTTAGTTCTTTGGGTGAGCCTAGGGGATTCGCCCCGGATAAGCCGCCCATTCCCGTCCCAAATAGCAAAATCCCGACACCTGTTTGTGACACGTGCCGGGATTTCATGAGTGTTTTTTGCGGGATCAGTTCCCCGCGCTTTCCATTTTGCGGTGGGCGACAACCTCTTCCAACCAGCCCAGATGCATCTCGGGGACCGAGCTGAGCAGAAGGTCGGTATAGTCGTCGAACGGTGGGCTCAACACTTGTGACTTAGGGCCGTAACGGACCACACGGCCCTGATACATCACCGCGATACTGTCGCTGATCGCGCGGACCGTCGCCAGATCGTGCGTGATGAACAGATAGGCCACATCCTCGATCTTTTGCAGGTCCAGCAGCAGTTTCAGGATGCCATCTGCCACCAGCGGGTCCAGTGCCGAGGTCACCTCATCACAGATGATCATCTTGGGCTTGGCCGCCAGAGACCGGGCGATACAGACACGCTGTTTCTGCCCGCCCGACAGTTCCGCCGGATAACGGTCGATGAACTTTTCGCCCAGCTCGATCTCATCCAGCAGTTCGATGATCCGCTTGCGCTTTTCCGCGCCGCGCATGTTGAAATAGAACTCTAGCGGGCGACCGATGATGGTCCCGACAGTCTGACGCGGATTCATCGCAACGTCGGCCATCTGGTAGATCATCTGCAACTCGCGCAGGTCCTCGCGGGTGCGACCCTTAAGGTCTGCCGACAGCTTGCGCCCGGCAAAGGTGATCTCACCATCGCGCGGCGGCAGAAGGCCGGTGATCACCCGCGCCAGCGTCGACTTGCCCGAGCCGGATTCACCCACAACCGCCAGCGTCTGCCCCGGGTGAAGCTCGACATTGACGTTGTGCAGCACGTCGAAATTCAGCCCCTTATAGCGCGCGGTGATGCCGTCAACGCTCAGCACCGGTTCAGGTGTGGGTTTTTTCTCTTCGTGTTCGATCGAGCGGACCGAGACCAGAGCCTTGGTATACTCTTCCTGCGGGTTGTTGATGATCTGGTCGGTATTGCCGTACTCGACCGTATTGCCCATGCGCAGAACCATGATGTCGTCGCTGACCTGCGCGACCACGGCAAGGTCGTGCGTGATATAAAGCGCGGCAACACCGGTATCCGCGATGGCTTCTTTGATGGCCATCAGAACGTCGATCTGGGTGGTCACGTCCAACGCCGTGGTGGGTTCATCAAACACCACCAGATCGGGTTCGGGACATAGCGCCAAAGCAGTCATACAGCGCTGTAGCTGACCGCCTGACACCTGGTGCGGATAACGCTCACCGATATTGTCGGGGTCGGGCAGACCCAGCTTGGCAAACAATTCCCGCGCGCGTTTTTCGGCTTCTTTGCGGCTGAACTTCTTCTGTTCCACCGCAGCCTCGACCACCTGATCCATGATCTTCTTGGCGGGGTTGAAGGACGCCGCTGCAGATTGAGACACGTAAGTAACCTCACCCCCGCGCAGCTTTCGGATATCGCCGTATGAGGTCTTCAGGATGTCACGCCCGTTGACCCAAACCTCACCGCCTGTGATCTGCACACCGCCCCGGCCATAGGCCATCGAGGCCAGACCGATGGTTGACTTACCAGCGCCGGATTCTCCGATCAGCCCCAGCACTTTGCCGCGTTCGAGGTCAAAGCTGACCCCGTGCACGATCTCGATGTCATGGGGTTTTTCACCCGGCGGATAAACGGTCGCGCCGATCTTGAGGTCGCGGACCTTGAGAAGGGTATCACTCATCCCCGGCCTCCTTTCAGCGATGTGGTGCGGTTCAAGACCCAGTCAGCCACCAGGTTGACCGAGATCGCCAGCGTTGCGATGGCCACAGCCGGGTATAGCGCCGCGCCGATGCCATAGACGATACCGTCCTTGTTTTCCTTCACGATCCCGCCCCAATCGGCCAAGGGTGGTTGAACACCCAAGCCAAGGAACGACAGTGTCGACACAAAGAGAACCGCAAAGATAAAGCGCAGACCTAGTTCCGCAACCAGCGGTGACAAAGCGTTGGGTAGGATTTCGCGGAAGATGATCCACGATTGGCCTTCACCGCGCAGTTTTGCGGCCTCGACATAGTCCATCACAGCGATATCTACCGCGACCGCACGGGCCAGACGATAGACGCGGGTGGAATCCAGCAGCCCCATAACCAGGATCAGAACTGGGATGGTCACGGGGACCATCGCCAGAACGACCAGCGCGCTGATCAGCGTCGGGATCGACATGATCAGATCGACGGTCCGCGACATGACCTGATCGGCCCAGCCACCCAGTACGGCGGCCAGAAACCCAAGGATTGAGCCGGTTACAAAGCTGAGGATCGTCGCAGCCGTAGCGATAAAGATCGTCGTCCGCCCGCCATAGATCATGCGGCTGAGAAGGTCGCGCCCGATATTGTCGGTGCCAAGCCAGAACTGAGAACTCGAAGGCTCCCACACGTCGCCCACGACCTCGGCCATGCCATAAGGGGCCAGCAGGGGCGCAAGTAGAGCGATGATGAAGTAGAGGGCTGTGAAGGCCAGCCCGATCATTGCAGAGATTGGGATGTTCTTCATTTCGGATGCCTCAGCCTTGGGTTGGCAAGAATGGCAACGATGTCGGCAACCATGTTCAACCCGATATAGATCGCGGCAAAGATCACGCCGCAGGCCAGAACCACCGGAACGTCACGCTTGGTCACGTGATCCACCAGATACTGTCCCATGCCGGGGTAGACGAACACCACCTCGACCACGACGACGCCGACCACCAGATAGGCCAGGTTCAGCATCACCACGTTGACAATCGGCGCGACCGCATTGGGCAGCGCGTGGCGGTAGATGATCTTGAAATTCGTCAGCCCCTTCAGTTCAGCAGTCTCGACATAGGCCGACTGCATCACGTTCAGGATCGCCGCGCGTGTCATCCGCATCATATGCGCAAGGACCACCAGCGTCAGAACGATAACAGGCAATGCGATCGAGTTCAGCTTTTGGCCCAGCGTCATGCTGTCATTGATCATCGCAAGCGGTGAGAACATGCCCAGCTTCACAGCCACGAAATAGACCAGAACGTAGCCGATCAGGAATTCGGGGATCGAGATCGTGGTTAAGGTGACCGCCGAGATCAGCTTGTCGGGCCAGCGGTTGCGGTAGCGCACGGCCAGCAGGCCCAGAAAGATAGCAAGCGGGACGGATATAACCGCCGCCCAGAATGCAAGAAACAGGGTATTGCTCAGACGGCCGCCGACGGATTCGGCAATGTCGAGCTTGTTGGTCAGGGATTGTCCCAGATCACCTTGAACAAGGCCCCCCAGCCATTCGAAATAGCGGGTCAGCGCAGGCCGGTTCAGGCCCATCTCTTCGCGTAGGTTTTCAAGGGCTTCTGGGGTTGCGGACTGCCCCAGGACGGCTTGCGCGGCGTCTCCGGGAAGGGCTTCGGTCATGCCAAAAATCAGGGCCGAAGCGCCGAGCAGCAAAAGGAGTCCCAGCGCCAGGCGCTGGGAAACCAGTTTCAATATAGGATGCATAAATCCGTGACCCGTATCAGGCGAACCACATCTTACGAGAAACGTTGCCGTTCATCATCTCTTGGGTCGGATCGGAATCCCACCCGGCAAGCTGGTTGCTGATGCCTTCGACAAAGTCGTTGAACATCGGGCAGATCAGGCCGCCTTCGTCGCGGACCATCTGACCCATCTGGCTGTAGATGTCCTTACGCTTGTCGTTATCCAGCTCTGCACGGGCCTGGAACAGCATCTCGTCAAAGGCCGGGACCTTGAAGCGCGTGTCGTTCCAATCCGCTGTCGACAGATACGCGGTTGCGTACATCTGATCCTGCACCGGACGGCCACCCCAGTACGAGGCGCAGAAAGGCTGTACGTTCCAGACTTCGGACCAATAGCCGTCATTGGGCTCGCGCTTGATTTCCAGCGGGATACCAGCTTGCGCTGCGGTCTGCTGGAACAGCGCCGCCGCGTCGACAGCACCGGGGAAGGCGCCGTCTGCAACACGCAGAATGATCGGCGAGCCGTCATGGCCGGACTTCTTATAGTGCTCGGCCGCTTTTTCGAGGCTGAATTCACGCTGCGGGATCGAACCATCGAACAGCGGATAGGCCGCGTTGATTGGCATGTCGTTCCCGATGGTGCCATAGCCACGCAGAACTTTGTCCACCAGTTCCTGACGATTGATTGCGTGCTTAAGTGCCAGACGCAGCTCATTCTGGTCGAACGGTGCAGTGTCGCAATGCATGATGAACACATAGTGCCCACGACCGGCCGTCGAGTGTACGGTCAGGTTGGGCGCACGACCCAGCAGGTCTGCGACTTTGGGCTCGACTCGGTTGATCGCGTGAACCTGACCGGATTGCAGCGCAGCGGTACGCGCAGTGGCATCGTTGATGACGACCACTTCGACGCTGTCGAAATTGCCGAAATCCGGGTTCCAGTGGTTGGCGAACTTCTTGAACACGTGGCGCACGCCGGGCTCATCGACTTCCAACTGGTATGGGCCGGTGCCGATACCCGCGCCTGGGTTGTCCATGCCGCCATCGGGCTGAACGATCAGGTGATAATCGGCCATCAGGTAAGGAAGGTCGGCGTTCGGTTCGGTCAGCGTGACCTGGAAGTTGTCGCCATCGGCCTTCATCGACTCGATGCCCTTCATGATGCCCAAAGCACCAGACTTGGAGTCTTCGTTCGAATGGCGCTCCATCGTCTTCAGCACGTCTTCGCTGGTCATGGTTTTGCCGTTATGGAATTCCACGCCCTGACGCAGCTTGAAGGTCCAGACCTTAGCGTCGGCGCTGCCTTCAACGCTTTCAGCAAGGCGCGGTTCGATCGAGCCGTCAGGCGCAACTTCGACCAGTTGGTCGCCGAATTGCTTGCCGTTTTGGAACGGAACCGAGCTTGCATAGGTTGCCGGATCAAGCGAGTTGGTCGATTCGCCGCCTTGCAGACCAAATTTCAGATCACCGCCTTTTTTCGGGCCTGCCGCGCGTGCAGCATCTGCGAACAGTGTGCTGGCCATCGCTGTCGATACACCCAAGGCCGCAGCTTTCCCCATGAATTCGCGGCGGGTCAGCTTGCCCGCTGTGACCTCTTTGGTCATGTGAGTGAGTTGTTCGTTCATCCAATGATCTCCCAATTGGTTGGATATTTTTGGCCCTTTGCGGGCTTTTATTGACGCATGAGTCAAGTTAGGCGCAATTCGCGCTTCTGAGCAAGGATAAATGTCTTACCTTTTCAGCCCGAAAAATCACATCTGGTTGCGCGGTATGGTATCCTCCAGTTCCTTCGAAAACACCTCAACCTCCCCCTCATAGGCTGTCAATTTCGCCCTGAGGAAGAAACTAGTGTGATCTGACCACATTAGACAGGATGTTTCGGTTCGCAATTCAATACCGTCCCGCTGCAATTCCTGCGTCCAGAGGCAATGCCCTTTGGCTGAAAGAGGGTCATCCGGGTGGATCGACCAGCATTCGTAAGCGGTTCCGCCATTTGTCAGGCCGTGGTGATTGTCCTTTGTCAGGCCAAAGTCATCTTCGATGATCAGGCGGGTCTCACCGGTGTTCATATCCGTTTCGACACGTCTGTTGTTTTGGGCCTTGCGTAGGATGGTGGCGTCACGCGGCGCCTCGGATTCGGGGGGCGGGAAAACATATTCATCTGTTTCTGTCGGACGAACAGGGATCGAGACTTCGCCCTTAGTCAGATGTAGTTCAACCGGCTCCGGCGACGGCCAGATCAAGGGCCAATAGGCACTTGAAACAGCCATGCGTAGGCGGTGACCTTTCGGAACCCGATAGGCGATGTGGTCCAGATCCAGCGTGACATCATACGCGACGCCGGGGGACAAGGGGGCAGGTTGGGCATGGCTGTCGCGATGGGACAGATTTAACACGCCATATGTGATGCGCGTAGAGGCCCCGTCCGGGTGCAGGTGATTCAGACGTATGGCAACCTGCGCCTGAGGTCGGTCTGCGCTGATCCGCAACCGAATGCGGGGTGCACCGACGATATCAAGATCCGCCCCCAATGGTTCGCCGTCAAAACAGGCGGACATGGCATCGTCTGTACGCTGGTCACCTGGCATGTCCGGACCAAGCCAGATGGCGCAATACTCACCGCTTTCCATGCCGCATGTCTGAGGCGAACGGACCCTGACATCCATAGGACCCGACGCGCCCATTCCGGAATCGGTCAGGTGCCAATCTTGCGTCGGCAAATGGGATGTGGCGCCTTCATTCTCAGCGATCCAGCGCCCGGGGCGGTCGTTGTACCAGCGTTGCGGGCGAACCCCGTCCATCAGATACGCGCGGTAATCCGGGTCGCTCTCAACCCCGGTATCTGCATCTTTCAGCCAGTGGTCCCACCAGCGCAACGCTTCTTGTAGAAACCCGATCCGGGGTTCGGGCACGGCGAAATGCGGGTACTTGTGGACCCAAGGCCCAACGATGCCTTTGGCCGGGGACTTCAACTGCTCAACCAGCAAGGGAACCGTGTTTTTGTACGCGTCGCCCCAGCCCCCGACGGCCAAAGTCGCAGCTTGGATCGCGCTGAAGTCCTCGCAAACCGAGCCATGCTGCCAATACGCATCCCGCGTTTGATGGCGGAGCCAAACCGAGGGCAGGAACGGTTCATTCTCAAGCCGGTCCAGCCAAAGTTGACGCCAATTCGGGCGTAAGGCCGGATCGGGCGCGCGCGAAGAATAGGACCACATTGTCGCGCCCCATCCGAGGTTTTCATTCAGCAGGCAACCGCCCTTGTAATGGATGTCATCCGCATAGCGATCAGCCGTCGAACAGAGCGTGATGATCGCCTTCAGCGCCTCGGGCTGCATGGCCGCGACCTGCAATGCATTGAAGCCGCCCCAACTGATACCCATCATGCCGACGCTGCCCGTGCACCAAGGCTGTTTCGTCAACCATTCGATCGTCGCGACTGCATCGTCCAGTTCCTGCTGGGTATATTCATCTTCCATCAGCCCTTCGCTGTCGCCATTGCCGCGCATGTCGACACGAATACAGGCGTAACCGCGTTTGGCAAACCAGGGATGGGTCAGCGCGTCGCGTGTCGCGGTCCCGTCGCGTTTGCGATACGGTAAAAATTCCAGAATGGCGGGAACGGGGGTCTCGGTAGCTTTTTCGGGCATCCAGATTCGCGCCGAAAGGCGGCAACCGTCCGGCATGTGAATGCCGACATCCGGCAGATCCTGAATATCGTACAGCGTATTGGGATTGGGCGTCATTGTCTCAGTCTCAGCGTCTTTGATTTTCTCGGTCCATTGAAAATCGTCAAACTACGTGCGGATTGCGACAAGCAAGTCCATTACGTTTGTCCCGGTCGGACCCGTAACCAGCAAGGCCCCAACCTGATCCAGATAGCTGCCGCTATCGGCGTTTTTCAGAAATTCTTCCGCTGTTGGATTCCAGGTGGCCCCATCAATCACGGCCCCCGCTGCGTTTGTCGGGCCGTCCGTTCCATCAGTGCCACCAACCACTATCGTTATGCCAGGAATGCCCGAAACCTCTTTGGCCAAGGCCAGCGCCAGCGCCTGATTGCGCCCACCGCGTCCGGGTTTTTTGGGCAGAACAACCGTTGGTTCTCCGCCAAAGACCATGACGCCTTTCGGCATGTCGCGCAGACGTTGTCCCAACTGACTTGCGACGCTCAGATAGTCATCGTGCAAGCATTCTTCATTCGCAATCACATCGCAGCCTTCTGACTTTGCGGCAGCAACCGCAGCAGCCCGGGCAATGGCGTTAGAGGCCACGATCTGAGTCGAGGCTTGAAACTTTGGCGCGTCGGGCAATGCACCAATTCCCGACCCGATGACATTCAGGTCATCGCCGGGCACGTCAGAAATCGCAAGTACAGTCGCCCTGTCGCCGCGAAAATGCGAGAGAAGCCCACCGCCCTTGATGCGCGACAGCTTGCGACGCTCGGCGTTCATGGCCGTTATGTCCAGCCCTTCAGACAGCAGCTTTTGGTTCAACTGCTCCAAATCAGCAAGCGTTTTGCCGGGGACAAGATCGTCGGCAAGCGAGGATGCACCGCCTGACACCAACAGCAGCAAATGCGAGGCAGGGCCCATCGCTTCTACCGCCTCACGTAGGGCGCGGCCCCCGTCAAGGCTGCGAGAATTCGGCACGGGGTGTGCGGCTTCTATAATCGTCGCATGGTCAGGCAGATCGCGTCCGTGATCATCTTTGGTGACAACCAATGTCGGTTTAGGCCCAAAATGTTCCAGCGCGGCTCGCGCCATCGCTGCGGCGGGTTTCCCAACGGCCAGAATTTGATCGGGTGCCGCAATGCTGTCCAAGACTGCTGTGGTCGCCGCGTGCCCGCCGACTGCATCCACACCGGCTTGCCAGATGCGAATTGCACGTTGTTTTTGATCCATCAGCTTTCTACCCAAATCGTGACGGGGCCATCATTGACCAGCTCCACTGCCATATCCGCCCCGAACTGCCCTGTTTCCGTAGGAATCCCGAGACTACTCAACTTTGCAGCGAACACCTCGTACAGATGCTTACCAAGCTCAGGCGAGGCAGCTTCTGAGAACCCGGGACGATTTCCGCGCGATGTGTCAGCGGCCAGCGTGAACTGACTGATCACAAGAGCGGATCCGCTAATATCCAGAACGGACCGGTTCATCTTGCCTGCATCATCCTTGAATATGCGTAGCTTGGAGATTTTGGTCGCAAGCCGCTGTGCAGACGCCTCGTCATCTTCCTGCATTGCACAAACAAGCACCATGAGGCCGGGGCCAGTTCGACCAATCACGTCGCCATCCACCGAAACCTTGGCGTGAGAGACCCGTTGTAATACTGCGCGCAATCTGTTTCTCCAAAATGCTCTTAGCCGAGCCAGTCGACAAAAGCGTCCGGGCTGGCGCGATCCGTACGAAAACCGTTAGCCGGGTGGTCTTTGTCGGCATAGCCAAAGGATATCGCGCACAGGATCAGACGGTCTTCCGGGATGTCAAAATAGCGGTGCAGGAACGGGCCATAACTTGCAACTGCCGCTTGCGGAATGGTGGCCACGCCAAGGGCTTGGGCTGCAAGCGTAAAAGCGGTGACGAACCCGCCGCAATCCATCGCCCCATAAGGCCCAAGCTCAGCCGGGCTAGACAAGATCACACAGTGCGGCGCATCAAACAGAGTAAAGTTCTCCATCATTTGTCGTGCCGAAGCCGCGCGGTCGCCACGTTCCACGCCGACGGCTTCATAAAGGGCCCACCCGCATTCTCGGCGGCGATCCCGATAGACGCCCGAATAGGATGTGGGGAAGGGCAGGTCAGGGGCTGGCGCGCCGGACATTGCCTCCTCTCGCAGGGCATTGCGAAAACGCTCGGTTTCAGTGCCGCTGGTGACCACGACATTCCAAGGTTGTGCATTGCACCAACTGGGCACACGGCCTGCGCTGATCAGGATTTGCTCGATGTGTTCCCGTGGAACCGGATCGGGGCGGAATGCCCGACAGGAGTGGCGCGCAGCCAATAGCGTGTTCAGGTCCGATAACGTCACACTGGCCTCCCCATCGGCGTCGACGGGGCGAGGATGGCGTGTGGTTTGAGGATGTTCAAGCGCTTAAACGGCGAAACCGGTCCTGATGCCGTTCGCCCGATCACTGTTGCCCAGTCGCCAGCAGATACCCAACCCCTGCCGCGACCAGCAGGCCGACAACAACCGCGATCGTGATCTTGATCGCCGACCATGGACGCTCACCTTGAACCCGACCGGTACGTCCGTTGACAACAAACCGATAGGTCTGGCCACGGTACTTGTAGGCGGCCATCCAGACCGGCAGCAGAATATGCTTGAAGGTCACATCCCGAACGTCCGTATCGACCGAATGAATGCGTTGGCGATCACCACCAATATCGAACCGAACGTCACGTTCAATCACACGAGCCATATACCCCCGAGCCTCTGTATAACCTTCGTTCAGTTCGACGGTGTAAGCCTCAGCACGAAAGCCCGCCAGATACTCGGGTTGATAAGGTTCCAGCGCAGGTAGGTCCCAGGGTTCCAACGCATCGGTATAGCTTTTGGGCAGGGATCGAGAAGCCAGGACCAGAACGTCATCGAAAAAGCGCGCGACCTGTCCCGATTTTGGTGACCAGCGGATCTTGGCGACCTGCTGCTGCACCCGCTTTCCGTCGCGCATCACCGTGTGGGTTTCGTAATAAACCGTCCCGCGCTCGCCCCGGTAAGAGGATTGCGTATCCGCGTCAAATGTCCAGTAGGGTACGTAGATACCCTGCATCTTGCGCCCTTTGCGGGCATAGTCCTTGAGACCATTGGGCGCGAACCACAAACGACCAAGCCAATCCCCCATCGCTTTGTGCGCGGAACGCTCGTCCAGTGCAAAGGGCAGAACACCGCGTGGCTTGATATGTCGGCTGACGCCGGTACCTGTGACCACTGGGGTGGCGCAAAACGGACATTCCGCTGCATGGGTGTCGGGGTCAAACTCGACTTGAGCTGCGCAATTGGGGCACGTCAGAACGCGGGTTTCTTCGATTTCACCTTCCGGCAGGTTTTCTGACAGGGCGGCGTTGAAATCCAGCTCCTTCAGGGTTGCGCCGCCCCAAGGACCGGCGGCGATGCTCTGGGAATGGCCGCAATGATCGCACGTCAGCGTTCCGTCGCCCGGATTGAACCGATAGTCCGCACCGCATTGATCGCAGGGAAATCTGTGCTCTTTGGTCATGTTGCCCCCTCGTTCATCAAAAACAAACGCGGACCGGATCAGGTCCCCGGCGGAGGTGGTGGCAGGATGGTGAACAACTGAGCAAGCTCCTGGACATCGCCGGCCTTTTTCCACCCATCCTGACCTGCTGTCCAAACGTGGGTGTCGCGTGTGACTTCACCCTCGGCGGCCATGCGTCCCATCTTAGCTTTCGAGAATGGTCCGCTGGTCTGCCCATCCACGGCGATATGCCAGACATGTTCGACGGGTGGCGGGGGCGGTGGTGCCGCGTGCGCCGACGGTTGCGGGGCAGCGGGGGCGGGGCTTCCCCACGGGCCGCTCTGTTGACCCGCTGCCATGTTCGACATCTGCTGGGCCATCGCCATTCCCATGCCCATTCCAAGACCTGCGCCCATACCGCCGCCCTGACCGGGATTGTTGGCAGCCGCTGTCATTGCCTCGGCCGCTGAATATTGCGTGAACTTACCCAGATCGCCCGCCAGCCCCATTGACGTGCGCTTGTCCAGCGCCGCCTCGACCGCAGGCGGAAGCGAGATATTCTCAATGTAAAACTCGGGCATCTCCAGCCCGTAGCTGTCCAATACCGGTGAGACTTCGGCCGCGATCAGCTTGCCCAAATCCGCGGTGTTGGCGGCCATGTCCAAAACCGGAATGCCCGATCCGGCGATCACGCGGCTGAATTCCTGCACGATGATGTTGCGGATCTGAAAGCTGATCTCATCCATCGTGAATTCGCCATCAGTGCCGACAATCTCGACCATGAATTTCGCCGGATCTTTGACGCGGATTGTATAGGTTCCGAACGCGCGAATTCGGGTCGGTCCGAATTCGGGGTCGCGCAGCATGATAGGGTTCTTGGTGCCCCATTTCAGGTCGTTGAACCGGGTGGTGTTGACGAAATAGATCTCGGACTTGAACGGTGACTGGAACCCGTGATCCCAATGCTGCAGGGTTGTCAGGATCGGCATGTTGTTGGTCTCAAGCATATAAAGGCCCGGCGTGAACACATCCGCCAATTGTCCTTCATGCACGAACACGGCGGCCTGACCTTCGCGCACGGTCAGTTTGGCCCCGTATTTGATCTCATGACCTTCACGCTCGAACCGCCAAACCATTGTGTCGCGGGTGTCATCGACCCAGTGAATGACGTCAATAAATTCGCCGGTCAGAAAATCGAAAATACCCATTTGGGGTCTCCTTTCAGGGGGCTCAGAGCGGCTGGCCCATTAATTCGCGTGCAATAATCCGGACCACCGGGCGCGCGCTATCCACCGTCACGCCGGGTTCGAGGCGCGGATCATACAGCATGGTCAGAAGCTTTTCGTCATGGCTGGTCAACAGCGCAAATTCATCATCATCGTTGAAAATCGAAGGCCGCGCTGCAGGGCTGTCGTTCGACAATCCCAACCCTTGTGCAATTTCTTCGTGGATGCAGCTACGACGCAGCAATTCCGGCAACTCGGTTCGGATCAAGGTGACGGCACGCACGTATTTATATGGTGAAGAACTTGTGGCTGAGGCAAAGACGAAACAGTCGATATTCGCGCGCGGATTGGCAACCAGTTCCAGCGAGGCCTGACTGATATTCGGGATCAGTTCTTTCAGACGGGTCACGACGTAGGCGCTGTCATCCTTGCCTGCGAAAAAGACGTGAAAGTTTGCGCGGCGATTCACGACCGAGATCGGGTGCCCGGTCAGTTTTGCCAGCCGTGCGGTAAAGGATTCAACCTCGGTTGCATCTTGCGTGCGTGTGGCAGGCAAGACCGAGGGACCGAACTCTGTCTGTACCCTCACAGGCCCCGACCAGCGACTGAGTTGCCCGTCTGTCTGCCGGGACGATGCTGCGACCGCGTGATCGGGATATTCGCTGTAGAAAGCGATAGCTTCAAAGTTCCGCGCCAAGTCGTCTGCATCGAACGGGGTGTCCGGTCCGCCGCCATCGGTGCGTAGCAAACCGCGTGTCAGCAGATCACGCTCAACCCGTTCATAAAATCGCGCAAGGTCCTGGCTTGCGGCAGACGGAGCGACATAGGCATTCGCCGCAGGTGCTGGGGGCGCAGGCCGCGTTTCAGGGACGACGGAAGACGTCAGTGTCTCATCACAATTGGCCAGCGCCAACAGCGAAACAATGCCCAGAACAGCTTTTGGAAATCCCGGTCTCCGCATTCGGTTATCCCGGCACAGCGTTGCCGGCGTTGTCGCCAGTGCCGTCCTTGCGTGCTTTGGCCGAGGCCAAAGTATCGCGCAACTCGGCCTCCATCTTTTGCAATTCTTGTTCCGCGGCTGCGCGTCGCGCTTTGCCTTCGTCTGCAATTGCCAGGCTTTCGTTAATCGTCCCGATCAGGTCGGCATTGGCCTGTTTGACCGCTTCGATATCAAATACGCCACGTTCCATTTCCTCGCGGATCATCTTGTTCGATTGCCGCAGGTTGGCCGCGTTGGATGTCAGCAACTCGTTGGTCAGATCATTCGCATCCCGCACAGCCGAGGCTGCTTCCGCGCTGCGCTGGATGGTGACGGCCTGCGCAAGTTGAGTCTCCCACAGCGGGACGGTGTTTACCAATGTCGAGTTGATCTTGGTTACAAGCGACTTGTCGTTTTCCTGCACCAACCGGATCGAGGGCAGAGATTGCATCGTCACCTGCCGCGTCAGCTTCAGGTCGTGGACCCGGCGCTCCAGATCGTCACGGGCAGCGCGCATGTCGCGCAATTCCTGCGCCTTCATCACCTGTTCTTCTTCGGGCGCGGCGTTAACTTCCGCTTCCTTTTCAGGAATGTCATGGCTGTCCAGCTCGGTCAGCTTTTCTTCGCCAGCGGCGATGTAAAGCGCAAGTTCGTCATAGAAACTAAGCGTCTTTTCATACAGTAAATCCAGCGACTTGATGTCCTTGAGCAACGTGTGTTCATGCCCCAGCAAGTCGTCGGTGATCTTGTCGATTTGGCCCTGGACCTCTTCGTATTGCGCGGTGAACTTTGCAAATGGGGCCGCTTTTCCGATCAGCTTTTCCCACCAGCTTCTTTCACGGCGCACATCCAGTTCACTAACCGAGAATCCCCGGATCGTGGTGACGATATTGCGCAGGCTGTCTCCGGCTGGGCCGACGTCCTTGTTTCGTACGTCTGCCAGCATCGCCTGGCTGATTTCCTGCAACTCGGCCTGGGCGGATGAACCGAACGCGACAATCGAATTCGTGTTGTCCATGTCAATCTCGTCCATGCGTTTGCGAATTTCCGCGCTGACGGGTTCATCTGCTTCTTCCAGCGAAACCACTTCGGCTGCAGGTTCGGGCAGCGCGACGGCCGTTACTTCCTGCACAAGCGTTTCTGCTTCTACCG
The DNA here is from genome assembly GCF_013034565.1 of Ruegeria sp. HKCCA5491. NCBI lineage: Bacteria > Pseudomonadati > Pseudomonadota > Alphaproteobacteria > Rhodobacterales > Roseobacteraceae > Ruegeria > Ruegeria sp. HKCCA5491. The sequence continues at coordinate 139,280 of NZ_WQGG01000002.1, forward strand.
CCTTGTTCTTGATCTCATTGGACATTTGAAATCCTTTCTCAAAAAATGGCCGGTCAATCCAACCGAACCCCTTCGCGCTGCAACCTTTCGCGCAGCACGTCAATTTCAACAGTCAGGTCGCTGCGGTCATCCAAAAGCAATTTACGGGTTCGCGCCGCGAAATTCTGTTCAAGATCATCCAAAAGGGCCGAATAGTCAGCCAATGCCTGCGCGTCGCGGGTACGTGCATACACATCAGCAAACTTAATCGTCGCATCCCGCGCGCCCTGTAAATATACAGTCATGTATTTGCGCGCCCCGGCCAGATCGCGGGGGTCTTCTTCGACGGTTCGAAACAAATCTCTGGCGGTGTCCTGAAACTGTTCCACGCGGGCCTCGATCCTTCGGTCGCCAGCGCGCTTAATGGCGTCTGTCATCTCAGTCAGGTGCTGTTCGGCATCTTCTACAACCCGCGCAACGCGGTCTTGCTGGAATGTGTCGACGCCTTCCATCCCTTTGTCTGAAAGCGGATCAAACCCGAAGGAAACCGAATGCAATACCGTCGCCACACAGCCAAACAGGATTGGCGCGATCAAGCTGACCTCAGACGCAGAGGCCGCGTCCAAAAATTCGGAACGATAGGAGGCCAGCGCTGCGCCGAGGCCGGTGAGAATACTTGCGAAAATTTTTCGTGGAAATGCGGGCTTTCGCGCAACGCGGCGCGCGTTATACGCGGCTTCGGCGCGCAAGCCTTCACGCAAAAGGAACGCTGCCGCAGTCAGAACGCCCGCCGCGATCAATCCGATCGTCATTCCAACCGCGCCATCGTTGAGCGATAGGAACACCAGCGGCACGGCAGGCAGGAAAAGCAGGTTTGCGCGCGCGCCCGCAGGTTCTACGCGCGCGCCGTCGAATTGACCGCGCGCGGGTTGGTCTGGCTGAGAAGCGTCGCCCTGAGGACTAAATTTTCCGCCATAGCGTTTGGCCATCTGCTCACAAGCCCCCAAGTACGCCGGTGCAAACACCGAAGAGCAGTACAAGTAGGACCACATAGGCCAGTTTTTGTACTCCGGTACCGGACATGACGCCCCCCAAAGACTTTCCTACTGGAAAATCTAGGGCAAGGGACCCTGCGAAGCTAGGGGGAAGGTTGTTTAACTGGCGTCACTTGCGAGGTTTCTTGCCGATGGGCGCACGTTTTCTTTGCGGCCGCGCGGGGCGTTTGGCCGGAGTTGCGGGATCAGCGTCTAAACCAAGTTGATCGCGCATCACGCGGCGTCGGATTTCTTCGACTTCGCCGGGCTTTAGATTGCCCAGTTGGAATGGGCCATATGATACACGCAACAGCCGGTTCACGGCATAGCCGATATCCTCCATCGCGCGGCGAATTTCGCGGTTCTTGCCTTCACGAAGACCGATTGTCAGCCATGCGTTTGCGCCCTGTTGACGGTCCAGCGAGACATCCATCGGCAGAAACCGTTCGCCGTCGATCACCAGACCCTTGCGCAGGGGGGCGAAGTCTTCGTCCTTGGGGCGACCATTCACCCGCACGCGGTAATTGCGCAGCCAGCCGGTCGAGGGCAGCTCCAGCTTACGCTTGATGCCGCCGTCATTCGTCAGCAGCAGCAACCCTTCTGAATTCAGGTCCAGCCGTCCGACACTCATGACGCGGGGCATGTCCTCAGGCAGGTTGTCGAAGATCGTCGCGCGGCCCTTTTCGTCCCGTGTCGTCGTCACCAGACCCGGTGGTTTATGATAAAGCCACAGGCGCGACGGCTCGGGTTCGGACACCGGCTTGCCGTCCACGGTGATCTTGTCTTTGCCGGTGACGTTCAGGGCGGGGCTGGTGATGGTCTTGCCATTCACGCTCACACGACCGGCTTCGATCATGCGTTCGGCTTCACGGCGCGAGGCAACGCCCGCGCGGGCAATCACTTTGGCGATCCGGTCGCCGGGAGGAGGGGTTTTGCTCATCCGCAGCCCATAGCGCATCCCGTTGCCTTGCGAAAGACGCGTTTCTGATGCAGTCAAAGGCATGGAGTTCAGATCATTCATGAATATCGCACTGCAAGAGGCACGCGCCGCGGCAGACCGGGGTGAGGTTCCAGTGGGGGCCGTGATTGTCGCAGGCGATCGCGTCGTGGCCGCAGCAGGCAACCGCACGCGCGAGATGAACGACCCGACTGCACACGCCGAAATCCTTGCCTTGCGCGCAGCCTGTGCCGCTGTTGGGTCCGAGCGTTTGCCGGATCATGACCTGTACGTCACGCTGGAGCCTTGTGCGATGTGTGCGGCGGCTTTAGCTGCGGCGCGTATCCGGCGGATCTACTACGGCGCGGCTGACCCGAAATCGGGTGGCGTGGCCCATGGCGCGCGGGTTTTCACCCATTCGCAGGCGCACCATGTGCCCGAAGTCTATGATGGTATCGCAGCGCAGGAAGCTGCCGAACTGCTAAAGGCATTCTTCGCGGCGCGTCGGGGGGATGTGCCGGGCTGAAGCCCGGCCTATAGGTTTTTTTATAACTTGATGGGCTGCATCACTTCGGGCTCGATTACATCGACGCCGGGCAAGCCCTCGACCAAAGGCCGCGCCGATTGTTCCAGAATCGGGAAAGTCTTGTAGTGGCAGGGGATCACGGTCTTGAAGTTGAAATAGCGCTTGGCGGCGTAAGCTGCGCCCTTCATGTCCATGGTAAAGTGTCCGCCTGCCGACAGAATGCCGATGTCGGGTTTGTAATAATCCCCCATCCAGTCCATGTCGGCCATGATACCTGTGTCACCTGACACATATAGCATGTGACCATCCCCCGCGATCATGAACCCGACCTCGCTGCCGCCGGTACGCAGTCCGTCGGGTGTGGAAAAGGTCGAGCTATGCGAGGCCGGAACCATCGACACCATCACCCCGTTCAAGTTCACAGTGCCGCCTTTGTTGAAGCCTACGGTCTCAATCCCCTCGGACTCGCTCCAGTACCCCATCAGGTCGTACTGACCCACAACCGGAACCTTGAGGTGTTTGGCCAGCGAGACTACATCGGCCACGTGGTCGAAATGCGTATGTGTCAGAAGGATATGCGTCGCGCCGTCAAGGGCCGCGTCGTGCTGATCCTCGGGCAGAACGGGGTTACCGGTCAGCCAAGGGTCGATCAGCAGCACTTGCCCTCCGGTCTCGATGCGGAAACTGCCGTGGCCCAGCCAAATGATATTCATGAAAAAATCCTCCGAAACAGACTGTTGGCATTAACCTAGCATCGGCTATGTAAAATTTCATGGATTGGTTTCGGGAAATTGACGGATATTGCGAGAGATTGTCGCCCGACTATTGGGCAGAGCCGATCAATGCGGTGACAAACGCCGCATTTATCGTCGCCGCTTTCATCATGTGGAGGCGGGTGCGCGGGCAGGGGATGCCGCTGGCAGTGGCATTGGTGGTGATTCTGGCCGCGATCGGATTGGGCAGCTACCTGTTTCACACCCATGCGCAGGTTTGGGCAGCACTGGCGGACGTGGCGCCAATCCTGCTGTATATTCTGGTCTATATATACGCGATCAATCGCGACGTCTGGCAAATGCGTCCGCTTTATGCCGGTGTCGCCACCGCGCTGTTTGTACCCTATTCCACTGCGACAATCCCGGTCTTTCAACTGGTGCCCGGTCTGGGCGGGTCGGCGGCTTACGCGCCGGTTCCGCTGCTGATCCTGATCTACGCAGTCTTCCTGCGCCGTAGGTTTCCCGAGACGGCAGCAGGGCTGGCGTTTGGTGCTGTGATCCTGATTGCCTCAATTACGTTCCGCGCACTGGATGAACCGATCTGCGTTCAATTCGAAACTGGAACGCATTTCATGTGGCACATCTTGAACGCGACCATGTTGGGCTGGATGATCGAAGTATATCGCAGGCACCTGAAACGAACGTCTCAGGCTTGAAAAGCAGTGGCAAGGTTTGCGGGCAGGTCAAATTCTTCCAGCACACGTGAGCGGCCTTCGGCTGACATCTTGCGGGCTGTCTTTTCGACAATGCTTTGAATTTTTTCAGCCGAGTGTTTGGCAGCGAAAGGGGCAAAATACCATTTTAGGAAAACGAAGCAGATCACGTCCTCAAGTGCCTGAACCTCGTCATCGCGCTTGAGTCCCTGTTTGCGCAGCATCCGACCGGCCGCTTCGGTATTTTCGGCGCCATATTCGCTCAGCTCCATCAGGCCCATGACAATCTCGGCATGATGCACGCCCTGCGCTTTTCGCCAGGCCAAATATCCTGCACGCCCTTCCGGGAATTCGGTACGCGCCAGTTTCCAGCGTTCAACGTGCTGACCGCGCGCGGCAATTGTCAGCGCATCCGAGGCGTCCGGAAATAACCTGTCCAGCTCGGCACTCATGCGCTGACCATAGAGCAGGGCGGCGGGCTGGCCGTCTTCCAGATTGGGGTCCTTGGCGTTGGCCGCATCTATTGCGTCCAGTACTGCTTGCTTGCGGGGGCTCATTGGGTGCTCCGTTGTTGTGCCGGTTCAGCGGTCATGTCTGGCCGTATATCCAAAGCTACCCTATCGAGTTGCCGCGTTGCGTGCAGCAGCCAAATGAATTTTCGGGCCGGGGAGAGGAGTACCCGGCCCGGACGAAGCGGGCAAACTAGCTGGCAGGCTTCGCCTTATCTTGTGATACCGGTTCCGAGACCTGATCGGGGAAGCTCAGATCTGGAAACATGCTGTCCATTGTTGGCCCAAACGCATGGGCTTGCGCGGCAAGAACCGTGGTTGCCAATACAAAGGCAGTCATGAGGGTTTTCATCGTCTTACTCCGGTGATGGCTGTGTTGTGCTATTGAAATGAACAGTTCAGTTTATTTTTTCAAGATCAAAAGTGAACTAATCGGTTCACTTCTTCACATACCCGAAATGCAAAAATGAATGATCACCCTGGAAAACTCTGCGCCGTAGTCTCAGATCAGCTAAGCGGTGCCCTTGCGACCGAAGCATCAGACAGGTAAACGCCCCCTAACGCATATGAGGTTTTCCGATGTCGATTGACCAAAGCACTGCCGCAAAGGTGGCTAAACTGGCCCGGATCAAGGTCGAGGATGATGCGCTGCCTGCGCTGGCATCCGAATTCAACACCATCCTTGGGTTTATCGAACAGCTTAACGAAGTGGATGTCGAAGGCGTCGAACCGATGGTCTCGGTCGAGCCGATGCGCCTGAAACGTCGTGAGGATGTGGTCACCGACGGAAATCAGCAGGACAAAGTTCTGGCCAACGCCCCCGACGCGCGCGAGGGCTTTTTCGCAGTCCCCAAAGTGGTGGAGTAAGACATGAGCGATCTGAATAAACTGGGTCTGTCCGAGGCCCGCGACGCGCTGCGCAAGGGTGATGTGACCTCGGTCGAGCTGACCGAATCCTGCCTGAAGGCCATTGATGACGCAGACGCGCTGAACGCCTTCGTCCACAAAACACCTGAGATTGCTCTGGAGCGCGCCAAGGCTGCGGATGCCCGAATCAAAGAAGGCGACGCGCCTGCCATGTGCGGTCTGCCGATCGGCATCAAGGATCTGTTCTGCACCAAGGGTGTTCCTTCGCAGGCGGCGTCGAAGATTCTGGAAGGCTTTAAGCCCGAGTATGAATCAACTGTTTCACAGCAATTGGCCGATGCGGGCGCTGTGATGCTGGGCAAGCTGAATATGGATGAATTCGCCATGGGTTCGTCCAATGAAACCTCGGTCTACGGCAATGCCGTCAGCCCGTGGCGACGCGGCAATGACGATGCGCAATTGACACCGGGCGGCTCGTCCGGTGGGTCGGCCTCGGCTGTGGCCGCTGATCTGTGTCTGGCCGCGACCGGTACAGATACCGGCGGTTCGATCCGTCAGCCTGCGGCCTTCACCGGGATCACCGGCATCAAGCCCACCTACGGGCGCTGCTCACGCTGGGGCATCGTGGCCTTTGCGTCCTCGCTGGATCAGGCTGGTCCGATGACAAAGAACGTGCGCGACGCGGCAATCATGCTGGAAACCATGTGCGGCCACGACCCAAAGGATTCCACCAGCGCCGAGCTGGCCGTGCCCAACTTTGAGGCGATGCTGACCGGCGATATCAAGGGCAAGAAAATCGGTATCCCGAAAGAATACCGCATGGACGGTATGCCTGCCGAGATCGAAAAGCTCTGGTCCGACGGCGCGGCAATGCTCAAGGACGCGGGGGCCGAGATCGTCGATATCTCGCTGCCGCACACCAAATACGCGCTGCCAGCCTACTACGTGATTGCCCCGGCCGAGGCGTCCTCGAACCTCGCGCGCTATGACGGTGTCCGCTATGGCCGCCGCGCGACGCTGGCGCAGGGCGACGGCATCACCGAGATGTACGAGAAAACCCGCGCTGAAGGTTTCGGTCACGAGGTCCAGCGCCGCGTGATGGTTGGCACCTACGTACTGTCGGCAGGTTTCTACGACGCATATTACAACCGCGCCCGCCGTGTTCGCACCCTGATCAAGAAAGACTTCGAAGACGTCTTTGCCGCAGGTGTCGACGCGATACTGACCCCGGCCACCCCGTCGGCCTCGTTTGGTCTTGGTGAGATGACCGAGGCCGATCCGGTGCAGATGTATCTTAACGACGTCTTTACCGTGACCGTAAACTTGGCTGGTCTTCCGGGCATTTCGGTACCTGCGGGTCTGGATGCGCAGGGCTTGCCGCTTGGCCTTCAACTGATCGGTCGTCCATGGGACGAAGGCGATCTGCTGAACACGGCTTACGCGCTGGAAAACGCGGCGGGTTTTGTAGCCAAGCCGGGCAAATGGTGGTAAATCTCGGTTCAGGCAAGACGACTTAAAACGGAGCAGCCGAATGCGCCTTACGCTTCTGATTCCCGCCATTGGCTTGGTGGCCGCCTGCAATACGGTGGCCCCGATACAGAGCACAAGCTTCAATACGCCGCAATATCAGGCGCAGCGCGAGGCTGAATTGGCTGGGCAAGGGCTGACTGGTAACCCCTTGCTGGGACCAGTTGATGTGACCGAACAACAGCTTGGCGCCCCCGGCGATCCGCTTCCACCAACCGGAGAGAACGCGGATATCGCGTCGGCAACTGCTGTGGCCCTGGCCAACACCTCGGTTCCTGCGACGACGCCATTCGCAAGCAATAACGCGATTTCGGACGAGCAGGATTTTGAGGCCGTGTCCGGGCGCCGTACCATTGAATCCGACGCGGCCCGGATCGAGCAAAATCGCCAAACCTACGAAGTTGTGGCACCGACCGCCGTGCCGCAACGGGGCACGGATGGTCAGCCCAATATCGTGCAATACGCTCTGAATACATCGAACCCGGTTGGCACACAGCTTTACAGCCGCGCGGGGTTTAACCTGCAGGCCAAGGCGCAACGTAATTGCGCCCGGTATCCGTCGTCAGATCAGGCACAGATCGAATTCCTCGCAAGTGGCGGCCCCCAGCGCGATCGCAAAGGGCTGGACCCGGACGGGGACGGCTACGCATGTGGTTGGGACCCAAGCGCGTTCCGCAGTGCCGTCAACAACTGACCTTAACCCAATCTGGCACCCGTCACCCAATTTCGGGGAACGCCGGGGCGGTTTGAAGCCGTCGATGGTGGTTATCCACTACACCGCAATGGACAGCGCGCAGGGCGCCTTAAAGCGCCTATGCGATCCGCAACACGAAGTTTCCGCCCATTTCCTGATCGGTTCAGACGGTAAACTTTGGCAGATGGTGCGAGAAAAGGATCGCGCCTGGCACGCCGGAGCAGGAGAATGGCATGGTCAGGCCGACATCAACTCCCGGTCAATCGGCATCGAACTCGATAATCGCGGCGACCACCCGTTCGCTGAGCCGCAGATGATGGTTCTTGAGCGTCTTCTGACCGCTCTTTTACACAGATGGAAGATCCCCCCCAAGGGCGTCATCGGCCATTCTGATATGGCGCCCGGCCGCAAGCTGGACCCGGGTTCCCGATTTGACTGGCAACGGCTCGAGCATCAGGGGCTAGCAAAGCCGCGCGGTAAAGGTCAGCCCCCACAGATCGCTGAAATGCAAGAGTTCATAAGCTCGGCGCGCGCGGCTGGTTTCACCGCAAACGTCGACGATGAGACACTTCTAAATACAGTTCGCCTTCGATATCGACCTTGGGCTAGGGGACCTCTGACACCCGACGACCTCACTCCGCTAATAGAGAAGACCGGATCAAGCTGATCCGCTCTTCATCTGGCCAAAAATATCCCGGGGTTGAATTGGCCGCAGGCCAAGAAGGGGCTGGCCCCTTCACGTCCTAACCCCTTGACGCCACCCAACCCAAAGCATACCCACCGCACTGCGCGGAGGGCCGGATGGCCGCTGGGGCCTAGGCCCGAGAGGAAAGTCCGGACTCCACAAGACAACGGTGCCGGGTAACGCCCGGGCGGGGCAACCCGACGGAAAGCGCCACAGAAATCAGACCGCCTGCGGCTTCGGTCAAAGGTAAGGGTGAAACGGTGGGGTAAGAGCCCACCGCGCCCCTGGTAACAGGGGCGGCACGGCAAGCCCCACCGGGAGCAATGCCAAATAGGGTCCCCGCGCGGGCCGGTCGGCGCAAGCCGATACCGCCGCTAAGCGCGTCTTGGCCGAGAGGGACCGGGTTGGCAGCTTGAGCCGCGCAGCAATGCACGGCCTAGAGGAATGGTCATCGAAGGGGGCAACCCTGGAACAAGATCCGGCTTACAGGCCCTCCGCGCGTATTTTTACTTTAAGTCCCCACAGCAATTGCGCTTCCAATCAGCCACAGACCCGCAACGATCAGGGCAATCCCGGTTGCGGGGCCTAGCCATCGCGCACGCGGCAGGAGCTTTTCCAGCCCCACATAAATAGCAATACCGACAATCCAGTAGAGGTTCATCACGCCTCCGACGAACAGCAGCAGCATCAACGCCCAGCAGCAGCCCAGACAATATGCCCCGTGCACTGCGCCCACGCGAAAGGCACCCGTTGCGCCGGGTCGGTTGTGCTCGGCCAGAAACTGGGCCGGGCTGCGGCAGTGTCGAAGACATGCGGACTTCAGACTGGACAATTGATACAGACCCGCTGCCAGCAAAACACACCCGGAAAACACCTTGGACCGGATCGTCATCATAGGACCGTCCGACAAACCAATCTGCTCCAGCCCCCATTGCCCACCAGTCGCAAGCGCGCTGAACACAGCCCAAGCGACGAGGTAGCCGCTTAGAAAAACCAGGCTGAGCCATGTCGTGCGCTTCTTATCCGGCCCCATACGCTTGATGGCGGCGTACAATAGCACGGTTGGGGCGGCGCTGGGCGTCATCATCGCGATCATCATGACCCACCACATGAGGAATATCAGGATGGTGTAGGGCAGGGACCAGACGACTCGTCCGCCCATCTGCATAGGTTCGCCAATTGGCCCGGCCATGCGGGTCATCTCGACGGCGGTCATGTTCATCCCGATGCCGACAATGGTGTACCACGCGGCCGCCAACACGATCAGGGTGACGCAAAGCAATACGACGCCGCTGTCCCGCCGCAGAACGTAATCTACTGCTCCTGCGTGCGATTGATTTGTCTCAGAGGTCATATCGGCTGGGTATCACGCGCCGATTACGCCGTGGCCAGAGATATTGAGGTGGGCCAGATGCGCGTGCGTCGCATCAAAGGTCAGGCTGATTTCCCCACCCGTGGTTTTTGTTGTCCCGGATGCGGACTCAGCGTGCCGATACTCAAAACCGTTGGGCAGTTGGATGGACGCTCGATGCGGCAGCCCGGAAACGATATGAGGGATCGGGTTCACCTCAAGATCGAAGATACCTTTTACCTTTGCATAACCCTTGCGGTCTTCGCGGGACCAATCCAACTCAATCGGAAGGTAAAGTGTTTCGTGTTTTTTCGGTGCCATCGCGCTGTAGACGTACCAGAAGGTCGCCATCTCGTCGGTGTCTTCGCCTTTCATGATGGCTTCCAAAGCAGCCCTTTGATCCGCCGAGGCGCTTTCGTCGATGATCAATTGCATCTGGCCATTGCCTTCGTGGATGGGGCCCGGCCAGTAGTAGACGCCTGCCGCGCGCAGCCCAGCCAGATCGGTGTCCCCGTAATGCCCGGATTGAATGTCATACGCGACGACCGCCTCGCAATTGCCGTGCGTCGGCAACACACTGAACTGGCACGGGCACCCGAAGTTGCAGTTGCAATTGGCCAGTTCTTCGCCCTGAATCGCCCATTCCGTCATGATGTCCCCCCAATAAAATATAGCTACAAACACCGCTGTCATTGGTGCTTGCCTGTTTTTGGTGCCTCGAAACCGAGCCGTTCGGGGGCTTCTTCGATTTTGGAACTGAGGGGAAGTTATCACGGTTAAGTGATTGCCACAAACTTTGGGGGTTTTCGCCATAAATCATTTTATTGAGATGCCGCTTTTTCCGCGACCTCTAAGACTAAACGGATCGCCAAATCTGACATCCTGAGGGCAGGGCGCGATTCGGGCGGATACCGATCATGGATCATCGGATTTGATGCAGAAAGTGCTGCGGAGTGCGCTCCGTGCAGTTAATTCGGGTCAGATTCAGTCTTGTTTCAGCTCGCCAACCCGTCCGTCTGATGCCAATCCCGCTTAGGCTGGTTATCAGGTGCGATTGCGCTTGACATGGGCGGTGCAGGGCGTAAAAGCGCACGCTCATAGGAATTCAACCGAAAGGCCCTGCCTTTTCGGACGCAGGAGATAACCATGGCGAAGCCGACGACAATCAAGATCCGCCTGAACTCGACCGCGGGCACGGGCCACTTCTACGTGACCAAGAAGAACGCGCGCACCATGACCGAGAAGATGACCGTTCGTAAATACGATCCGGTCGCTCGGAAGCATGTCGAGTACAAGGAAGGCAAGATTAAGTAATCTGCCGTCCAGCTTGGACAAAGTTCAGGGGTCTGCTGCTGCAGGCCCCTTTTTCTTTGCAATATGATGGGGTGGTAGACAAAAAACGGACCCTCGATCGAAAAGCACGCGTTGCAACGAAGCATCAGCGGTCAGATCAATCGAATGGGGCATGGGTTGCTTTTTTGAATGGCTTGCCACTACGCTTCAACAACTCGTTCCAAAATGTTGGCCGTCATGAAAAAAATCTTGTTATCCACAATCACTGTGTTGGCCCTTGCGGCTTGTGAAGACCCTTACAACCGTCAGGGGGTCGGGTTCACGGGTATCGATGGTGAACCACGAACCTTGTCTGATGTCCCCGGAGCCGTGGCTTTCCTGCCTCGGGCAACCAACGTACCCGCAGAATTGGCCGTGTTGCCGCCGATCCGGGTGACTTCCGGTGAGACCGATCCGCAGAAACTTGCTCGGGTTGCCATTGATAATGGCGGACGCAGCGACACCAACTCGGTTGTTCTGACCGGATTGTCCACGAACATGTTCCTGAGCACTGTAAGCGTAAACGGCACGCTCTATGGCGTCCTGCGCACGGAAAACAACAGTACCCGGGTCGACAATCAAATTGGCGCAGCGTTCGGCCAGAATGCCGAACAGTTTACCGGATGCCTTGCAGCAGGTGACGTGTTCCGCAAAGGTTCGTCGCAGCGCAGCTCGGGCTTTGCGGTTCCTTTGAACTGTAGCTAAGAGCAAATCACATATAGCTGACAGAGCCTCCACCAATCGGTGGGGGCTTTTTCTTGCCCTGCTTGACGTAATGGGGGCAGTGCGCCACAGGAAAATCTTGCATCACTGGCCAAAAGAAAAGGGCGGACCCAACGGCCCGCCCCAAAAAGCCGAAGCTTGTTCGTCTGTTATTCCCGGTTGCCGAAGAGTTGCAGCAGGAACATGAACATGTTGATAAAGTCCAGATACAGGCTCAGCGCGCCCATGATCGCGGCTTTGCCCAACCATTCCTGATCGCCCGAGTGCGCCATCTGCAGGTAGGTGGTTTTGATGTTCTGCGTGTCATAGGCCGTCAGACCAGCAAAGATCAGAACGCCAATCACCGAAATTGCGAAGGCCACCGCGGAAGAGGCGATGAAGATGTTCACGATGGACGCGACGATCAGGCCGATAACGCCCATGATCAGGAACGTGCCCATTGCGGACAGGTCTTTCTTGGTGGTGTATCCGTACAGCGACAGACCGGCAAAGGCGATCGACGTGATCAGAAAGACCTGAATGATCGACTGACCGGTAAAGACCAAGAAAATCCAGCTGATAGACACACCCATGACGGCGGCGAACAAGTAAAAGACCGACTGAGCGCCCGATGCGGACAGGCGATTGATTCCGGCGCTGAAGCCAAAAACAAAGGCCAGCGGTGCAAACATGATGACCCACTTCAGGGGCGACGCGAAAAGCGTTGCGCCGAACGAGGTCAGGTATTTGTTGGCGCTTAGCTGAGCGGCGGCGGCCGACGGATCGGTTGTTGTTGCAAGACCAGCAATCGCCCAAGCCGCAGCAAAGGTGATCAGCATGCCAACGGACATTGTGCCGTAGACTTTGTTCATATGGGCGCGCAGGCCCTCATCAATCTCGGCAGCGCGAGCACCGGCCGCTGTCCGGATCGTGTCAAATTGTGCCATTAAAGGGTCTCCCTTTACTTATTCTTGTTGCGCCCTGAAATCAGTGCGCGTTCCACGCAAATATCGGCAAGTGCGAGCTACGTTTCAAGGGTTTAACACCGGAAACTGGCTAAAACACGCTACAAAAATGGCGGCCTGCTGACACGGGCCGCCATTCAGCGAAAAAAGATGCATTCTATGGTCACTTTTGCCAGAACTCCGGTGCGTCCCAAATATGACGGGTTGCCTCTGATTGGGCTTGTTCTCTTGTGATTCCAATATCCTCTAACGCCCGGTCGTCCAGTTGGCCAAGGGCGCGGCGTTGACGCATGAGCGACAGCGCGTCCCAAAGAGAAGTTACTGCAAAACGGCTGCGTGGATTGCAATTCGAAGCGAGTGTTAATTGGGTCATAGATTATGTCCTTTCCGTGAATTTCGATGGTTTGCGTCGGTCTTATCAACTTCCTTGATTTATATGGCTCGATATGACACATTTTAAAAATGAATATTTATGAACTGATGCATAAGGAATCGTGAACATGCGAAATCTGGACATCACCACGTTGCGCTCTTTCGTGGCGGTTGCCGATCAGGGCGGTGTGACGCGGGCGGCAGGGTTTTTGCACCTGACGCAATCCGCCGTTTCCATGCAATTGAAACGTCTGGAGGAACTGCTGGGGCTTGAATTGCTGGACCGCAGCGGCAGAACGATTGCGTTGACCGCGTCTGGCGAACAGTTGCTGGCCTATGCCCGTCGCATGATCTCCCTGAATGATGAGGTGATTTCGAAGCTCACGGATCAGGCATTTGAAGGAGAAGTTGTTTTGGGTGTGCCCCATGACATCGTCTACCCGGCCATCCCTCGGGTACTGCAACGCTTCAATGCCGATTTCCCGCGCGTGCGTGTTCAGTTGGTGTCGTCCTATTCGCTGCAACTGAAGGATATGTACAAAAAGGGAGAGTGCGACCTGATCCTGACAACAGAAGCGTCTGTCGGCGATGGGGCCGAAACAATTGCCGAGCTTCCGCTGCGTTGGATAGGGGCCCCCGGCGGCTCTGCCTGGCGCAAACGCCCTTTACCCTTGGCGCTTGGTCGTCGGTGTTTGTTCCGCCCGCAAGTGATCGCGGCCTTGGACGAAGCAGAAATCCCGTGGGAGCTGTCGGTCGAAACCGAAAACGACCGCACGATCGAAGCGACGGTCAGCGCGGATCTGGCCGTTCATGCGATGCTGGACGGAACCGAAGCGGCGCATCTTGCGCAAATTGACGACGGGGGCGTTTTGCCGGAACTGCCGGCGCACATGATCAACCTCTATGGCGGTGAAGCCGGTCGCGGCGCGGTTGTTGAGGCATTGGCCTCTTTGGTTCGGCAGAATTTCCGTCTGGTTGGTGGGACGCAGTTGAAGGCAGTAGTGGGCTAGGGGGTTATCACGACTTTGCCTGTCGCGGTGCGGTCCCGCAAAAGCTGCAACCCTTTTTCGACCTCGGCCAAAGGCAGGGTGTGGCTGATGTGGGGCTTGATCCGGCCTTCAGTATGCCACCGAAACAAGGTGTCAAAGCTGTTCTGAACGATCTGGGGGCGGAATTTTAAGTATCCGCCAATGTAGAAGCCGATCACGGTCAGGTTTTTGACCAACATGTGATTTGCGGGGATTTGGGGAACATCCCCACCGGCGAAACCGATCGGAAGCAGGCGGCCCTCGGGGTTTGTCGCGCGAAACGCCGCTTTGAAAACCTCTCCGCCAATCGCGTCGTAAACAACATCTGCCCCGCCCAATTCCCGAACCCGCTCACGCAGGTCTTCCGATGCGTCGATCAGATGGTCAGCGCCAGCGGCCCGGGCCACTTCAAGCTTGTCGGCGCCGCGCGCCTGCGCGATGACCGTCGCCCCCATCAGTTTACCGATCTCGACAGCCGTCAGGCCCACGCCCCCAGCCGCACCGGTGACCAACAGCGTTTCACCGGGCTGAAGGCGCGCGCGATGGTCCAGCGCGATATGGCTTGTGCCGTAGGCAATCTGGATCGCTGCTGCGTCTTCAAAGCTCATCGAGTCGGGCAATGAAATCGCGCGAGCGGCGTCGAAAACACCGAACTCAGCCAGTCCGCCTTGGCCAGAATACACCGCCACGCGATCTCCGGGGCACAGATGCGTGACGTCTGCGCCCAGTGAATCTACGACACCTGCGATTTCCATGCCCTGAGTGAACGGCGCATCAGGTGTGTCCTGATACGTGCCTTTCTGCATCAGAAGGTCGGCAAAATTCAAACCACAGGCCTTGATCCGGATGCGTATTTCGCCGGGGCCGGGTTCGGGCTGGGGCAAGTTGCAAAGTTGGGCCTCAGCCCCTTTGGATTGAATTCTATAGGCCAGCATGATCACGCTCCGTATTTTATGTGCATAGATTCGTTTTGGCCTGCGAATGTCAATCGTTTACCCCACGAGACAATTGGGGCGGAAATCTCAATATTGAACATTATATGTAATAAGTGCACGTGCAGGCTTTGGTGGACCCGTACAACCATAAACCTTTGTTACCGGACGAAGATTCAACCTTCTTGAAAAAATAACCAAAAGAAGCAATATTGCGCTATGGTGCTGATTTGGGGGCATGATCCAAATTAGGGAGTGGTTAAGCACAGCTCACTAGTGATGCGGCAGTGAAAGCGGTCGCGCGCCCCCTGTGGTTGTGTGTAGGAGAGGAGAATACCAATGACTCATCACGTCGATGTCCATGTGGGCAAACGCGTCCGGCATCGCCGCTGGCTGATAGGCATGACCCAGCAGCAGCTGGCGCAGCAGGTTGGTATTAAGTTTCAACAGATCCAAAAATACGAGACCGGCGCCAATCGGATCAGCGCCTCTCGTCTGTGGGATATTGCCGAAGCATTGGATGTTCCCGTCAGTTTTTTCTTTGAAGGTCTGGAAGAGACCGAGAAAGACACAGCCGGCAAGAAGTCTGTACCTGCCGATCTGATGGGCGACAAAGAAGCGCTGGACCTGGTCCGGTCCTATTACGCGATCCCCGAAAATCAGCGCCGCCGTTTGTTCGAACTGGCGCGTGTCCTAAGCGATGTCGCGTAATTTGCCGGGTTGACTTCGGTGCGTGCGGGCCGCACGGGTAGCGCATGCAAAAAACTTCGCTGAATGACTTGGAAGTCGCTGAAGAAATGGCCGATGCAGCACGCGAGGCCATTCTTCCTTATTTCAGGCAATCCAACCTGGAAACATCCAATAAACTGTCTGGTGGGTTCGATCCCGTCACCATTGCCGACCGAGAGGCTGAAAAAGCCATGCGCGAAGTTCTTGCCCGTCACCGGCCCGATGACGGCATTTTCGGCGAGGAATTCGGACAGGTCCAAGGCAGCACAGGTCGCACGTGGGTTCTTGACCCGATCGACGGTACGCGGGGGTTCATCAGTGGCACGCCGACCTGGGGTGTTCTGATCGCGTTGAGCGGTCAGGACGGCCCGATAATGGGCGTCATTGACCAGCCCTATATCGGTGAAAGGTTTTTGGGTTCCGCAGATATCGCTCAGGCGGTCGGGCCGACTGGGACGATGCAGCTCAGCACGCGGTCGACGCGCACTTTAGATGAAGCGATTCTGTTCACGACGTTCCCCGAAGTCGGATCTTTGCAGGATCGTGCAGGGTTCGAGGCCGTCGCACAACACGTGCGCCTGACCCGGTACGGCATGGATTGCTACGCTTATGCCTTGCTGGCCGCTGGTCAGGTTGACCTGGTGATCGAGTCGGGTCTGAACTCCTATGACATCCAAGCCCCAATTGCGGTGATCCAGGCCGCAGGCGGTATTGTCACCGACTGGCAAGGCGGCGCTGCCCATAATGGTGGGCGCGCACTGGCTGCGGCAAATGCGGATGTCCATGCCGCAGCTTTGGAAATCCTGCGCAATTATTGAAACCTGTTGCCGTGGCGGAGCCGGTCGGGTAGGTTCTGCCCGGCTGGTTCTTATGCCCGTTTTCCGCCAGCCTTCGCACTCCATGCATGAAACGGGCTTGTGCAAGGAGGGCGAAATGACCGAAATCCTTATCAAAAATGCCGACACAATCCTGACAATGGATGACACGCGCCAAGAGCTTTCGGGCGCGGATATCCTGATCCGTGACGGCCAGATTGCCCAGGTCGGGCATGCGTTGCAGACGGGCGGCGATATCCACGATGCTTCGGGTTGCGTTGTGACCCCCGGACTGGTGAACACGCATCACCACCTGTATCAAACCCTGACGCGCGCTGTTCAGGGGGGGCAGGATGCGCTGTTGTTCGGCTGGTTGAAAACGCTCTATCCAATCTGGTCCCAGTTCGGACCGGAAGAGATGTTTGTCTCAGCACAGATTGGACTGGCAGAGCTTGCCCTGTCGGGATGCACCCTGAGCTCAGATCACCTGTACCTGTATCCGAACGGCGCCAAGCTGGACGACACCATTGCTGCGGCGGCTGAGGTCGGTATGCGGTTTCATCCCACACGCGGCGCGATGAGCATAGGTGAAAGCGAAGGTGGCCTTCCGCCGGATTCTCTGGTCGAGGCCGAACCCGCCATTCTCGAGGACATGATCCGCGTGGTTGATACATTCCACGACCCTTCTGACGGAGCCATGTGCCGGGTGGGGCTAGCACCCTGTTCACCTTTCTCGGTCAGCCGCGACCTTATGCGGGACTCCGCGGTTCTGGCCCGCGACAAGGGTGTAATGCTTCATACACATTTGGCTGAGAACGACGAGGATATCGCTTATTCGCAGGCGCAGTTTGGCTGCCGACCGGGGCAATATGCCGAAGAACTGGGCTGGACCGGATCAGATGTCTGGCACGCCCACTGCGTTAAGCTGGACGGGGCTGAGATCGACCTATTCGCACGTACACAAACCGGGGTGGCTCATTGCCCCTGTTCGAATTGCCGCCTTGGGTCCGGCATCGCACCAGTGCGCGCCATGCGAGATCGCGGTGTACCCGTCGGGCTCGGCGCGGATGGGTCCGCCAGCAATGATAATGGAAGTTTGGTCCTTGAGGCACGGCAGGTCATGCTGCTGCAGCGGGTCGCAAACGGGGCCGATGCTATGTCTTCGCGCGAGGCGCTGGAAATCGCCACCCGAGGCGGCGCAGATGTGCTGAACCGCCCCGATTGCGGACGGTTAGCGCCCGGCAAACGCGCCGATATTGCCATCTGGGATACGCGCGGCATCGAAAGCGCCGGCAGTTGGGACCCGGCAGCCTTGCTGCTGGCGGGGCCGATGAAGGTCAAGCACCTGTTTGTAGAAGGCCGCCAGATCGTGCGTGACGGGCAGATCACAACGCTCGACCTGCCCAGAACTATCGAAACCCAAAACCGCCTCGCCCGCGCTTTGGCAGGCTAGGTCAGGGTCCGCTCTTCATCTGGCTCAAAATATCCCCGCCGGAGGCATGGGCCGTAGGCCTATTCCCTTCAGCGCGATACGGCCCGCCCGCCGATCCAAACCTCGGCAATGGCACGGTCGTCGCCCATCATGATGGTTGGGAAAATGGCTTCCCATAGATCCTCGGCGCAGGCTTCACGCTGGGCAATCGCGGGGGTTGAGGCAAGGTCAAGTACGACCAAGTCCGCCTCCATCCCCGGTGCGACGTTGCCGATGCTGTCATCCAGCCGCAGCGAGCGGGCGGAACCGACGGTGCCCAGCCACAGCAGTTGCGCCGCGTGCAAAGGCGCGCCGCGCAGTTGGCCAATCTCGTAGGCCGAAGCCATGGTGTGCAGCATCGAAAAGCTTGACCCGCCGCCTGTATCCGTTGCCAAGCCGACGCGGTGGCCGTCCTGCATCAGGCCGGTCATGTCGAACAAGCCTGAGCCGATGAACGTGTTGGACGTCGGGCAGTGGATCAGGGCCGCATCCACTTCGCGCAGGCGATCGCGTTCGCGCGCCTCCAGATGGATGACGTGGCCGTAGACGCTGTACGATCCCAGCAGGCCGAATTTCTCATATGTATCCAGATAATCCCGCGCCTCGGGGAACAGCTCGCGAACCCATGCGATTTCGTCAGTCTGCTCGCTAAGATGGGTTTGCATCAGGCAATGCGGGTGCTCGGCCCACAGCGCACCCATCGCCTCAAGTTGTTCGGGCGTGGATGTAGGAGAGAAGCGGGGCGTGATCGCATAAGACAGGCGGTCGACTCCATGCCAGTTCTCCAGCAACGCTTGGGACTGATCATAGGCCGTCTGGGCCGTGTCCCGCAGCCCCTCGGGTGCATTGCGATCCATGCAGGTTTTGCCCGCGACCACGCGCTGATTGCGCTGCTGTGCGGTTGTGAAAAAGGCGTCGACGCTTTCGGGGTGGATGGTGCAAAAGCTGCACATCGTCGTCGTTCCATGGGCCGCCGTCAGATCGAGATAGCGGTTCGCAATCTCCGAGGCATAAGCCGGATCGCCGAACTTCATCTCCTCGGGGAAAGTATAGGTGTTCAGCCAGTCGATCAGGCGTTTGCCCCAACTGGCGATCATCGCGGTCTGGGGATAGTGCACATGCGCATCCACGAACCCAGCCATGATGACATGATTGCCGTGGTCAACCACGGCGGCCTCGGGATGTGCGGAACGCAGGCTGTCAGCATCCGCCACCGCCGAAATCCGGCCGTCTTCGATCAGAACGGCCTCGCTGATCTTGACGGCCTCGGTCGGCTCTCCTTCGAAGGGGGAACCTGTAAAGCTCAGAACACGCCCTTTCAGCAGCGTTTTTTGCGCCATTTTCATTCATCTCCGCCTGTATGGGACTGCGAAACAGCATAAGGGCGGGAAACTTGCCGGTAAATCGGCGCATTGTCATTGTTTTCTGGTAGCTGCTTCTTCTAATTAGGGGGCAATGACCGAACGGAACGGGGGCAGATATGACCACAGGCTTTGATGAACCCGTAATAGATACGCACAGCGACGAAGACGTCTATGCGCTGGATCGCAAAACCGTGGCTTCGATCCTTTACGCGGTGGATGTGGATGACCGCGACAAGTTGATCGAGTTGATGGAGCCGTTGCACCCGGCTGATATTGCGGACCTTCTTGAGCAGATCAACCCATATGATCGCGCCCGGCTGATCCGGCTTTATGACAAGGAATTCGACGGCGATATCTTGTCGGAACTCGATGAGGCCGTTCGTGAGGAGATCATCGGCATCCTCAAGCCGGACGTTCTGGCCGATGCCGTCCGCGACATGGAAAGCGACGATGTCGTTGACCTGCTCGAGGACCTTGAAGAACCGCAGCAAGAAGCCATTCTGGACGCGCTGGAGGATTCCGAGCGGATCGCGGCGGAACAGGCCCTGTCCTACCCCGAAAATTCAGCCGGTCGTCTTATGCAGCGCGAAGTCGTCATGGCGCCTGAGCATTGGACAGTGGGACAAGCCATCGATTTCATGCGAGCCAATGATGGTCTGCCCGAGCAGTTCTATCACGTCGTGCTGGTTGATCCCCGCCTGAAGCCCTCGGCTCAGGTCATGTTGGGTAAGCTTATGGCGGCGCGGCGCGACGTGCCGTTGCAGGACATCACCGAAGAGGAATTTCACACAATTCCCGTCGACCAGGATGAGGAAGACGTGGCCTATGCCTTCAACCAGTACCACCTGATCTCGGCCCCGGTTGTCGATGCTGACGGTCGGCTGGTCGGGGTCATCACAATCGACGACGCCATGGTGGTTCTGGACGAAGAGCATGAGGAAGACATCCTGCGTCTGGCGGGGGTGAGCGACGAAAGCTCGCTGTCCGACTCGGTGGCGGCAACCAGTAAGCGGCGTCTGCCGTGGCTGGCCGTGAACCTGTGCACAGCGATCTGTGCTTCGCTGGTTATCTCGCAATTCGAGGCGGCGATTGATCAATTGGTGGCGCTGGCGATCCTGATGCCGATTGTGGCGTCGATGGGCGGCAATGCCGGGACACAGTCGTTGACGGTTGCCGTGCGCGCACTGGCAACGCGCGACCTGACGCCGTCGAACGTGCTGCGGGTGATCCGTCGTGAGTTGCTGGTGGGTATGTTGAACGGCCTGTGCTTCGCCATCGTGCTGGGAACGGTCGGGATGTTGTGGTTCGATTCGCCGCTATTGGGTGTCGTGATCGGGGCCGCCTTGGTCGTGAACATGATCATCGCTGGTTTCGTTGGTACGGTAGTACCGGTGGTGCTGGACCGTCTGGGCGCTGACCCGGCGCTTGCGTCCGGCACCTTTGTGACAACCACGACGGATGTCATGGGGTTCTTCCTGTTCCTTGGACTTGCCAGCGTGGTGCTATTGTGACCGATCTGACCGAAATTAAGGCCGCAGCACGGAAAGAGGCGTTCGCCCGTCGAAAGGCCGCGTTTGATGCGCGCTTACCCGGTGCGGCCGGGCGCCTGTCCGAAGTTCTGGCGGGGCACCGGGGTGTTCCTCTGTCTGGCTATATGCCGATCCGAACCGAAATTGACCCACTTCCGGCAATGGCCGAGGCATCGGCTTATGGCCCGGTTGGTGTGCCTGTCATACAGGCCGCAGGACAGCCCTTGAAGTTCTCTCGCTGGATACCTGAGGGCACGTTGAAGGACGGGCCATTCGGGGCCAAAGTTCCCGAGGTCGATGACTATTTCGAGCCGGAAATCCTGATCGTCCCACTGGTCGCGTTTGACGCCCAAGGGGGACGACTGGGGTATGGCGGCGGCTTTTATGACCGCACGCTGGAAGGGCTGCGGGCAAAGCGGCCAACACTTGCCATTGGTTTTGCGTTCGATGCGCAACAGGCCGATCGGCTGCCTCTTGAGTCAACCGATCAACCGTTGGACATGGTCGTTACAGAAAGTCGTGTACTGACCTTTCCGTCGTGAATGGAATATTATCCCGAGTGGTTCTCGCGGAAATAATCCCAGGCATCGACTTCCTGACCGTCTGCCAGTTTGCAGATTCCGGTCTGCCCGTCGGCACCGTCACGGATTTCGTATGTTCCACCGCTTTCAACGCAGAATGTCGCTGCGGGATTCGCCAGTTCTGCTGATTGCTCAGGCACTGGGTCACAGGCGGCAAGCGGAGTCAGAATTGCAGCCAACAAAAGGAATCGGTTCATCAAGAGCTCCTTTGGAATAGGAATTTGCGGTTTATGGTGTCAGTTTAACCACTTGTGCTTGATGGATGCCACACTTAGGACGGTTTAAATGAGGATTCTGTTTTTGGGTGACGTCATGGGCCGGGCGGGACGCTCGGCCGTTCAGCAGCACTTGCCGCGTTTGCGCGACGAATGGCGGCTCGATTTTGTTGTGGTCAATGGTGAGAACGCCTCGAACGGGATGGGGCTGAGCGGGGATCACGCCAAACTGCTGCTGGATGCGGGCGCGGATTGCCTGACGTTGGGCGATCACGCGTTCGACCAGAAAGACATGCTGCAGTTCATCGAAAATGAGCCGCGCATTGTGCGCCCCGTGAACTTTGCCAAAGGCGCGCCGGGGCGAGGGCATCGTCTGTATACCGCGCCGGGGGGACGCAAGGTGCTTGTGGTGCAGGTGCTGGGGCAGGTGTTCATGAAGCGGCCCTTTGATGACCCGTTTTCGGCTGTTGAACCAATCCTGAAGTCACATCCACGTGGTGGGCAAGCTCAGGCGATCATCGTCGACATGCATTGTGAGGCGACCTCGGAAAAAATGGCGATGGGCCATTATTGCGACAAACGTGCCAGCCTTGTGGTGGGCACGCATACGCATGTGCCAACGGCGGACGCGCAGATCCTTCCGGGCGGCACAGCCTATTTGACCGATGCGGGTATGTGCGGGGATTATGACTCGGTGATCGGCATGGACAAGGTAGAACCCATGCGCCGTTTTATCACCGGAATGCCTAAGGCCAGATTTACTCCGGCCAATGGTGAGGCAACCCTCAGCGGGGTGTTCGTCGAGACCGACGATCAGAACGGGCAGGCAAAATCTGTTCAAATGGTACGCGTTGGCGGGCGGTTACAGCAGGCGGGGCCGCAGTAAGGCTTGCTCTGGCCCGCGCAATGCGGGAAACTGCGTGCCGGGCGCGTATGCCAAGCCAGGGTTCGGACAGAATACCAAGAATGCAATTCCTCCAACTGACAGAAACAGGAAGCGCGATACTGGCGCTGTTGGTCGTCGCAGGCATGTTCGTCATGTTCCTGCGAGAGGTCTATCCGACCGAGGTCGTCGCCATTGGCGGCGTGGCCGTGATGCTGGTGACAGGCATTCTTCCATACCAAAGTGCCTTGGCTGTCCTGTCAAACCCCGCGCCTTGGACCATTGCCGCGATGTTCATCATCATGGGCGCGCTGGTACGGACCGGAGCGTTGGATGCGTTCACCTCGACTGCCCAGAAACAGGCGCAGGTGAACCCGCGTATCGCTATCGGATTACTGATGGCCTTCGTGGTTCTGGCGTCGGCGGTTGTGTCGAACACACCGGTCGTTGTCGTGATGATCCCGGTATTTGTGCAGATTGCGCGGACGCTTAACGTCCCGGCCTCAAAACTGCTGATCCCACTCAGCTATGCGGCCATTCTGGGCGGAACGCTGACCCTTATCGGCACGTCGACCAACCTTTTGGTGGACGGTGTCGCCCGGTCGCAGGGCATGACTCCGTTCACGATTTTCGAGGTTACGCCGCTGGGGATCGCGCTGGTGATCTATGGTATGGTGTATCTCCGATTCATCGCGCCACGTTTACTGCCTGAGCGCGACAGCATGGCGTCGCTGTTAAGCGACAGGTCCAAGATGAAGTTCTTTACCGAGGCGGTTATCCCCCCGGAAAGCAACCTGATCGGCCGCGAAGTCACCGGTGTTCAGCTTTTCAAACGCCCCGGCGTGCGCCTGATCGACGTCATCCGGGGTGACGAATCGCTACGTCGGAACCTTAAAGGCGTTCAGCTACAGCTTGGTGATCGCGTGGTTTTGCGTACCCAGATGACCGAGTTGTTAAGCCTGCAGCGCAACAAGGAACTGAAGCGTGTGGATCAGGTTTCAGCGGTTGAGACCAAAACGGTCGAGGTACTGATCACTCCGGGTTGCCGCATGGTTGGGCGTACGCTGGGCGCAATGCGCTTGCGGCGGCGCTATGGCGTCTATGTGCTGGCGGTACACCGCCGGAACCAGAATATCGGGCGGCAACTGGATGAACTTGTGGTGCGTGTAGGTGATACTCTGCTGCTGGAAGGTTCGCCCGAGGATATTCAGCGTCTTGCGGCAGATATGGAGATGGTTGATGTCACGCAGCCCTCGGCCCGCGCGTTCCGCCGTAGCCAAGCGCCCATTGCGATCGGCGCACTTGCAGGCATCGTCGTGCTGGCCGCACTGGGCATTGCGCCAATTCTGCTGTTGTCGGTTCTGGCCGTTGCCGTGGTTCTGCTGACACGGTGTATCGACGCGGACGAGGCTTTTTCCTTTGTCGAAGGCCGCCTGTTGGCGCTGATCTTTTCCATGCTCGCCATTGGTGCCGCGCTGGACAAATCGGGCGCAGTCTCGCTGATCGTCGAAGCTGTCGCGCCGGGACTTAGCGCGCTGCCGCCTTTCCTGATCATTTGGGCCGTGTACCTGCTGACCTCAGTGCTGACCGAACTGGTGTCCAACAATGCGGTCGCTGTCGTTGTGACGCCCATCGCCATTGGGTTGGCGCAGGCCGTTGGTATTGACCCGCGCCCACTTGTCGTTGCGGTAATGGTTGCGGCCTCGGCGTCATTCGCTACTCCGATTGGGTATCAAACCAACATGATGGTTTATGGTCCGGGCGGGTACAGGTTCGTCGACTTCATGAAGGTGGGTATCCCACTGAACCTGACCGTGGGCTTGCTGGCGTCGCTTCTAATCCCTCTGATCTGGCCTTTGTAAGATCGGCGTATTACCGCTGGTTTTCCGGCGAAGTCCTTGTAAAATCGACCTCTATTACAATGTTTCTGGAAATAATTTTGCAGGAAGGAGCAAACATATGCTCAAATCCGGATCTTCTGCCCTGGCTGCTGTCGCGCTGACCGCCGTTCTGGGGGGCGCTGCGAGTGCCGGAACGATTGAAGGCACGGCCACCTATCGCGAACGTATCGCAGTGCCGCCTGATGCAACCCTGTTGGTGCAGTTGCAGGATGTTTCGCGCGCCGATGCGCCGTCGGTGACGCTGTCTTCCAAGCGCTATGCATTGACCGGAGTGCCCGCCCAATTCGAGCTTAGCTACGACGATGCGCTGATCCGAGACAGGATGCGGTATGTGGTGCGTGGGTCGATCTTTCAAGGTGACAAGCTGCTGTTCACGACGGACACGGCGTATCCGGTTCTGACGAACGGGGAAGGAAACACTGTCGATCTGGTTCTGGTCCAAACCCAACCACAGGGGGTCGCCACGTTGGAAAACACAAAGTGGATGGCGACCGGGCTGAACGGAAAACCGCTTGAGACAGAAAAGCGCCCAGAACTTGCCTTTGCCGAAGGTGGGGCGTTTTCAGGCAGCGGCGGCTGCAACCGGTTCGCAGGCGAGGCCGAGATTACCGGAAGTCAGATTGACTTTCCGGACAACATGGCCGCGACCCTGATGGCTTGCCCGCCGCCGCTGGATGAGATCGAGCGCGAGTTCTTCAAAGCCCTGTCCGGCGTGGCGGCTTATGCGTTCAAAGGCGACACGCTTGTGCTGCTAGACAGCGCAGGGCAGGCCGTCATCCAGTTCGCACGGGCGAGTTGATAGCTGGGGCCGTCACGCGACGGCCCGAGACCGCCCGGCATTGCGGCCAGAGAAAATGCAGCCCCCAAGGAACGTGCCCTCGAGCGCGTTGTACCCGTGGTAGCCGCCACCACCGAACCCGGCGACCTCTCCGGCGGCAAACAGGCCGGGGACGACCTGACCGTCGGCTCCGACCATCTGACTGTCGAGATTTGTTTGCAGACCGCCCAGAGTTTTACGGGTCAGAACGTGCAGCTTAACCGCGATCAGTGGCCCATTGGCCGGATCAAGAAACTTGTGCGGTTTGGCGGTTCGGATCAAACGATCCCCGCGATAATTGCGCGCCGCCAGAATCGCCGCCATCTGCGCATCTTTGGTGAACGGATTGTCGATCTGTGAGTCCCGCGCTTCGATCTGGGCGCGAAGGTGGGCTTCGTCGATCAGACCACTGCCCATCTGATTCATGCCGCTCACCAGCTCGGTCAACGTCTTGGCGACTATGAAATCCTCACCGTGTTCCTTGAACGCCTCAACCGGGGCTGTTGCCTTCGAGCCGGTTAAAATGCGCTGCAACAGAACTTCGCGCCAACCACCATCGGTCATGTCTGGGTTCTGCTCGGACCCCGAAAGCGCGAATTCTTTTTTGATCACCTTCTGGGTCAGGACGAACCAGCTGTATTCATACCCGGTTTTCAAGATTTCCTTCAGTGTGCCCAGCGTGTCAAACCCCGGCAGGCAGGGTGGTTTCATCCGATTTCCACGCGCATCAAACCACATCGAACTTGGGCCGGGCAAGATACGAATTCCGTGCGAGGGCCAGATCGGATTCCAGTTTCGCACACCTTCCGTATAATGCCACATCCGGTCGCCATTGATCACGTGCCCACCAGCCTTTTCACTGATCGCGATCATTCGGCCATCAACGTGAAAGGGCACGCCCGCAACCATATCCTTTGGGGGTTCCCCAAGCCGGTCGCGGGGCCAGTTCTTGCGGACCATCTCGAAATTACCACCGATCCCGCCGGAACTAACGATGACAGATGGTGCGTAAATCTCGAATTCTCCGACTTCGTCGCGGTTGGTTTTGGCCCCATGCTGGGCGGGGTCATCGGCCAACACCTCGCCAGAGACTCCTTTGGCGCAGCCGTTTTGCATGATGATGTGGCTGACCTGATGGCGGAACTTGATTTCGACCAGTCCGGTGGCGACATGCTCTTGCACACGGCGGATGAAGTGTTCCAGAACCCCCGGACCGGTACCCCATGTGATGTGAAACCGGGGAACCGAGTTTCCGTGACCGTCCGCATAGGACCCGCCGCGTTCTGCCCAGCCGACGATTGGGAACCACCGCAGACCCATATCATGCAGCCAGGGGCGCATTTCCCCGGCGGCGAACTCGACATAGGCTTCCGCCCATTTACGCGGCCAGGCGTCGTCGTCCCGGTCGAATTGGGCGCTGCCCAGCCAATCTCTCATGGCCAGTTCGTGACTGTCGCGAATTCCCATCCGGCGCTGTTCGGGCGTGTCGACCATGAACAGTCCGCCAAGGCTCCAGAACGCTTGCCCGCCAAGAAAGTGCTGCGGTTCCTGATCCAGTATGATCACTTTCTTGCCGCGATCCCCTAGTTCGGCTGCGGCGACCAGACCAGCCAGACCAGCCCCGACGACAATGGCGTCAGCAGTATTGTTGGACATGAAAACTCCTCTCAGCGGCGGCGGAACCAAAGGATCAGGGGAAGTGCGACCGCGTACATCGTGATCCCGTAAACGGCGGACGGAAGTGCAAGCGGACTGAACCCGCTTTCCGTGCCTGTAATCAAGGCGGCCAGTGTTATTCCCAAGGTCGAGTTCTGAATGCCGGTTTCGATTGAGACCGTCTTACTCTCATCCCACGACAGATTTGCGGCGCGCGCTAAACCAAGGCCAATCAGCAGCAAGGCGATATTAAGCGTGATCAAGCCTGCGCCCATAATGCTGAGATTGTCCACGAACAACTGCCAGTTACCTGCAAGCGCAGCAATAACGATCAGGACAAACAGGATCGTGGCAAGCTTTGATAACGGCGCGTCGACCCGATTGGCGAACCCGGTTGCGAAATGTCGGATGCTGACGCCGATGGCGACAGGCAATGTGGTGATCAGGAATAGGGCGATGGCCAACCCTGTGATCGAGACTTCGGGCGCGTCCTCTCCCATGAAATGAGCAATGGACCAAGCGGCCAGAATGGGAACGGTCAGCATGGACAGCAGGCTGATGACCGCCGTCAGGCTGACGGAAAGCGCGACATCACCCTTGGCCAGTTTGGACAGGATATTGCTTGTGACCCCGCCGGGGCAAAAGCTGAGAAGCATGAAGCCGACCGCGATTTCCGGCGGCAAGGCAAACAGCTTTACGGTCGCAAAGGCTGCAACGGGCAGCAGGATAATCTGCGATATGGCGCCGATCGCGAACGGGTAGCCCCTGCTTAGGACACGGCGAAAATCGGCGACTTCCAGCCCGATGCCCAATGACAGCATGATGATGGCCAGCGACAAGGGCAGGCCGACATTTATTATGAGATCCAAGAACAACTCCTCCCAAAGCCGTTCCGGGCAGCCTATGCGAGGGGCGCGCGATCAGGCAACAGCGCCGTAGGGTCATCCATACCGTTGTGCAAACCGCCGAAGGATTTTGCGCGGCTGGGTGACGTCCGCCGCATGGCAGATGTCGATCAGGCGCTGGGCATCTTCGGGCGGGAAATAGCCGTGATGCTTGTAGATGTTGATCCGTTCTTCAAAATCGCGCGCGTCGGCTTCGGGATGGAACTGAGTGGCATATACGTTCTGGCCCCAACGGATCATCTGAAACGGGCAGGGGTCCGAGGCCAACAGGTGCACGCAACCCTCGGGCAAGGCCTGAACCGCTTCCTTGTGGCCAACAAAGGCGTCAAAGCGTGGCTCTAGCCCCGAGGTCAGCGGGTCCTGCATTCCGTCTTCCGTCAGGCGGCAAGTAGATGGGCCGACGGGTTCGCCGAAGCGATCTTTACTAACTTCTCCGCCCAGATGGGCCGCCAGAATCCCCAAACCGTAACAGCACCCCATGAAGGGATGGTCCTGCGCGGTGATCTGCGGCATCAGCCCCATGATCGCCGCCTCAACCCGCGCATCGACCGCAGATTTTGTCGCCGGGTCGTCGCTGACACAACCGGGACCTCCGCCGACAATCACGCCTGCATAATCCGTCACGTTCAAACCTTCGGGCAGGTCTTCGCGGTCCAGCCGGAAACGATGCGTCTGGTCGGGTGTCAGCCCGGTCTTGTCCAGGATCGAGGCATACTCAGCGTCCGATGCATCGGTTTCAGGGCGCAGTTGCAGGATCAGAAATCGTTTCATACGCAGCCTTTACCCGTCACAGCGGCCAGAACACAAGGATTGCGGGGATCGAAACCGCAATGATCAGAATTTCCAGCGGCAGCCCCATGCGCCAGTAGTCGCCAAAGCGATACCCGCCGGGGCCCAGCACCAGCGTGTTGTTCTTATGTCCGATCGGCGTGAGGAACGCGGCCGAGGCTGCGACGGCGACGGTCATTAGAAACGGGTCAGGCGAAACCTCAAGCGTGCGGGCCATCTGGATGCCCACCGGGGCGGCAACGATCGCCGTTGCCGTGTTGTTCAGCACATCGGACAGCGTCATCGTGACGACCATCAGCACCGTCAAAATAGCCCAGGCGGGCATTCCATTGGTGAGTTGGATCAGCCCGTTTGCAATCAGTTCCGTACCGCCAGAGGTTTCAAGCGCGCTGCCCAACGGGATCATCGACCCCAGCAGAACGACCACGGGCCATTCGATATGGTTGTAGAGATCTGCAATGGGCATGATCTTGGTCAGCACGTAGGCAACGACCACCAGCCCCAGCGCAATCGGCAGGTAGATCAGCCCAACGCTGGCCGCAATAACGGCAGCGGCAAACAGGCCAATCGCCAGCCAAGCCTTGTCATTGGCGGTGACATTCAACCCGCGTTCAGCCAAAGGCAGGCATCCAAGCCATTCGGTGACATCCGCACTCCGGTCGCGTGGGCAGAGCAGCAAAAGGATATCACCGGCCTCGACTTCAGTTTTCCGAACTTGCTGGGTGATCCTGCGACCCTGGCGCGAGATACCCATAAGAACCGTGCTTTGGCGCCAAGCCAAGCCCAAACCTTGCGCGGTACGTCCAGTAATGCGCGCGCTCTCGGTGGCGACGACTTCGATCACTTCCAGCCCATCACCTTCGGCCGTCAGCAATTCCTGTCGACGCGTGTCCGAGAAATTCAGATTCAGCGCCGCGCGGAATTCGTCCAGTGCTTCGGGGCGGGCCTCCAGTACAAGCGCGTCGCCCTCGTGCAGGGTTGCATGTGCCGAACGGCCGTACCGCCGTTTGCCATCCCGGATCAGGCCGATGATGGCGACGTCCGATTTTTCGGCGACCTCGTACAGTTCGCTGACCCTTTTGCCGATATGGGCCGAATCCGGTGGGATCGTCAGTTCGGCAATATACTCGGCCAGTGCCTCGGAGCTTTCTTCTTGCGGTCCACGATTGGGGATCAGCCGCCAGCCAATCAACGAGACAAAAGCCAGGCCCGCAATAGCTGCCAGACCGCCAACCGGGGCAAAATCGAACATATGGAACGGCTCACCCAGTGTTTCCGCGCGGATCGAGGCAATGATGATATTGGGGGGTGTGCCGATCAGCGTGGCCATACCGCCCAGAATGGTCGCAAAGCTAAGCGGCATCAGAGTCAGCCCGACGGACCGCCCCGCTTTTCGCGCGGTCTGAATGTCGACAGGCATCAAAAGCGCCAGCGCTGCCACGTTATTCATGAACGCTGACAGAACAGCCCCGATTCCGCCCATCAGAGCGATATGAGCACCCAGGCCGCGCGACGCATCGACCAATGTGCGTGTGATCACGAAAACGGCACCCGACCGTACCAGCCCGGCGGAAACGACAAGAACCAGCGCCACGATAATCGTGGCCGGATGACCGAACCCGGCAAAGGCATCGTCCACTGGTACGACCCCAAGCACGACCCCGATCAACAGGGCGGAAAACGCCACGAGATCATACCGGTAACGCCCCCACAGCAGCATTCCAAATACAGTTGCAAAAAGGGTAAAAAGAATAATCTGATCTGTCGTCATGCCGACATCATACCCGCAAGTGGCCACCGGACAAGCCGCTCTCTTGATCCCGAGGCCCGCAAACGTCTATATGAGCGCCGAATACGCAATCACTATCACGAGGACGCACCATGGCAGGCCACTCCAAATGGGCCAATATCCAGCACCGCAAGGGACGTCAGGACGCCGCGCGGTCCAAACTGTTTTCCAAGCTGTCGAAAGAGATCACCGTCGCCGCCAAGATGGGCGATCCCGATCCCGACAAGAACCCGCGCCTGCGTCTGGCGGTGAAAGAGGCCAAGTCAAACTCGGTTCCCAAGGACGTGATCGACCGCGCAATCAAGAAGTCGGTCGCAGGTGAAGGCGACGAATACGAGGAAATCCGGTATGAGGGCTATGGCCCGAACGGTGTGGCTGTAATTGTCGAAACAATGACCGACAACCGTAACCGGACTGCGTCGACCGTGCGCTCGACCTTTTCGAAAAATGGCGGAAATCTTGGCGAGACCGGCTCGGTCGGGTTCATGTTCGAACGCAAGGGCGAAGTTGTTTACCCCGCGACCGTGGGCGATGCAGATACCGTGTTTGAAGCGGCGATTGAGGCAGGTGCCGAAGACGTCGAAAGCTCGGACGAGGGCCACATCATCTGGTGCGCCGATACCGATCTGAATGATGTGTCGAACGCATTGGAAGCGGCACTGGGCGAGACCGAGTCGACTAAGCTGGTTTGGAGACCGACTACGACCACCGAGTTGGGTTTGGACGACATGCAGAAGCTGATGAAGCTGGTCGATGCGTTGGAAGACGACGATGACGTCCAGCGCGTCACAACCAATTTCGAGGCATCGGACGAGGTTATGGCTCAACTTTGATCCGAACCTGAATTACTCTGCAAGAACCCGGCCATTGGCCGGGTTTTTTGTTTGCGTTTTCTGGATGCTTGGCCGGTGCTGTTAAACTCGGTAAGCTGCCATGAAACGCAATCGACCCCTAGCCTTAATTCAGGCCGAAAAAGGGGTGTCACATGATCGAGTGAATGACGAACAGCCCTTCTAATACTGCAAAACGGAACATCCCCGTTCTGACCGGGCAGAGCATTCTGTCTCAGGTCGCCTGGACACTTGGCAGCCCGTCCATCGTTTTGCCTTTTCTTGCCGTTTCGCTGGAACTGCCGATGTTCGTCGCGGGTGCGCTGGTATCGGTGCGCATGGTCGGCAGCATGATTTCCGATGTGTTCCTTGCCCAGCCGATTTCAGCCCGCGAGCGCAAGAAGCGCGGTATCGCAATTACGGAAATCGCAATAGGCGCATGCCTCGTTGTGGCACTTGTCATCGCCGCGACCGGAAAGGTTCCCCTTATCGCGATTGCCTTTGTGTCCGCGTTCTTTCTGATCGGTCTGATCGAAGAAATCCAATCGCTGATGTACACGGACCTTCTGGGCGATCACGTTCAATCAAAGTCGCGGATGATCATGCATTATCTGCAGCTTGGCGTTGGTGGGTTGGGTGCCATCGGGCTGGCGCTATTGGTTCACGAAATTACAAAGGAAAACCCACCATTTTCGCGCCATTCCGCGATTATTGCGGTGTCGGTGACTTTCTTTGTGTTGTCTGGTCTGTCCATTTTGGCGATGTCCGAAGGAACTTCGCGGCCACCGATCAGCGACCAAGCCTCTGCCGCGAAAAAACGGAAGTTCACCGAGAATTTCACGGATATCGCAGCCATGTTTAACGAGGCGTGGTTCCGTCGCTATATGATCATGCGCCTGCCGATTGTCGTGGTGTCCCTATCTGTGCCGTTCTTCGCCCTGATCGCAGCCGAAGCACACCACACCTCGGCCAAGGGTCTGACCGCGATGATAATTTCATCGGCGTCAGGCTATCTGGTCTCGGCTCCGTTGTGGCAATTGGTGAACATGAAATCGCATCGTGCGGTCATGGTTACGGGAAACCTGATGGTCGCCGTGACCGGAGCTGCCCTTTTGTCCGTTCACTACTTGGGTGTCGATCATGACGTCCACCTGCACGCGGTTGCGTTGTTTATTGTGACAGTCGCAGTTACGGGGATCAGCAGTGCGCGGAAGCTTTACTTTCTTGACGTCGCGCCCAAAGATCAGCGGGTAAAAGGTGCCGCCGCTATCAAGAGTATCTGCCGAATTTCCGGGGTTATTCTGTCTGCCGCACTTGCAGGGATTGCCCATATGCACGAAGTGGCCTGGGCGATCCTGTTCATCGTTATTATAAGCCTTTTTGCTGCCATCGCATGTTATCGCGTAGTTGTTCCGCGTTCCAAAGTTCCAGTTTAGTCTTGATCAGCGAGTTATGCGTCAGGCCGAAGGGCGCGCTGGGCGCATTTCAGGACAGCGGCGGTTAACGGCCTGAGCGCGGGGGCCAGAATACGCCCGACCTGCCACGTCATCGGGATATCCAGCGGCGCATCTTCAACCAGCAATCCCAGCCGTCCGTCCGATAGGGCTGTTTCCACCAGACCCACCGGGTTCATCCCCCATCCCAATCCTGCAATTGCCGCATCCACGAACCCCTGCGAAGAGGGCAGGAAGTGCGAAGGCGGAGAAAGACGGCGGCCCGTCTGCAGGGCGATCCATTCCTTTTGCAAGCTGTCCTTTCGATTGAAAGTCAGGCAGGGCGCGCGGGTTAAACTGGCTTCGTTTACACCGTTTGGGAACCATGTCCGCAGGTATTCCGGACTGGCCGTGGGAAGATACCTCAGCGCGCCCAAGGCAATCGCGTCACATCCGGCAATTGTTTGTCCGCCGACGGTTACCGCGGCGCTGACTTCGCCGCGCCGCAACCACTCGGCTGAGTAATCCTGATCGTCAATGACCAAATCGAACAGCAGGTCGTCGACCTGGGCCATCGCATCAATAAACCAGGTTGCCAGACAATCTGCCGGAACTGCGATACGCACCCGCGCCGGACCTGATTTGCGATCGAGGGTAAGCTCTCGTGCCAGTTTCGCCTCGAGCAATCCGATATCCTCGGCGTGTTGCGCGATCCGCAACCCCATTGGGGTGGCCGTACAAGGTGTGCCGCGATGTATCAAAGCCGCCCCGACACGATCTTCCAAGGCCTTGATCCGTTGAGAAATCGCCGACGGCGTTACAGACAGATCAGCGGCCGCGGCTTCGAAACTGCCGTGTCGCAAAATGGCCGACAATGCAGACAAGTGATGGGGGTCGATTATCATTAGTATAACTTAACCAGCATCAACATCTTTAATTTGATAGATCGCGAGGATGGGCATAGTCAACGTCCAAACACAGGAGGTTACATGTCCACATCTCTGATTGCAGGCTTTGTGCTTGGCTTTAGTCTGATCCTTGCCATTGGTGCGCAGAACGCATTCGTCCTGCGTCAGGGGCTGCGGCGCGAACATGTGTTTTCCTTGTGTCTGACATGTGCCGTTTCAGACGCAATTCTGATCGCAGCGGGCGTCGCGGGTTTCGGCACACTGGCGCAGATTTTTCCCTGGTTTGAAACGGCCATGCGCTATGGCGGTGCGATATTCCTGACGTGGTACGGGTTGCGCAGCCTCAGCTCGGCCTGGCGCGGCGGGGCCGTTATGGAGATCGGGCAGGGGCAGACGGCCAGCCTGAAATCCGTTTTGCTGACAGTGCTCGCGTTTACGTGGCTCAACCCCCATGTCTATCTGGATACGGTTGTGTTGATCGGCTCGATTTCCGCCCAATACGAAGATCAATTGGCCTTTGCGTTGGGAGCTATGTCCGCCAGTTTCGTTTTCTTCTTTTCCCTCGGATACGGGGCGAGTCTTTTGTCGCCTGTCTTTGCTCGACCCAGAGCATGGCAAGTGCTGGACGTGGTAATCGGGGTCGTGATGCTGACGCTTGCGGCAAAGCTTGTTGCGATGTGAAGGGTTGTTCCCGGCGGCAATTCGGTATTGAATCGTTAACATGACAACTCAAGCCGCTTTGTATCGCCCTGTCGCGGGCATGTTCTGGATGTTTTCCGCCGGTTTGGCGTTTGTCGTTATGACAGCGCTGGTCAAATCGCTGGGGTCGTCCATGAACCCTATTCAAGCGGCCTTTTTGCGGTTTGCCTTTGGGTTGGTCTTTTTGCTGCCCGCGCTGCGCCTGATCGTTACCACACATCTGACACGCAAGCATGTTGCGATGTTCGGAATGCGTGGTCTGGTCCATGCAGTCGCGGTCATGCTGTGGTTTTTTTCCATGACGCAAATCCCGTTGGCCGAGGTCACGGCCATGAATTACATGACGCCAGTCTATGTGACTCTGGGTGCGGCGCTGTTTCTGGGCGAGAAGCTGGCCATTCGCCGGATTGCAGCGATCCTTGTTGCCATGATCGGGGTTGCCATCATTCTGCGCCCGGGTTTTCGTGAAATCTCGGCCGGTCATCTGGCGATGTTGGGGACGTCCCTGATGCTGGGGGCGTCATACTTGTTGGCCAAAACGCTGGTGCGGGACCTGCCGCCCTCGGTCGTTGTCGCGCATATGTCGATTTGGGTAACGGTTGCACTGGTTCCCTTTGCCGCTGCGGTCTGGATCCCGCCCAGCCTGTATGATCTGGGCGTTCTCTTTCTAGTCGCCAGTTTTGCGACTCTTGGCCATTATTTCATGACGCTTGCGCTTCAGGCGGCACCTGTGGCCGTCACTCAGCCGGTGACGTTCTTGCAACTGATCTGGGCCACACTTCTTGGCGCATTGGTGTTCCACGAGAGCGTCGACTTCTGGGTCGTTGCAGGGGGAACTTTGATTCTTGCAGCCGTAAGTTTCATTGCGTGGCGCGAAGCTGTTCTGAACCGCAGCAGCTTGACCACGCCCAGTATCGCGCCCAAACTTTAAGCGTGTAACGGCCGAAAAATCGTTATTGATTGACGAGTCAATAAAAACCGCATAGCGTTTCCTTACCAGTAGCAGGTGAGGGGGCCGTGATGCCGAAACTCGGAATGGAGCCAATTCGTCGTGATGCTATCGTCAAGGCGACGATTGCCGAGCTTGGGTCCAAGAAATCCCTTGATGTGACCGTAAGCCAAATTGCGAAACGTGCAGGGATGTCCAGCGCGCTGGCCCATCACTATTTCGGTGGGAAGGATCAGATATTCCTTGCTGCGATGCGCCAAATCCTATCCGACTTCGGGGCCGAAGCGCGCGAGGAGCTCAAGTCCGCAGCACCCGATGAACGTGCGCAAGCCATCATCCGATCCTGCTTTGCGCCGTCCTGTTTCACGCCTGACGTGATCGCCGCGTGGATGACATTCTATGTCCTTGCGCAGACAAACGAAGACGCGCTTCGTTTGTGGCAGATTTATCAGGCCCGCATCCGGTCAAATCTGATATTTGCGCTGCGGCCGCTGCTGTCTGATCCGGTTGAAGCGGCGGAAAACATGATCGCGCTGATTGACGGGCTTTATATCCGCGCCGCGCTTAGTGCCCCGGAAGAACCGCAACTGGCGGTTAATCACGCCATTCGGGTGCTCAACACCTTTCTCGAGGCTGAAAAATGACACAACCGAACATTCTGATCCTGATGGTGGATCAGTTGAACGGGACCCTCTTTCCAGACGGTCCCGCGGAATGGCTTCATGCTCCGAACCTGAAAAAGCTGGCTGATCGTTCGACCCGGTTTGCCAATGCCTATACGGCATCGCCACTATGCGCGCCGGGGCGCGCAAGCTTCATGTCCGGGCAGTTGCCCTCTCGGACTGGTGTTTATGATAACGCGGCTGAATTTCGCAGCGACATCCCGACTTATGCGCATCATCTGCGCCGGGCGGGGTACTACACCTGTCTGTCCGGCAAGATGCATTTTGTCGGCCCCGATCAGCTACACGGGTTCGAGGATCGCCTGACCACCGATATATACCCCGCCGATTTCGGCTGGACGCCGGATTATCGCAAACCGGGTGAGCGGATCGACTGGTGGTATCACAATATGGGCTCGGTGACGGGCGCGGGCGTGGCCGAAATCTCGAACCAGATGGAGTACGACGACGAGGTTGCCTACAACGCGAAAGCCAAACTGTATGATCTGGCGCGAGGCAAGGATGAGCGGCCTTGGTGCGTGACCGTCAGCTTTACCCATCCGCACGATCCCTATGTGGCCCGCCGAAAATACTGGGACCTGTACGAAGATTGCGAGCACCTGATGCCCGAGGTTCCGGACCTTGGTTATGACAATCAGGACGCACATTCGAAACGGATTTTCGACGCAAACGACTGGCGCAGCTTCGATATCACTGAGGATGATATCCGCAAGTCACGGCAGGCTTACTTCGCAAACATCTCCTATCTGGACGACAAGATCGGCGAGATTCTTGACGTGCTGGAAACCACGCGCCAAGAAGCGATCATCCTGTTCGTCTCGGACCATGGTGATATGCTGGGCGAACGGGGTTTGTGGTTCAAGATGACCTTCTTTGAAGGCTCGTCCCGTGTGCCGTTGATGATTTCAGCGCCTGACCTTGCAGTGGGCCGAATTGATACGCCTGTTTCAACCATCGACGTGACCCCAACACTGGGTGCGCTGGCTGGTGTGGATATGGCCGAGATCGCGCCGTGGACCGATGGTGAGAACCTTGTTCCGCTGGCGCAGGGATCTGAGCGCAAGGCCCCAGTTGCAATGGAATACGCAGCGGAGGCGTCCTATGCCCCGCTGGTTTCGCTGCGCTATGGCAAGTGGAAATACAACCGCTGTGCATTGGACCCCGATCAGCTTTTCGACCTTGAGGCCGACCCACACGAGTTGGAAAACCTTGCGGGCAAGCCCGAACACGCCGGCACCCTGCAAACCTTGCGCGCCAAGTCCGAGGCTCGCTGGGATCTGGACCGCTTTGACGCAGATGTTCGTGCGAGCCAGGCCCGCCGTTGGATCGTCTACGAGGCGTTGCGTCAGGGCGGCTATTACCCGTGGGATTATCAGCCGCTGCAGAAGGCGTCCGAACGTTACATGCGCAATCACATGGACCTGAATATCGTCGAGGAAAGCCAACGCTTTCCCCGAGGAGAATAACTGACTGAATTAGAAATACCCCCTTCAGTCTTGCTGAGAGTATTCGACAGAGATCTTGGCGCTGAAGCGGCAATGGAGACCCGAAAATGGAAGCAGATTTCGTCATCGTTGGCGCAGGCTCCGCTGGCTGCGCGATGGCATATCGACTGAGCGAGGCCGGGGCCTCGGTTCTGGTGATCGAACATGGCGGCACCGATGCCGGACCGTTCATCCAGATGCCTGCCGCTCTCAGCTATCCGATGAACATGGCGCGGTACGACTGGGGCTACCAGTCCGAGCCCGAGCCGCATCTGAACAACCGCCGGCTGGCCTGTCCGCGCGGGAAGGTGATTGGCGGATCGTCCTCAATCAACGGCATGGTCTATGTACGTGGCCATGCGCGGGATTTTGACACCTGGGCTGAGATGGGCGCGGATGGCTGGTCCTACGCGGATGTGCTGCCCTACTACAAGCGCATGGAAACGTGGCACGACGGAGGTCATGGTGGCGATACCGCGTGGCGCGGCACCGATGGTCCGTTGCACGTGTCACGCGGCCCGCGCGAGAACCCACTGTTCAATGCGTTCGTCGATGCGGGTCAGCAAGCCGGGTACGAGGTCACGGGCGACTATAACGGCGAAAAGCAGGAAGGCTTTGGCCCGATGGAGCAGACCGTCTGGAAGGGGCGGCGCTGGTCGGCGGCAAATGCTTATCTGAAGCCCGCCCTCAAGCGCGAGAATTGCGATATTGTCCGCGGTCTTGCCTCACGGGTCGTGATTGAGAATGGTCGCGCCACGGGCGTCGAACTGATCCGAGGCGGCAAGAAAGAGATCATCCGTGCGCGGCGCGAGGTAGTTCTGGCGGCGTCGTCGATCAACTCACCCAAGCTGTTGATGCTGTCGGGAATTGGCCCTGCGGCACAATTGGCTGAACATGGAATCGAGGTTGTCGCTGATCGCCCCGGTGTGGGGGCAAACCTGCAAGACCATTTGGAACTGTATATCCAGCAAGCGTCGTTGCAGCCGATCACGTTGTATAAGCATTGGAACCTGATCAGCAAGGGTTTGATCGGGGCGCAGTGGTTGTTCACCAAAACCGGGCTTGGGGCGTCGAACCAGTTCGAAAGTGCGGCCTTTATTCGGTCAAAGCCAGGGGTCGAGTACCCCGATATCCAATACCACTTCCTGCCAATCGCGGTGCGCTATGACGGGCAGGCGGCGGC
This sequence comes from Ruegeria sp. HKCCA5491, assembly GCF_013034565.1. Classification (NCBI taxonomy): domain Bacteria; kingdom Pseudomonadati; phylum Pseudomonadota; class Alphaproteobacteria; order Rhodobacterales; family Roseobacteraceae; genus Ruegeria; species Ruegeria sp. HKCCA5491. Next base: position 177,759 of record NZ_WQGG01000002.1, read on the forward strand.
CGAAGGGCACGGGTATCAGGCACATGTGGGGCCGATGCGGTCTCCGTCGCGCGGGTCTGTAACCTTGCGTTCAGCGCGGGCCGAGGATGCACCTGTGATCCGCTTTAACTACATGAGCCACGAACAGGACTGGGAGGATTTCCGGACCTGTATACGACTGACGCGTGAAATATTCGGGCAGGAGGCTTTCAAGCCATTTGCCGGGAAGGAAATTCAGCCGGGTGAAGGCGTTCAAAGCGATGAAGAGCTAAACGGCTTTATCGCCGAGCATGCCGAGAGCGCGTATCATCCCTGCGGCACCTGCCGAATGGGGCGGGCGGACGACAGGAATGCTGTTGTAGATCCGCAGGGCCGAGTGATTGGGGTGGACGGGTTGCGTGTGGCTGACAGTTCACTCTTTCCGCAGATCACCAACGGCAACTTGAATGCCCCGTCGATTATGGTGGGTGAGAAAGTCTCGGATCATCTTCTGGGCCGAGATCCCTTGCCAAAGGCCAATGACCGGCCCTGGATTCATCCGCAATGGGCTACTGCACAACGGTAATTTGATCCGCGTCAAAGCGGGGTATGGGAATCATCTATAGTCTGAATCGCAACGACATATTCAAGGAGCGAACAGGAATGTCCCACACCCCGCATGAACTGGCCGAAGAGTTTCCGGACAAAGTTGACCTGATGAGCCAGCTCAAGCAGTCGGACGCGCATTTCGCGCGGCTGGCAGATGAGTATCACGAGATTAATCGCAGCGTTCACCGCGCGGAAACCAATGTTGAACCGATGGAAGAACTGGCCGAAGGCGAGCTGCGCAAGAAACGCGCAGCCCTGAAGGATGAGATCTGGTCGATCTTGTCGAAAGCCTGATCCAAAAGGGCGGGGGCTCTGCCCCCGTCGCGGCAGGCCGCGACTCCCCCGGGATATTTTCTTGCCGGGTGAAGATCAGGTGACTTCGTAGGGCAGCGTGCCACGTGAATGCGCGTCGATTGACAGACGGCGCTCCAGCGGTGGAACAGAGCGTTGATGGCAATTTTGACGTTCGCAGATGCGGCAGGATATGCCGATGGGTTCGTATGCGCTGGCGTTGTTGATATCCAGATTGTCTGCGTAAACCAGTGCCTCGGCATGGCGCACTTCACATCCAAGCGCTATGGCATAGCGGCGCACTGGCGCGCCAAACGATCCCCCCGATTTGGACACGTCCCGCGCAAGGGAGATATACTGGACGCCGTCTGGCGTTTCGGCAAGTTGTCTTAGGAAGTGGCCGGGCGTTTCAAAGGCACGGTGCACGTTCCACAGCGGACATGCGCCTCCGAACCGGGCAAATTGCAGTCGGGTGGCTGAGTGGCGTTTGGTAATCGTTCCGGCCTGATCCACACGTACGAAAAAGAACGGAATCCCCTTGGCTCCGGGGCGTTGTAGGGTGGAAAGTCGGTGGGCCACCTGTTCAATCGACGCGCCAAAACTGTTGCTGAGCAATTCCAGATCGTGCCTGTATTCCTGTGCCGCCGCTAGAAATTTGCTGTATGGCATCAGGGAGGCGCCCGCGAAGTAGTTGGCAAGACCGATTTTCGCGATTGCGCGGGCCTCGTCACTTTGAAATTTTGCAAAATCCAGTGTCGCTTCGAGCAGCTTGTCCTGGTCGATCAGGGCGACCTGCAGCAACAGTTGGAACACCTGTGTCTGGGGCGCAATGCGTGACGACAGGAAAAGCGTTTTACTGTCTGCGTCGTATTTCCGCGTTTCTGCGATATCCGGAAACTGAACTCTGATACCGCGCTCGCTCAGGCTTTCTATGGCTGCCGTGCGAATATTGCCGGCGTCTGGAGCCCGGCTGGAAAACCTCTCGGCGGCGCGGTCGACGGCGTCGATGTAGTTGTCGCAATAATGAAAGAAGTCACGAACTTCTTCCCAGGGACTTGCTTGTATCTGGGCGTCCTCACGCCCCAGCGCTTCGTCAAGCGACGCCAGTCTTTCGTGGGTCTGCCGGTACGTGCGGTGTAGCGCAATAAACGCACGAGCAAGTGCGGGCGCATTTGATGCCGTCAGGCGCAGGTCTGCCAGCGGAGGGGTCGCGTCATCGAACACAGGGTCTGCCAAAGCCTCCCGCATGTCCGAGACAAGCCGTTCGCTGTCACCTGTGCTGAGTTCGGTCACGTCCATTCCAAACTCTTGCGCCAGAGCCAGAACAACCGTCGTCGATATCGGGCGGTTGTTGTTCTCCATTTGGTTTAGGTATGGCAGCGAAACACCCAGTTTGGTTGCGAATTCCTTTTGAGTCAGCGCCAGACGTGTGCGCATTTCGCGCAGTTTCGCACCAGCATATAGCTTTTGGGTCGCCATGGTCTGCCTTTGCAACTTTTCTGTCGCGCTAGGCTAACTTTGCAAACTATTGGGTGCAAGCCGTCTTATAGGCCCAATTGCCGCTCGCGTCGGATCACCGTTGCGATTGCGCAAACCGCGAGTGCAGCGGTGGCGAGCATTAGCCACAACAAGGGCATCGCGCCGGTCTCATGCGTCAACAAGGTGCCAGCCAGTGCGCTAAGGCCAGCGCCGCCGCCGAGCATGATGGCACCGCTGAGGCCAGAGGCTGTGGCGGCCAAATGGGGGCGAACGGACAGGGCGCCCGAGGTGGCGTTCGGTATCGTCATGCCATTGCCAACACCGACGAAGGTCATGAAGCCAAAAAAGCTGAGTGCAGTACCGAAACCGGCAAGGAACAGTATAGCGGACAGTAAGACTCCCGCGGCGTTCAATGCGCTCCCCCAAAGAACCATGCGGTTTACGCCAAATCGAACCGAATACCGCCCGCTGATAAAGTTCCCGAAGAAATACCCGATTGCGGGTGCGCCAAAGTAAATTCCAACCTCGGATGCGGTCAGGCCAAAAAGCTCGGTGCCGATAAAGGGCGCGCCGCCGAGATAGGCAAAAAAGGCACCTGATGACAGGGCCGATGACAGCGAATATCCCCAGAACCGTGGCGACGTCAGCAGCTCGGGGTATTCCTTGAATTGCTGTCCCAACGTTTTGCCGCTTTTGGCGCTGGTTTCGCCAAAGTCGAGATATACAAGCAGCAGAGTCAACGCGCCAAGGACGAATGGCAGCCAAAAGTTTGCCTTCCAGCCGAAGCTTTCTTCCAGAAGGCCACCGACTGCAGGACCGATCATGGGAACGACGGCCATCCCCATAGTGACATATCCGATCATCGAGGCGGCTTGATCCTGATCATAAAGGTCGCGCACGGCTGCACGGCTAAGCACCATTCCGACGACAATGACCGCCTGACACATGCGGAAGGCCAAGAAAACTTCGACATTGGGTGCGTAGATGCTGCCGAGTGTGGCAAGCAAGAACAAAGATAATCCCCAAAGCAGGACTGGCCTGCGACCGGCCTTGTCCGCGATCGGTCCAATCAGAATTTGCAGAACGGCGTTGACCAGCAAGTACAGGGCGATTGACAACTGCATGACCTTGTAGTCCGCGTTGAAATACAGCGCCATATTCGGAAGGCTGGGCAGGAACAGGTTCAGGCTTAGCGCAGACAGCCCCGACAAAAGGACGAGCGTTGTAATCGTGGGCGGCGAACGTCGCGTCGAGGGTGAACTGAACTGCATGGTTCACATGTATAGTGAGCGGCGTCGCAATTACCATCCGTCTTGCCGAACTCGATACAATATTAGCAAATTTACAATTTTCCGAAAGGATATTTCCAAAGATTTGCAAATTTGCCGAATGGTGCTTTGGTCCTTGGTGCGATGCGTATAGTGTCCCGACAAATTTTAGAGGGGATCATCGTCATGAAAGACATCCTGACCGAACTAGAAAGCCGCCGCAACGATGCCCGTCTAGGGGGCGGACAAAAACGTATCGACGCACAGCACGCAAGAGGCAAACTTACCGCGCGTGAGCGGATTGAGTTGCTGATGGACGAAGGCAGCTTTGAAGAATTCGACATGTTTGTCAGCCACCGTTGCACTGATTTCGGGATGGAGAACCAAAAGCCCGCTGGCGATGGTGTCGTGACCGGATGGGGCACGATTAATGGCCGCATGGTTTATGTGTTCAGTCAGGACTTTACCGTTTTTGGCGGATCCCTTTCGGAAACCCACGCGCAGAAAATCTGCAAGATCATGGACATGGCGATCCAGAACGGAGCACCTGTGATTGGTATCAATGACTCGGGTGGTGCGCGGATTCAGGAAGGCGTTGCGTCGCTGGCCGGTTATGCAGAAGTTTTCCAGCGCAACATCATGGCCTCGGGCGTGGTGCCGCAGATCAGCGTGATCATGGGGCCATGTGCAGGTGGTGCGGTCTACAGCCCGGCGATGACCGACTTTATCTTCATGGTCAAAGACACCTCCTACATGTTCGTGACAGGCCCCGACGTTGTGAAAACTGTCACCAACGAGGTCGTCACTGCCGAGGAATTGGGCGGTGCTTCGACCCACACCAAGAAATCCTCGGTCGCGGACGGAGCGTTCGAGAACGATGTTGAAGCGCTGGCCGAAGTTCGCCGCTTGGTTGACTTCCTGCCGCTGAACAACCGTGAAAAACCACCGGTCCGCCCCTTCTTTGACGAACCTGACCGGATTGAGGCTTCTCTGGACACGTTGATCCCAGATAATCCGAATACCCCCTATGACATGAAAGAACTCATCACCAAAGTGGCGGATGAGGGGGATTTCTACGAAATTCAGGAAGACTACGCCAAGAACATCATCACCGGCTTTATCCGCTTGGAAGGCCAGACCGTTGGTGTTGTCGCAAACCAGCCAATGGTTTTGGCAGGCTGTCTGGACATCGACAGTTCCCGCAAGGCGGCTCGGTTCGTGCGTTTCTGCGATTGCTTCGAAATACCGATCCTGACGCTGGTTGATGTGCCGGGCTTCCTGCCGGGGACCAGTCAGGAATATGGCGGCGTCATCAAACACGGTGCAAAGCTGCTGTTTGCTTATGGTGAGGCGACCGTTCCGAAGGTTACCGTGATCACCCGCAAAGCCTATGGCGGGGCCTATGACGTTATGGCGTCCAAGCACCTGCGCGGGGACTTTAACTATGCGTGGCCGACTGCTGAGATCGCTGTGATGGGTGCCAAGGGCGCGACCGAGATCATTCACCGTGCCGATCTGGGGGATGCTGAGAAAATTGCACAGCATACGCAGGACTATGAAGACCGTTTTGCCAATCCCTTTGTCGCTGCTGAGCGTGGCTTCATTGACGAGGTGATCATGCCGCAGTCAACGCGCCGCCGCGTGTCCCGTGCCTTTGCCAGCCTGCGGAACAAGCAGCTCAAGAATCCGTGGAAAAAGCACGACAATATCCCGCTGTAAGGTATTGGTGCAGAACAGGTTGCTTGGTTCGAGGGCCGAACTTGAACCGGGCAACTAGGCTTAATGAAAGTCAAGTTTGACTTTGAGGTCAAAGCTGTTAAATGAGTGTGGTTATCAGAAATAGGAAAGCGCGGGCCAAAAGCCATGCGCGCACGATCCCGGAGAGAGGAGCTTGCCATTGGCAGGTCTGGGGTCGTGCCTTTATTCTGACCCTTCTTGCGCAGCCCGCTACGACTTTTGCCGAGACTTCGGCGCTGTTGCCGGTCCCGTCAGGTCAGCCCGTACACCTGCGCGATGTTCTTCTGGACAACAACCCCGGAGAGCTGTGGGTGCGGTTTCGGTTTATCGCGCCAAAGATCGGGTCTGATGTCGGGCGAATTGGCTATGACGTCGCTTCGGTTGATATGGAGCATCTATGTCAGACACTGGCTGTTGCCTACGTCGCGCAGTACGAGCTTGAGCCGGCTCGCGTCGTTATCTCCCTATCTGATCGTCCTACGGAATTTGGCCGCTCTGCTCCTGATGCCACGCAGTTTTTTGAGGCCTACCGGCTGGAACAGTCCCGGTGTATCTGGGAGGGGCTTTGACCATGATGACCGTGTGTAAACCAGTCAAAGCATTTCTGACCAGTAAAGACGCAATGGGGGTGTTTGAAATGGCTTCGTCCTGCAACGGATGTGCGTTTTGTTCTTATTTTCGCGAGGTGACAGCATGTTGAAACATCGCGGTTTCCCAGGCCGTCTGGCCGGAACGGATTTTCAGTTCACCATCCGTCGGGCCAATCCAAAGGGGGTGACCCCAATAACCTCCCGTAAACGGTTTCGTGACCGCAAACCGGCGGACAGGCGCGCAGATACAGCTTTCATGCAGGCGCTGTGGGAGCATTTCGGGGATCAACCATTTGAGCGTGGAAATCTGGATGCAGGGCGGCTGAGCTGGCTGTTCCAGCGCGAGGTGATCCCGGCCGAAGATCCGTTTGACCCCGCCAGCTATGATGCGCTTTTGGTGATTGACGTCAACGCTGCGCGGCAGTCATTTCCCGATATTTTCGATGGGGTGCGCTGAACGTGCCTTTGGCCGCCACATATCAGCGGACGTCAGGTCCTGACTGGTTGACCCCGCCTCGTGTGGGGCAGGGTCAGGTTCGTGCGTCAGAAGTTAAGCTGCGCGGCCACCTGAACACGGTTGGCGTCGAACGTCCGTCCGGTGGGGGCGTCGTTGCGTTCGCCAAAGATGTATTCGGCGCTCAGCGTCAGGTTGTCGGTCGCCTGATAGAAGGCGTTGACGTGGATCGTCTCAAGCTCGGTAAAGGCCAGCGTACCGGTCGAGGTCGCCAAGTCATAGTCTTCATAGCCGTAGGCGATACCCACATTCTATTTGGGGTTCAGCTGCTGACGCAGTTCGACGGTGAATCCGTCGACGTCGTTCGCCTCGCCTCCGACGACCGCATCGCCAAGGCCGATCAGCCACGGGCCAAGCGCCTCACCGGTGACGTAATTGACCTGGAACAGGCCGCCTTCCCACAGGCGCGCCGAACCCGACAGGGTCAGACCGGTCTGATCGACTTCGACACCGCCGCCCTCGGCCTTACCGTAAAGCAGGGCACCGCGCGCGATGAACCTGCCATCATTATACTCGGCCGAGGCCGTCAGTACCGGATCATCCGAATTCGACCCGCCGACATTTTCCTCGATGGACAGTGCGAATTCAGCGTTGCTGGAGAACGAATTGGTATAACGCACCTGTGGAACACGGGCGAAGGCAATACCAACCGGGCCGTTGAATTCGACCGAGGTCGGGTAGGTGTCCAGTGGCTGGAAGTTGGTCCAGAACTGACCGATCAACCATTGTTCGCCAATGCGGATGTTGGCGTGACGCAGGCGCAATTCGGCGGCACCTCCACCTGCGAACAGGTCAAGTTCCAGTTGCCCGCCGATATCGCCAATCGCGCTGGGCGTACTTGTCAGAAGCCCGAGTCGGGATTGCCGAACGGTTGCACCGAACGTCCCGCTGGTCGCGGCAGAGGGCTCACCCACGACGTTCACGAAGGCCGTGTCGCCCTGATCAAAGTCAAAGTCGTAGAAGAAATCAGCATTGACATAGCCGTACAGGTCCAGGGTCGTGTTCCCAATCCGGAACTCGCCGGGGGTCGAGTTCGGATCCTGCGACTCCAGCGCCTCGACCCGGAGTCGCAGGTTCTCCAGTTCGGCCTGGGTTTCAGCATCTTGCGCCAAGGCCGGCACGCAAACCGCGCAGAGCGCGCTGGCAGCAAGCAGGAGAGCGTATTTACCCTTTGTTTTCATAGGGATAATTCCTTGTATGCGAGTGTGCAGGGCCAAGGTTTCACGCAAGCTTTGCGGAGGGAAATCACCAAGTCGGGAGGATTTGGGCCGGATTTCTCATGCGACTGTGTTATTTCGCTCGCCGGTTTTCACGGCGGGGTGAACGCAAATATCAATGCGTTGCAAAACATGGGTTTTGTTGTATTCGCACCCGCAGCACGCCGTGAGGTCGATTTGGCGCGAAGTGTCGAATTGATAGCTTTGTGTAACGGCTATGTGACGGCTAGCAGAGCGTCTGTGAACACATGTCTACAAATTCCCGTCGGCGCATATTTGCGCGAGGTTTCGATGTATGGGCAGGATTCAGCCGGAAAATCAAAAGGAAACGATGAGTGGTTGGCGGCCGAATTGGTGGCGTGCATGGTTGATAGGCCGTGCGGCTCTACTTTGCCTGCGCCGCACATGCACCTACTATTCCGTACCCCTTCCTTCCGCGGGCAGGCTTGTGAAATTCACAATTCCCTGCCCGCGTTTTTCTTTGCGCATGAATTGCGCAAAAAGCGGCATAATTCTGCGCAAACGCCAAATTTGATCCGCCTGATATTGAATAACAAGGCGCAAATCCGACATGTGCCCCCGAATGCATCAAATAACCTGAAGGGGCAGATAACATGCGAATTTCAAAAGTCGTCCTCGTATTGGCGACCTGTGCGGGCCTTACGGCCTGCGGTGAAAACACGGGCGAACAGGCGCTGCTTGGTGGCGGCGCGGGCGCGTTGGGCGCGGCCGTCCTCAGCGCCGACCCGTTTGTCGGGGCTGCGGTCGGTGCCGCAGGCAACGTGCTTTTCTGCAAAACACAAAGAAACTGCTACTAACGTAGTCTTCGGGGCGCGCGTCGCCTCGACCGTCATCGCGCATCTCGCCGTCGTGGGGATTAGACCCTGCGGCGGCGTTTTGCGTTCCCAGAACACCAAGACAAAGGACGTCCCATGTTCAACAAGATCCTGATCGCCAACCGGGGCGAGATCGCCTGCCGGGTCATCAAGACCGCGCGTAAAATGGGTATTGGCACTGTCGCCATCTACTCGGACGCGGACAAGAACGCATTGCATGTGTCGATGGCGGATGAAGCTGTCCATATCGGCCCGCCCCCCGCGAACCAGTCCTATATCGTGATCGACAAGGTTATTGACGCGATCCGTCAAAGCGGCGCACAGGCGGTTCATCCCGGCTACGGCTTCCTGTCGGAAAACGCCAAATTCGCCGAGGCGTTGGAGGCCGAGGGCGTGGCCTTTGTTGGCCCCCCGGTCGGTGCGATTGAAAGCATGGGTGACAAGATCACCTCGAAGAAGATCGCTCAGGATGCAGGCGTTTCGACAGTGCCCGGCTATATGGGGCTGATCGAAGACGCCGATGAGGCGGTGAAGATTTCCAACGACATCGGCTATCCGGTAATGATCAAGGCCAGCGCCGGTGGCGGTGGTAAAGGCATGCGGATCGCGTGGAACGACGACGAAGCGCGCGAAGGCTTCCAATCCTCCAAGAATGAGGCTGCAAATTCCTTTGGCGACGACCGGATTTTCATCGAGAAATTCGTGACCCAGCCGCGCCATATCGAGATTCAGGTTCTGTGTGACATCCACGGCAACGGCATTTACCTGGGCGAGCGCGAATGCTCGATCCAGCGCCGGAACCAGAAGGTTGTGGAAGAGGCCCCGTCGCCGTTCCTTGACCCCGAAACCCGCAAAGCGATGGGCGAACAGGCGGTCGCTTTGGCCAAGGCCGTGAACTATGCCAGCGCCGGGACAGTTGAATTCATCGTGGATGGGGAAAAGAACTTTTACTTTCTTGAGATGAACACCCGCCTGCAGGTGGAACACCCGGTGACCGAGCTGATTACCGGTGTCGATCTGGTGGAACAGATGATCCGTGTGGCGGCTGGTGAGAAACTGACCATTACCCAAGATGACGTGACCCTGACCGGCTGGGCGATTGAAAACCGCCTGTATGCCGAAGACCCGTATCGCGGGTTTTTGCCCTCGATTGGCCGTCTGACCCGGTATCGTCCGCCGATGGAAACGGCTGCTGGTCCCATGTTGGTGAACGGCAAGTGGCAAGGCGACGCGCCCGAAGGCGAGGCCGCGGTGCGTAACGATACCGGCGTTTATGAAGGCGGCGAGATCAGCATGTACTACGACCCGATGATCGCCAAGCTGTGTACCTGGGCCCCGACCCGCGATCAGGCGATCGAGGCGATGCGCGTGGCGCTGGACAGTTTTGAAGTCGAAGGCATCGGCCACAACCTGCCGTTCCTGTCTGCCGTGATGGATCACCCGAAATTCATTAGCGGCGACATGACCACCGCATTCATTGCCGAGGAATACCCCGAGGGGTTCGAAGGCGTGACCCTGCCCGAAGCGGACTTGCGTCGTATCGCAGCGTCTTGCGCGGCCATGTACCGTGTTGCTGAAATCCGCAGGACCCGAGTGTCGGGCCGTATGGATAACCACGAACGTAAGGTCGGCGCACATTGGAATGTCGCGCTGCAAGGGCACGAGTTTGACGTCAAGATCGAGGCCGACAAAGAGGGCGCGACTGTCGCCTTTACAGACGGAACGACGCTTCGCGTCGCTTCGGACTGGACGCCGGGTGATCAATTGGCCGTGCTGGATGTCGATGGTGATCCGCTGGTCATGAAGGTCGGAAAAATCTCGGGCGGGTTCCGCATCCGCAACCGGGGTGCGGACCTGAAAGTGCATGTGCGCCGCCCGCACCAGGCGGAATTGGCCAAGCTGATGCCTGAAAAGCTGCCGCCAGACACCTCGAAAATGCTGCTTTGCCCGATGCCCGGCCTGATCGTGAAGATCGACGTCGAAGTAGGTCAGGAAGTGCAGGAAGGTCAGGCCCTTTGCACCGTCGAGGCGATGAAGATGGAAAACATCCTGCGCGCCGAGAAGAAAGGCGTGGTCGCCAAGATCAACGCTGGTCCCGGCGACAGCCTTGCCGTGGACGATGTGATCATCGAGTTCGAGTGATCATGGTGGCGTTTTTGCCATATCCCTTTGTTGTCCCGGCGTTCTGTGCCGGGCGGCTTGGGTGTGGCGAAGACGCTCAACCGCCCTCGCGCCGTTCGCGAATTTCGCGTTCGCGTAAGGGGGTCTTGTCGATGGAGCGGCCAATCTCGCGCACGCTCCACGGGGACGGTTTGCGCAGTTTGACCACGCCGTCCTTGTCGACAAATACCATCTGGAACCCGCGCGGGCGCAACTGCGACCGGATCGGGGATCGGGCCGATGGGTCGGTGTCGGTCAATACCACGACGTCGCGGTCCCGCATGGCGGCTTCGCCCTCGACCAGCATGTCGATCTGCTGCTGGAAACGTGGATCCGCAGGGGTGTCGGCAAAGACGACGATGGGTCGGCTGACCCACAAAAACTCGCTGAGGTCGCTGTCACCAGCGGGGCGGACGAATTCGTCTTCGGCAGGTGCAGACCCGTCAGCGGCAAAGGCCGCCAGCGGGATTAGTGCCGAGAAAACAAGGGCAAGCGTTCGTGTCATTGGGCCTCCTGTCCCATCGAATATAGCCCCTGTGTCGATGAATGCGACCAGTGAAATGCACTGTGCGCTCAATTTATTGCGCGCAGCCCGAATGGACCGGGCAATCCGAAACATAACTGCGGGCAGGTTCCTCTCTGCGCGCGATCCTAAATAGGAAAAGGAATTCGCCATGACCGATACCAAAGACTGGCAGGCGCTGGCCGAGAAAGAGCTGCGCGGTCGTCCGCTGGAAGACCTTACCAAGGAGACGCTTGAAGGCATCGACGTCAAACCTCTTTATACAGCCGAGGACACCGCCGATCTGCCGCATATGGGCACGCTGCCGGGATTCGGCCCGTTTACCCGGGGCGTGAAGGCCACGATGTACGCAGGTCGTCCGTGGACGATCCGCCAGTATGCGGGCTTTTCGACGGCTGAGGAATCGAATGCCTTTTACCGCCGCAATCTGGCCGCCGGTCAGCAGGGTGTGTCCGTAGCCTTCGATCTGGCTACGCACCGCGGCTATGACAGCGACCACCCGCGTGTGGTTGGCGACGTGGGTAAGGCTGGTGTTGCCATCGACAGCGTTGAAGATATGAAGATCCTGTTTGACGGTATCCCGTTGGACAAGGTCTCGGTCTCGATGACCATGAACGGTGCGGTGATCCCTATTTTGGCGAATTTCATTGTCGCCGGTGAGGAGCAGGGCCATGACAAATCCGTCCTGTCCGGCACCATTCAGAATGACATTCTGAAAGAGTTCATGGTGCGGAATACGTATATTTACCCGCCCGAGCCGTCGATGAAGATCATTTCGGACATTATCGACTATACCTCGAACGAGATGCCCAAGTTCAACTCGATCTCGATCTCGGGCTATCACATGCAAGAGGCTGGCGCGAACTTGGTGCAGGAACTGGCCTATACGCTTGCCGACGGCCGCGAATATGTCCGCGCCGCGACGCAAGCCGGGATGGACGTCGACAAGTTTGCGGGCCGTTTGTCGTTCTTCTTTGCCATCGGCATGAACTTCTTCATGGAAATCGCCAAACTGCGCGCCGCACGCACCCTCTGGCACCGTGTGATGACCGATTTTGGCGCGAAGTCTGAACGCTCCAAGATGCTGCGCACCCATTGCCAGACCTCGGGTGTGTCGTTGCAGGAACAAGACCCCTATAACAACGTGATCCGGACAGCGTATGAGGCGATGAGCGCGGTTCTGGGCGGTACCCAGTCGTTGCACACCAACGCGCTGGATGAGGCGATTGCCCTGCCCACCGATTTCTCAGCCCGCATTGCCCGGAACACGCAGCTTGTGCTGCAGGAAGAAACCGGCGTGACCGATGTGGTCGATCCGCTGGCGGGGTCCTATTACATCGAAAGCCTGACTAATGAACTGGTCGAAAAAGCCTGGGCCCTGATGGAAGAGGTCGAAGAGATGGGCGGCATGACCAAGGCCGTCGCTTCAGGCATGCCCAAGCTGCGGATCGAAGAAAGCGCCGCGCGCCGTCAGGCCATGATCGACCGGGGCGAAGAGGTGATCGTCGGTGTCAACAAGTACCGCAAGGAACAGGAAGACCCGATCGACATTCTGGACGTCGACAACGTCGCTGTGCGCGAAGCGCAGGTCGCACGTTTGGAGCGTATCCGCGCCACGCGCGACGAGGCCGCGTGCCAACAGGCGTTGGGCGCCCTGACCAAGGCCGCCCAAGAGGGCGGAAACCTGCTGGCTGCTGCGGTCGAAGCCGCGCGCGCCCGCGCATCCGTAGGAGAGATCAGCATGGCAATGGAAAAGGAATTCGGTCGCCACCGCGCCGAAGTGAAAACGCTGGCCGGTGTGTACGGAGCGGCCTATGAGGGTGACGAAGGCTTTGCCGCGATCCAGAAGTCCATCGAGGAATTCGCCGAGGCTGAAGGCCGCCGTCCGCGTTTGCTGGTGGTCAAGATGGGGCAGGACGGTCACGACCGGGGTGCCAAAGTGATCGCGACCGCCTTTGCCGATATCGGGTTTGACGTGGATGTTGGTCCACTATTCCAGACACCCGCCGAGGCGGCGCAGGACGCGGTAGACAATGACGTGCATGTGGTCGGTATTTCCTCGCAGGCAGCGGGGCATAAGACCCTCGCGCCGCAACTGGTGGAAGAGCTGAAAAAGGCTGGAGCCGAGGATATCATCGTGATTTGTGGCGGCGTGATTCCGCAGCAGGATTATCAGTTCCTCTATGATCACGGCGTCAAGGCGATCTTTGGTCCGGGGACAAACATCCCCGAGGCAGCGCAGGACATTCTGGGCCTGATCGGCAAGACCAAGGGATAATGCGGGTTTCCCGCCGAAACCTCTTGTGATCCCGCGTCTTTGACGGAAACATGCGACCAGATCCACTTGGGTCTGGTCGTTTTTTGCAGGAGGGCGCGCATGTTGCTCGATCATCTGGCTGTTGCGGGAGAAACGCTTGAAGAAGCCACTGCTCATGTCGAGCAGGCACTGGGTGTTTCCCTACAGGACGGCGGAAAGCATGAGAAATTCGGAACCTATAATCGGCTTCTGGGTCTGGCGGATGGTCTGTACCTTGAGGCGATCGCGATTGACCCGTCCGCACCTCGCCCCGAACGGACGCGCTGGTTTGACCTTGACCGGTTTCAGGGAAGCCCGCGACTGACAAACTGGATTTGTCGTGTCCCGAACATTGAAGCATCGCAGGATGTGTTCCCTGACGGCGTTGGGCACCCCATTGACCTGACCAGAGGCGCGCTGCGCTGGCGTATGGCTGTTCCCCCAAGCGGGCGGCTACCGTTTGACAATCTGTTTCCCGCGCTAATCCAATGGCACGGTGACCTGCACCCGGCGCAGATGCTGCAAGATAGGGGATGCCGTCTGCGGCAGTTGATTGTGTTCCATCCCGAAGCACTGGAACTGGCAAAACTGCTGGGTGCTTTGGACCGCGTGGTATTTGATTCCGGCCCTGCCGCGATGCGTGCGGAATTTGAAACGCCCCATGGTCTACGCGTGCTGGAATGATCATCCGTCAGGCAAAAGTCGCGGACGCTGATGCCATTGCTGAGATCACCAATCAGATCATTCGGGATACGCTTGTGACCTTTACCACAGCCGAGCGGGATGTGGGCAGCATAGCAAGCGACATCCAAGCCCGTGGACCCGCTTTTCTAGTGTCCGAGTTGGAAGGGCAGGTTGTGGGTTTTGCCACTTACGGCCTGTTTCGCTCAGGTCCCGGATACGCCCAATGCCGGGAACACTCCATCCAACTGTTGCCCATGGCGCGTGGGCATGGCACTGGTCGCGCGTTAATGGCCGCGCTAGAGGCCGTGGCCAAGGACGAGGGCGTCCACGTTCTGGTTGCGGGAATATCGTCGGCAAACCCGGCGGCAATTTCGTTTCACGCGGCCGTCGGATTCGAAAAAGTTGGGTGCATGCCGGAAGTTGGGTCCAAGTGGGGCAAAAGGCTGGATCTTGTGCTGATGCAGAAAATTCTTGCCGCAGACCCATTGGTTGCACCTGACACCGGCGAATTGGGGCGCTAGGGTGCCCTCATGTCGATCTGGACCCGCATATCCGACGCGCTAAGCGCGCTTGCACAGGGCGAAAGCCTGACTGCTGTTTTTGAAATTCTTCGCACACCGCCTGAACGGTCGGTCGCGTTTACTATTGCTGTTATTGCGCTTGGTGCAAAAATGGCCAAGGCCGATGGGCAGGTGACGCGGGACGAGGTCACAGCCTTTCGTGATGTGTTCCAAATCGCGCGCGAGGATGAAGCCGATGCCGCCCGCGTTTTCGACATGGCCCGAACCGACGTCGCTGGGTATCAGGAATACGCCCGCAAGATCGCCGGAATGTTTGCCGATGACAGCACCACGCTCTGCGATTTGATGGAAGGACTGTTCCATATCGCGATGGCTGACGGGTTCTATCACCCGAACGAAAATGAGTTTCTGGAAGAGGTTAGCCGTATATTCGGGCAGACCGAAGCCCAGTTCCTTGCGCTGCGGGAAAGGTTTGTACCGGATGCGCCCAAGGATCCCTATACGGTGCTGGGCGTCCCGCGCGAAATGCCTTTGCCTGATATCCGCAAGGTCTGGCGGCAATTGGTGCGCGAAACTCACCCCGATGCAATGATTTCCCGCGGGGTCCCCGAAGAAGCCATTCGCCTGGCCGAAAAGAAGATGATCGACATCAATCGCGCCTGGGATCAGATCAACGGCGCCCGAGCCTGATACCCATGCGGTTGGCGACCTACAATATCGAGTGGTTTGCCAATCTTTTCGATCGTAAAGACCGGTTGATCTGCGATGATACATGGTCAGGCAGACATGATGTCACGACCGCCCAGCAGGTCGAAGCGATTGCCAAGGTCCTGACCGCAGTAGACGCCGACGCCATTTTGATTGTCGAAGCGCCGAATACCGGCAAAACTCAGAATACAGTCCGTGCCTTGCAGCGGTTTGCCGAGGTTTTTAACCTTCGAACAAGTCATGCGGTCATGGGGTTTCCGAACGACACGCATCAGGAGCTGGCCTTGCTGTATGATCCGGCCTGTCTTTCGGTACGCCACGATCCGATCGGTGATGATGGCACGCGATCGGATGCACCCCGTTTCGATTCGGTGTTTGAAATTGATCTCGATATCGACGCGACCAAGGATCAGGTTCAATTTTCAAAGCCTCCTATGGAGTTGGCCGTCAAAACTCGGGCCGGTGCTTTGTTTCGATTGATCGGAGCCCATTTGAAATCCAAGGCCCCGCACGGGGCCGGCAGTCGGGATGAAGCGGTCCGAATTTCAATCGCCAATCGCCGCAAGCAACTTGCGCAGGCGGTTTGGTTAGCGCGGCGGATCAAGACCCATATCGCCGATGACGAAGACGTCATTCTTTTGGGTGACCTGAACGACGGGCCGGGGCTTGATGAGTTTGAGAACCTGTTTGGGCGGTCTTCGGTCGAGATTCTGCTTGGGGCGGGGCTGTTCGACCCGAATGCAGCCACGGCATATGGGCCAGAGCCGGGTGTCGCGCCCTCGACCGCGCGTTTTCCAAGACCCAATACTGGTGGGCATCTTGAGGCGCTGCTGGACTACATCATGATCAGCGACAGATTGCGCGCGCACCGTCCCGAGTGGCGTATCTGGCACCCATTTCATGATCCGATCTGTAAAGCCCAAACAGACCTGCACGACGCGCTTTTGACAGCGTCGGATCATTTCCCGGTCACTTTGGATATAGACCTTTGATCTTTAATCAACTGCCTCAAACGCATATATCTTTTAGTATGAAAAACTTTGTTTCGATTTGTGCAGTCACACTGGCTCTGGCGACGCCTGCGTACGCAGAGGATGAAACCGGGCCGTCTTTGATGGAGCAGGGCGCAGAACTGTTCTTTGAAGGGCTGCGTCAGGAAATGGAACCGGCGCTGGAGGATTTGCTGGGATTGGCGGATCAGTTCGGTCCGGCCATGCAGTCGTTCTTTGAAGAAATGGGGCCGGCGTTGGCAGAGCTGGCGAGCGAGATTCAGGATTGGAGCGCATATGAAGCTCCGGAAATTCTGCCTAATGGTGATATCATCATCCGGAAAAAGCCGCCCGTGTCCGAAGATACTCCGGAACCAGAAATTGCCCCCGATCAATCCGAGGACCTGCCCGAAGGCGCGACCGATATCTGAGTTTTAGCCTTTTGTGATGACGCGCGTGTCAGATTTCAGCGCCGACGCTAGCGAATTCAGCCGGGCTTCGGCAACTTCGTTGAACAGCAGACAGGCCGATTTCGGCAGGTAAAGATCTAGCTGCCGCTTTTTGGGATAGAACCGCAATGTTCCCATCTTTGCGTTGCTTTGCATCCAGAGCATTGCGCCAAACCGCATGGCCTTGCCCAAAATTTCGGCCTGTTTCTGGTCCTTCTCGTTCAGCAATTCATAGAGGGGCGCGAACCTGTTGCCTTCGCGCTTGTTGCGGTACCTATGCTGCAGCGCAAGGCCGATGAAAACGCGTTCGGAATGTTTCAGCCCGCCTAGATTGGCACGTGTAACATTGTCAAAACAGACTTCCGCCCGATAGTCGGGATGGGCGCGCCAGCTTACGTCATGCAGAAGGCACGCAGCCTTGATCAGCCTGACTTGTGCAGGGGGGGCCGATTTGAAAAGCGGCATCACAAAGTCAAAGAGGTGTTTGCCAAACCCCGGAAGACGCGCGTCCTTGGCCTCGGAAAACCGGCTAGCTTCAATGAGCGGGTCGCGGTCTCGCAAGACTTGCGGCATTTGTTCGTAAAGCAGGCCCTCGCGGATACCATAGCTGGAAATGGCGATGTCTTTGGGTTTGAACGTCCGAACCAGCCGCGCAAGCACGTCCATCGCATAGGGGATCAGAGACATCCGAGATCCCGAAACCCCGGCCAGGCTGCGCAGTTTCTCAGGGTCGCCCTTTTCGATGAACTTAATGGTTTCGCGAACTTGCGACGTCGTCATGCGGTATTCGTGCAAGACGTTCAGCGGATACCCCCGGCGCAGCATGTCCAGACGTGCGAACGCCCGCCAACTGCCCCCGACCAGAAACAGACGGTCACGTTGCGGGCCCATCTGGGCGCGCAGGTCTTCCATTGTCTCTTTGATGTGGGCCTTGCGCGCGCGTCGACCGCCCTTGATATCCCTCAGTTTAAGTGGGCCAAGGGCCGAGGTGACACGTCGTCCGACCTCTCCTCCGCCGATTTCGGCCAGCTCCATGGAAGATCCGCCAATGTCACAGATCAAACCATAGGCACCTGGCCACCCCAACAGGACACCCTGCGCAGACAGGCGCGCCTCTTCTTCGCCGTCGATTACCGATACCGTCAGGCCAGTTTGGTCGTAAACCTCTGCGCAAAACTCGGGTCCGTCCTCGGCCTCGCGCACGGCGGCAGTGGCTACGACATGTAACCCCGGAAGGCCCAGATCATCGGCCAGTTGGTTGAACCTCTGCAAGGCAGACAGCGCACGCACGCGCCCACGCGGGTTCAGGCGACCGGTTTCAGAAAGGCCAGCGCCAAGTTCGCACATGACTTTTTCATTGTAGAAATACGCCGGAGATCGCGCGGCCCCGTCAAAGATCACCATCCTGACCGAGTTTGAGCCGACATCAACAACACCCACACGCGACAGGGCGCGGGCCTCGGGGTCATCGAACAGAGGTTTTCCGAAAGGCCCCCAGTCGGGGATGTCGGTTTCGACGGTCTGATCCATGTCTCTTCCAGATATTCCGGGCTTAGAATGCGAAATCGCCGTGTGCGGGTCAATTACCAGATTGGAATTCATCGCGCTCTGAACTTAGGACACGCACGGCCAAAGCCCGCGTAATTTCACGTTTTTCCGACAACGCCAATTGGTCCAGTTGCGCCACGACACTGGCGGCTGTCTCGAAGCGTCTGTCCATGTGCTTGACCAGATAGGCAATGACCTCGGGGCCGGGGTTCAGTTGCCTGTCGACAAATAGCTTGGCCAGAACCGCCCCCAACAGCGCGTCATCCGGCGGGTCTAGGGCGACATGATGTGCGCCTTCAATTCGGCTTTGCAGATCGGGCAGGGGCAATTCCCAGAACTTCGGAGCCATACGCCCTGTCATCAGCAGGGCATTTCCTTCGGCCAGAACCAGATTGTGCAGGTGAAACAGCGTTTTCTGCTGCTCGATATCACCAGCGATCATGGGCACATCTTCGACGGCTATCGCTGATTGGGCAAGGGTGGGCACGTCGTCGTGCGTGATGTCCTTCGCCTGTACAATGCGCCCGCCCGTTTCGGCAGCCCAGACATGGGCCAGATGCGTCTTGCCTGCCCCGGCGGGACCGCTGAGGACCAGCTTATTTCCCGGCCATGACGTTGCCGAAATCATGGCAACGGCCAGCGCGTTTGCCGGGGAAACGAAAAAATCCTCTCGCCCCAGCGCGGTCTTGGCCGGAAGATCAAAGCTCAGTTGTTGGGCCATTTATTCGTCTTTCTGGTCAGCCTGTTCGGCGCTTGCTAAACCGGTGTATAGCCGGCTTTCCAGATAGATCGACGTGGCAAACCGTGCCAGTACGCCCAACGCCGCCGCGACCGGGACGGCAATCAGCATGCCGACAAATCCGAACAAGGCCCCGAAGACTGACAAGGCCAGCAGCAACCACACCGGGTGCAGCCCGACTGAATTGCCGACCAATTTCGGGGTCAGAAAGTTGCCCTCGGTCACCTGACCCAACGCAAATATCCCGGCGACCAGGCCAATTTGCACCCAATCCCCCCAGAACTGAAACAGGGCCAATCCAATGGCCAGCATGCCGCCGATGAGCGCACCGAGATAGGGAATAAAGGTCACCAGCCCGGCGATGAATCCTACGACAAGGCCGAATTGCAATCCCACGGCCATCAGCGCAACGGCATAATATGTACCAAGGATCAGGCAGACCGTGCCCATGCCGCGCACGAACGAGGCAAGGACGTCGTCAATTTCCCCGGCAAGCCGTTTGATGGTGGGGGCATGATCGCGTGGCAGCAGTTCTCCGATACGGGCGACCATGCGATCCCAGTCCAGCAGCAAGTAAACAGCAACAACCGGCACGATCACCAGCAGAACAACCACATTGATGGCCGAGCTGAACGATGCGGCGACAGACTGCAGCACGTCGCCGGACTTGGATTTCAGCGTTTCCCCCAACGACACAAGAAATTGGTGCGAGCTGGATTCGCGGTCCAGAAGCGAGGGGAACTGTTGTTCGATGAAACCGCGAAGCTGCTTGATCAGGCTGGGCAGGACCTCGATCAATTCGATCAACTGCGTGACGAGCGCTGGCACGACCATCAGCACCATCAGGACAAAACCCAATACGCCAACGACCGTTATCAGTCCGGTTGCCGCGATCCGCGACAGGCCCCACCCCTCAAGCCGGTCGGCGACGGGATCCAGAAAATAAGCAATTGCACCACCGATTACAAAAGGCAGCAAAACGTCGCCAAGTGCCCATAACAGAAGCACAAAAATCGCCGCAGCAATGCCCCAGTATCTGAGTTGATCCTTCACGGGCAAAGCCATGCTCATCCCCTTTTTATCGGTTCTTGGACAAGTTATTGGCTTATGAACGCCTGCGATGCAAGCGTTTCATTTCTTTGGACTATTGGCGCGGTTAATCGCCTAGCGTGCCCAGTTCGGGCGTCTGATCGTGGGCTAATTCGTCGGGCCAGTTTGTGCGCCAAATTTCAGCAGACCAATGGCCGCAATGGACCGAGGGACGATCAAAGCCGTCGAGGGGGTCCAATAATGGCGAAACAACCACATCATAGCGTGGTACTGCGAAATAGGGGAACGAGTATCGCTCTTTTCCCGAGCGATTAACGACCCGGTGAGGCGTCGACTTAAGCCTGCCGCCTGACCACAGCTCCAGCATGTCGCCGATATTCACGATAAACCCATCCGGTGGGCAGTCCGGGGTGATCCATCCTCCGTCGCGGGTCTGCACCTCCAACCCGCCGACCGGATCTGGCGCGATGATCGTCAAGGCGTCAGTATCCTTGTGCGGATGAATGCCGTAACCGCCTTCGTCAGCGGCCTGGGGCGGATAGTGCAGTAGGGTCATATTGGTCATCGGAGTGTGAAATGCCTTGCGTAACACCTTGTCTTCCAATCCAAACCCCGCTTCTAGCGCGGCCAGCAATACGTCAGTGACATCATCCAGTTGGGCCCAATAGTCCAGAATGATCCCACGGGCTTCTGGCACTTCCCTAGGCCAGATGTTGGGGCCATACAGACTGCAATCCGTCCGGACAGTTGCGTCAGGGGCAACGTCATAGTGCAGCTTATAGCCTTCGTATTTGTCTGCTTTGCCCGTCCCGTCATTTGGGGTGAAAAACCCCATGGGGATATATCCCCTGTAATTCTCGCGCGTGATCGCCTGATCCCATTTCGAGGTTTCTTCGACAGCAAAGATTTCCCGGACACAGGCACGTACTGTCTTTACGGTCTCGGGCTCAATTCCAGTGCCGGTGATGGACAGAAAACCGATGCCGGTGCAGGCGTCGATGACTCGATCCACTGTTTGCCCATAGAGCGGGTGGTCCGGTTCAAACAGCGGTGCGATGTCTATCGTCGGGATGTGATCCATCAGTGTATCCTGACGCCCTGGCGGTCCAGTTCCTTGTGAACGGGGGTCAGGTTCATGTCGTGAACGTCCTGATTGCTTTTCAGTGATAGCGCGGCGGCGATTCCCGCGCCTTGCCCCATAACGGCGCAGCACGCCATGTTGCGTGTAGCCGCATGTGCCACCTTGTCTGATCCGTGCGAACGCCCCGCGACCAGCAGGCCCTTGATCCCCTTGGGCAGCATGGACCGGTACGGTATCTGCATATACCGCCCCGTCGTTGGCAGGATCAGGATGCCGTACCCGTCGATGAATTCGGGGTAGATGCCGATGGTATCTTCGAACCGACCCTGATGGCGGGCGTCATCCTCGGTCATGTTATAAAACGCGTCGATCTTGCGGGTGTCGCGGATGCCGATGGTCATACCGAAATTCCGCAGCCGTGCGTTTTCACAGCCCGGCATAAAGCGACGCAGCGCCTCGATGGCCAGCATGGATTGGCGGCGGCCCTCGATCTCACCCTTAGTCAGGCTGTCGGGATCGGTGCCGTCAATCTCGGCCAGGTGGATGAGGTTCATATAGGTCAGCTCACCCGTATCGTGCATCGCGCCCCACGTGCCCGCGATGGTGTTCAGATGCGGTGGGATCATCCCCGCATCAATCGCTTGCTGGAACGGTTTGTGAACGAAGGGCGAGAACATGTCGTCTTCTTTGCCCGAGGTCTCGATGTTCCACTCACCGCCGCCGCCCCAGTCCTTGTAGGTCTGCGGATCGGCCTTCACGCCTTCCATAAAGGCGCGTTTGTCGACACCGGCCAGATGGAACATGACCGAGGCGGCCATCATATCCTCGCGCGCCGTTTTGTGGGTGGGGGCACCGGCGCGGTGGGCGACATCGGCGTCGCCGGTGGCGTCAATTACCACGCGGGCCAGAATCGCCTCGCGCCCGGCTTTGGATTCGGTGATGATGCCGGTGATCCGGTCGCCGTCCATGATGGGGGCGACGAACTGACGGTGCAGCATGGGGTGCACGCCCGCCTCTTCGACCAGTTTGTCAGCCACCAGCTTGAAGCCTTCGCTGTCCAGCTCATAGCTAAGTGACTGGCTTTCCGGCACTGCCGCGCCCATGTCCTTGGCTCGGGTCTCGAACTCCATACCGATACCGCCTGCCTCGACTGTTTGTTCATGGCGATACCACGCGAACCCCTCAACCCCCACGGCGGTGATATTGCCGCCCATGCAGCCGAACCGATCGACCAAAGACACCTCGGCTCCGGCACGCGCGGCGGCCAGCGCAGCGGCAAGCCCGGCAGGGCCGGAACCCACAACCAGAACATCCGTCTGGTGGACAACAGGAATTTGGCGGGCGGGTTCCGAGATTGTCTGCATCGCGGCCTCTTGCTTTTACATTCCCGTCACATTTGAGTTTCCTGACTGGCGGGTCAATAAAAAATGCGACTGACCCGAGGTCGCAAAAACACCAATGCGTGATTGCCCCCGGCGAGGCTTTGGCATAATCACCTTGCAGCGAAATTCTCACCTTTGAAGGTCACCCAATGCGCCTCAGCCGTTACTTTCTGCCCGTTCTCAAGGAAAACCCCTCCGAGGCTCAGATCGTCAGCCACCGGCTGATGCTGCGCGCGGGGATGATCAAGCAGGCATCCGCTGGGATTTATTCCTGGTTGCCGTTGGGCTTCAAAGTGCTGCGCAAGCTGGAAAACATCATCCACGAAGAGCAGGCGCGCGCGGGCCACATCGCGATCCAGATGCCGATCATCCAATCGGCAGACCTGTGGCGCGAATCCGGGCGCTATGATGACTACGGTCAGGAAATGCTGCGGATGAAGGACCGGCACGACCGGGATATGCTGTTCACACCCACCGCCGAGGAACTGGTGACCGATATCTTTCGTGGGCACGTCAACAGCTACAAAGACCTGCCGCTGACGCTCTATCAGATCCAGTGGAAATTCCGCGACGAAATCCGTCCGCGTTTCGGCGTGATGCGGGGGCGCGAGTTCTACATGAAGGACGGCTACAATTTCGACCTGACCAAAGAAGACGCGCTGCACGCTTATAACCGCCATCTGGTCAGCTATCTGCGCACATATGAACGTATGGGCCTGCAAGCCATCCCGATGCGCGCGGATTCTGGCCCTATCGGCGGCGATGATACCCACGAATTCCTTGTGCTGGCCGACACCGGTGAATCCGAGGTCTTCTATGACAGCGCCGTAACCGACCTGAGTTTTGGTGATCGTCAGATTGACTATGACGACCGTGATCAATGTCAGGCGATTTTGGAGGAGTTCACCTCGAAATACGCGCGCACCGATGAAACCCACGACGAGGCGCTGTTTAATCAGGTGCCCGAGGACCGCCGCCGCGTGGCGCGCGGGATCGAAGTGGGGCAGATCTTCTACTTTGGCACCAAGTATTCGGAAGCCATGGGCGCAACCGTTCAAGGCCCCGATGGTAAACCGACCCCTGTTCACATGGGCAGCCACGGCATCGGCGTCAGTCGCCTGATTGGCGCGATCATCGAGGCCAGCCATGACGACAAGGGCATCATCTGGCCCGAGGGCGTGACGCCGTTCCATTGCGGGATCGTGAATCTCAAGCAAGGTGACGAAGAAGCTGACGCCGCTTGTGACAAACTCTACGCTGCGCTGACCGCTCTGGGGCTTGAGCCGCTTTATGATGACCGCAACGAACGGGCAGGGGGCAAGTTCGCGACTATGGACCTGATCGGTCTGCCGTGGCGCATCACCGTTGGTCCGCGCGGTCTGAAAAACGGTGTGGTTGAACTGACCTGCCGCCGCACCGGGGAAAGCGAAGAGCTTAGCCCAGAGGCCGCCGTTACGAAAGTTGCCGAAATCTATGAGCAAATCGCTTGAACAGCACCCCGGGCCGCTGATCTCGGTCGTTACTGTAACCAGAAACCTGATCGAAGCGGGGCGGGGTGACCAAGTCCTTGCCGCGCTTGACAGTGTGCAGGCGCAGACGTTCCGCAACGTTGAGCATGTGGTCTGGGACGGTCAGTCCACCGATGGCACGCAAGAGCTGCTTGAGGGCGCGATTCAAAAGATCGAAAAATCAGGCGATCTGATCCCGGTGCGGTATTTCTGTGAGGCGGACAAAAGCCTTTATGATGCGATGAACCAAGCGGTTGCGCGTTGTGCCGGGGAATATGTGCTGTTTCTGAATTCTGATGACTTGATCGCGGATGCAGACAGCCTAGCGAATGTCCAGAAAGCCATCGTGCCCGGGAAGCCTGATTTTGTTTATGGGGAAACGGTTTTCTTTGACGATGAAGGCAACCGGCGCCACGCGCGCCGACTGACGCCAAAGTCCATTCTTCAACGTCTGCCATTCGGTCACAATGCGATGGTCCTGAAAAGATCTCTGTTCTTGGAAATGGGTGGACATGACCTGCAGTTTCAGATTGCTGCGGATTACGACATGGTTTTGCGGATGATTTTGTCCGGCCATTCCGGTCATCGGTTACAGATGCCGGTGTCTCTGTTTCGGATTGGTGGGGTGTCTGCGGACACCGATGCCGCGGGTGCTGAAATGGCCGCGAGTTGGTTCAAGAACTATAGCCAGTTCTGCGATATGTCCCGATATACGGATGAAGATCGACTGGGGTGGTACAGACAAGGCCATCTGCCGGTTCGGGTGTCCGGTGCTATTTTGATGAAATCCCTGTCGAAGCCTGCGATCGCACGCGCTGCGCTATACAGCCTGTCAAAGACACTAAGACGCAAAGCTCAATTCTGGCGCAGCTACTAGCCGCGCTGTGCGTCCGGCCGTTCAGAAAGAATTTCGCCATCGGCGCTGTTGTTGCCACGTGCAACGACGATCGGACGTCCCAGACGTTTGACCAGTTCTTTGAACTCGAACCCTAGAAAACGAATCCCGCAAACACGTTCGTCCGTCGTGCGATCTGTGATGCACATCCGCCCTTCGCGAAAGGCGAGGCGGTAACCTTTATCTCTTAGGATATCGGACAAATTTGCCCAGCTTGCCGCAGTATCGAATATCGGGCGGATGGTTGCGCGCAATAGCGCAGCGGTTTCGCAATCCAACTCTGAAGATGCATTTCGGACCAATATCGGGTCCATCAATTCCGTACTACTCTTTACTAACATGAGCGTCTCCCGCTCTGAAAATGGTATCCCCCTTAAACCTAGGGTGACAAAGTTTCTGAAAATAAGCAAAAGGCGAAACAAAGTTGCTTGATGAATGTTGCATTTCGAGTTCAGTCGTTCACGCAACTGCCACATTGGCTTCATAGCTGAAACAATTGGTGTTTGTCTGTGAAGGGCGTCACAACCAAAGGTGTAGGAAGTAGCGTGACTCTCTCCTTTTGGCGGAGAGGGTGTTCTGGCTTCACGGGTGATTCGCGCCGGGTCAGAAGGCTCTGTTGCCCATCCGGGCCCAGGTGGCGCATAACGAACTTGACCATCGGGTGAAATGCCGAAAGGGTCGCGCCAAGTAATAAGAACCGGAGCAGACATGGCCACGACGCCCCCGCCCTTTGCCCCCTTTGAATGGAAGATCGCCTGGCGGTACCTGCGCGCGCGCCGTGCGGAAGGTGGCGTAAGTGTCATGACGTGGATCTCGCTGATCGGGATCACACTGGCGGTCTTCGCTCTGATCGCGACATTGGCGGTGCGGTCTGGTTTCCGATCAGAATTCGTGGGGACCATTCTGGGGGCCAATGCGCATGTCACGGTTTACTCGGCCGGAGAGATGGATGCGCAAGGCCGCTTGGACCGCACCATCGCGGATTATACAGACATGGCTGGGCGTATTGCAGAGGTCCCCGGAGTGAACCGAGCCGCGCCTTTGGTTAAAGGGCAGGTGTTGATCACCAACCGCGACCGCAGCAGCGGGGTCGAAGTGTTTGGTATTCAGCCCGATGACCTGCTTGATCTGCCGGGGGTGGCCGAAAGTGAGCAGGCCGCCGGCGATCTTTCGCAATTTCAGAACGGCGAGGATGTGATCGCCATCGGATCGGGGGTGGCCCGCAGCATCGGCGCGACCGTTGGGGACACGGTCAAACTGACGTCGCCCAACGGCGTGAAGACCGCGTTTGGTACGTCGCCGCGGGTTAATGCCTATCGCGTGGTATATGTGTTTTCGGCCGGGCGCTATGACATCGATCGCACACGTGTATACATGCCGTTCGAGCAGGCGCAGGGCTTTTTTAACCGCGAAGGTGTCGCTGACGAGATCGAAGTCATGGTGGATCAGCCCGAAGAGCTGGACCCAACCATATATCTGATCTTGCAGGCCGCTGGAGAAAACAGCCGCATCTGGACATGGCAGGACGCATCAGGCGGGTTTCTGCGCGCGCTTGAAGTCGAGGACAACGTCATGTTTATCATCCTGTCGATCCTTGTGCTGATTGCCGCGATGAACATTGTGTCCGGGTTGATCATGCTGGTCAAAAACAAGGGTCGGGACATCGGAATTCTGCGAACAATCGGCCTGAGTGAAGGGTCGGTGCTTAGGGTGTTTTTTATCTGCGGGGCCTTTACGGGGATCATCGGCACCGGGATGGGTGTGGCGTTGGGGTGTTTGTTTGCGATCTATATTGATCCGATTTTCAGTTTTGTGAACTTTGTTATGGGCGGCGGGGTCTGGGATCCATCCATACGCGGGATTTACGCTTTGCCCGCCGAGTTGCACTTGGTCGACGTGTTGAAGGCGGTTGGATTGTCTCTGGGTCTGTCCTTTTTTGTCACCTATTTCCCGGCCCGTCGCGCGGCGCGGCTGAACCCGGTAGAGGCGCTGCGCTATGAGTGATATCACGTTGCGGTTGGACGGTCTGACCAAGACCTACCTGAAAGGAACGCCGGGCGAGGTGCAGGTTCTGCGCGGTGTTGATCTGGACCTGCGCGCGGGTGAGGCGGTTGCGCTTGTCGCGCCGTCGGGTGCCGGTAAATCGACCCTCTTGCATATCGCCGGTTTGCTGGACACGCCCGATGCGGGGACGGTGGAAATAGCCGGGCAAAGTGTCACCGGAAAAGGCGACCGCACCCGTACCGCGCTCAGGCGGCAGGATGTCGGGTTCGTCTATCAGTTTCACCATCTGTTGCCCGAGTTCACGGCGCTTGAGAATATTATCCTGCCGCAACTGGCCAACGGCGTTTCGGAAAAAGTTGCTCAGAACAGAGCGATGACCCTTTTGGACCGCGTAGGTGTTGCCGCCCGCGCGGATCACCGCCCCGCAGCCCTGTCGGGGGGCGAGCAGCAGCGGGTGGCGTTTTGCCGTGCTTTGGCCAACAAAC
The DNA here is from genome assembly GCF_013034565.1 of Ruegeria sp. HKCCA5491. Classification (NCBI taxonomy): domain Bacteria; kingdom Pseudomonadati; phylum Pseudomonadota; class Alphaproteobacteria; order Rhodobacterales; family Roseobacteraceae; genus Ruegeria; species Ruegeria sp. HKCCA5491. Next base: position 205,280 of record NZ_WQGG01000002.1, read on the forward strand.
CCCGCGTTTTGCTGGCCGATGAACCCACAGGCAATCTGGACCCTGAGACATCGGATCAGGTGTTCGACGCGCTGATGGCGTTGGTGCGGGACGAGGGGCTTTCAGCCCTGATCGCGACGCACAATATGGATCTTGCGGCGCGGATGGACCGCAAGCTGCGGCTGGATGGTGGTGTGCTTAAGCCAGTTGAGTAATTGCGACCCCGGCCGCCATAACTGCGATGCCGCCCGCGCGAATCCAGGTCAAAGGTGTGACCTGCGCGCCAAACAGCCCAAAGTGGTCGATGGCGGCCGCGCTGATTAACTGCCCCACAAGCACGAAAAACACCGCGTTGCCAACGCCGAAATGTGGCGCGACATGGGTGATCGACAGGACGTAAAAGGCGATCAGGACGCCGCCCAGCAAAAGGTGTTTGGGGGCGTCAGTGACTTTGGACAATGCGCTGACACCGGGAAACAACAGCATCACCAAAGCGGATGACAGAAAGGCGATGGCAAACAGGATCACTGCGGCGGTGGTGGGTGAGCCGATCAGCTTTCCCAACGCCGCGTTCAGGGCCGCAAGGATAGGCACACCAATCCCGGCTGCCAGCATAATAGCTGCGTATTGTGTCATCGCCCGAACCCTCCTGCTTCGTTGATCTGGATCATTGCGCCAAGCGGGCCTTCGGGCAAGCCTGCAAATGTCAATCGCGACAGGAGGATAGGATGACCAGACGGATACTCGGGGCTGTTTCTTTAGGGCTGATGGCGGTGGCCTCTCAGGCAGTCGCCCAGGACGTTGAGACCGGGGCCGAACTTTATCAGCACTATTGCGCGACCTGTCACGGGATCGACGCAACAGGTCATGGGCCTATGGCCGGCGTTTTGGTTATTCAACCGACCGACCTGACCCAGCTTTCCGGTGACGGCGGAGTGTTCCCTACGGCCCGGGTTGTTGCCCGCATTGACGGGCGCGACCCTCTGGTCAGCCACGGCAGCCCGATGCCGGTATACGGGCCTTATTTTGACGGGCAGGACACCTCAATGAAAACACCTGAAGGTCAGCCTATCTTAACCAGCCAGCCGATTGTTGATCTGGTCGCGTATCTTGAGACGATTCAGGGTGGCTGATTTTTAGCGGCAGATGCCTTCAACCTTTGCCTCGGACCAAGGGATAACCACGGCTCGTTCCCGTTCTTGCTTTGGCAATGGCGACAGGTCGAAATGCTGGCCCAGCATTTCGTGCAACCGCATTGTACGCGGAGCGGTCGGGTCCAGCGCCCGGCAGCACACATATTCCTCGACAATCGCGCCCTGTTGTTCAAACCCGTAGGAAAGGAAATCAGGCGAGGTATCCAGATCAAACAGGTAGGGGTCCTTGTTGCCGCCATGCTCGGCCGCCGCCCGCAAGGGGTGATATCCCGTTGTCTTGCGGTTCTGCCACTGCCAGACATGGGTCAGTTCGTGGGCCAGAAGCATCGCGGCGATCAGGTCCATTTGTTCCGGAAAGTCAGACATATAGTCTTCCAGATACCATTCGCGTGTGAAGTAGACGCGATTGAACAGGGCAACGGCTGCGGGTTTCGCTGTTACAACACCTTCCTCAGCCGGGGGTAGAATACGTTCCCGGCAGGCAAGGCGTGGTCGCTTTTCACGATAAAACGTAATTGGCGCGACCGGGGCGCCCTCGACCAGTCGCACGCTTTCAAGATTCAGCGTGTCGCCCTGAACAGCGCTGGCAAAGGCTACCTCCTGATCCGTCAGCGGCCGTCCACAGGAGGCAAACAGCAATAGAAACGTCATCAAAATAAGGCGCATCATGTTCAAAGCCTAGTGCGTTGCAATCACTCTGTAACCCGTTTTCATACACTCATTGCCAAAACACGGCTGATTTCGGTTAGCGACCGGCCCGATTGGTCCATCCAGACATTGAACGCATCCTGAACGGCAATCATCGCTTTCTTGGACGTCGGGGCCTTGTCCACAACCCCTTCTGCAATCAGCCGGGCGGTCACGTCCTGCGAAAGGATGAAACTGTCGCGCCCGGCAAACCGCATGGCGTATTGGGCCGAGGCCCCACCCAGACGCGACCCTCGCTTGCCCAGCATCGTTAGCAATCCGATGAAATCTGTCGAAGGCCATCCGCCCAGCACCTTGCCTGCACCCCCTTCTTGCCGCAGTTCAAGAAGAAAGGCCGCATTGTCTCTGACGGTCGCGATTTTTGTACCGTTTCGCACGATTCGGGTGTCTTGCAGCAGCGAGTCGAACTTTTCGTCATCCATGAAAGCACAGCGCCCGACATCGAACCCATCAAAGGCCGCTTCAAAGCCATCCCATTTGGCCTCAATGACTTTCCAGTTGAACCCAGCCTGAAAGATGCACTTGGTTATGATCGCAAGCCAGCGGTCATCCGGAACCGCATCAAGTTCATCTATGGTTTTGGGTTTGCTGAGTTTTTGATCCAACGCGCCGTGACCGCCATGCCGTTTAGCTGCTATGGAAAAGATCTCGTCGAAATGATGCATAAAAAACGCCCTCCGACCTCAGGGTCGTGTTTATGTGCCGGTGATGCAAGGCATGTACGGAAGATCAATTCTTGGGCGAGGGTCAGAAAATCACTCAATACTTAAAAGAAATGCTCGACAAACTGTACGATTTTGGTTTGTGATTGACTCGTCAATCAACTTCCCGCCTCGATGAATATGGCGTAAACACAAGGGGTGGGGCGCGGCGCATAGTGAAAGGCGGGGAATCAGGTGGGATTTCGATCATGGCGACCCAGCCATGCATCAAACTGTTCACTTTCCTTTCCTAGCCAAATTTGTGCATGTTGCGACATGGTATTGTCATGCGACAAGCTTTCCGGCGTGCGATCGCGCCGGTCTGGGCAAAGAATAGAAGACAGGGAGAATGTCGATGAAAAAACTGAGTGTAAGCCTTTTGGCGATGACGGTAGCCGGATCTGCATACGCAGCCGATATGGGCGCTGTGGACGAACCGATCAGACTGGCGATCAATGAATGGACCGGCCAGCATGTCACGACACATGTTGCCGGTGAGATGCTCAAGGCCGCGGGCTATAACGTGGAATATGTCACTGCAGGCATGATGAACCAGTTCCAGGCGTTGGCCGATGGCGATATCGATGCAACGCTGGAGATCTGGTCGTCGAATGTCTCGGATGAGTATGCCAAAAAGGTTGAGGAAGGCACCGTCGTTGAAATCGGTGATCTGGGCCTCGATGCCAAGGAAGGCATTGCGTATCCCGCGCACGTGGCCGAACTGTGTCCGGGCCTGCCTGCCTGGGAAGCCCTGAAAGACTGCGCGCAGGTCTTTGCAACTGCGGAAACGCTGCCCGGCGGTCGTTTGGTGGATTACCCGGCCGATTGGGGCACCCCCGGCGCGGACCGGATGACTGGCCTGGAACTGCCGTTCAAAGCCGTTCCTGCCGGGTCTGAAGGCGCGCTGATTGCCGAACTGCGTGCCTCGACCGAGCGTAAATCGCCGTTGCTGATCACTTTCTGGCAGCCGCATTGGGCGATGTCGGCCTATGACGTGCAATTCGTCGAGCTGCCAGCAGGTGAAGAAGCGTGCTTTAACGACCCATCCTGGGGGCCGAACCCGAACGCGGTAAACGACTGCGATTTCTCGCCCTCCCGCATCTTCAAGGCAAGCTGGAGCGGCATGGAAGACAAATGGCCTGCTGCTTATGAGATCCTTACCAACTATCAACTGGCGGTCGAAGACCAGCAGCCGATGATGGGCGCGATTGACGTCGACGGCGGTAAAGTTGAAGAAGTTGTCGCGGCATGGATGGCCGAGAACGAAGGCAAGTGGCGTCCGGTCGTTGACGCAGCAACGCAGTGAGCCAGCCTAAGTGACTGACGCTAAAATGCCAGCCATCGCCTGCCAGAACCTCTGGCAGGTTTTTGGCCAAGGTGCTGACAAGGCCCTGACCGACGCGCTGTCTCGGTCAGGGAATGACGCCGACAAGGCCGCCTCGGATCTGAGGGAACATGGCTTCATCCCTGCCGTGCAAGACGCCAATTTCGAGGTCAAAGAGGGCGAGCTGTTCGTCATCATGGGCCTGTCGGGCTCAGGCAAGTCGACGCTGATCCGCTGTATCTCGCAATTGCTTCCCGGCACGGGTGGCGAAATCCGCGTGGATGGTGAGAATGTCATGGGCGCGTCGAAAAAGGTGCTGACGGACTTGCGCCGCAAAAAGCTGGGCATGGTGTTCCAGCATTTCGGCCTGTTCCCGCATATGACCGTTGCCGAAAACGTCGCTTACCCGCTGCGCGTGCAGGGCGTGGGTAAAAAAGAACGTCTGACCCGCGCGCAGGAAGTGATCTCGTTGGTCGGTCTTGAGGGGCGCGAGGACAGCTTCCCCCGGCAGCTGTCCGGTGGTCAGAGGCAACGTGTGGGCATTGCGCGGTCTTTGGCCGTGAACCCCGATATCTGGTTTTTGGATGAGCCGTTCTCGGCACTCGATCCCCTGATCCGTCGCCAGTTGCAGGATGAGTTCCTGCGCATTCAGGCGACGTTGAAGAAATCCATCGTCTTTATCACTCACGACATTCAAGAGGCGCTGAAGCTGGCCGACCGCATCGCCATCATGCGCGATGGCAAGATCGTTCAGATCGGGACACCGACGGACATCGTTCTGCGCCCGGTCGATGACTATGTGCGCGAATTCTCGAAAGACGTCGCCAAGGGCCAACACGCCAAGGTCGCCTCGGTCATGCGTGATGAATCCGAGCGTGGCCCGGATGATCCCGGTTTGACCACCAGTATGACGCTGGACGCCGCGCTGGCGCATTGCATGGAGCTGTATGAGCCCGTACCTGTGCGGGATGAGGCAGGCAATATCGTTGGCACGGTCCACCCGTCCGACCTGGCTGCGGCACTTCAGGTGGACGAGACATGACCGCGATGACCGACGTTCCCGCGCAGGCGCGTCTAACGATTGGGGCCAAGGCCGCGCTTATTACCGCTGTGGTCGGCGCGCTGTGCCTTGCGCTTGAGGGCATTGCCCCGTGGTTGGTCAAATGGCCCACCGCGTGGGAGCTGCCCGCAACCCAGTGGGTCGGAGCCTTTCTGGACTGGTTCCTGAACGGCATCAAACCGGCGATGCGATTGTTCTCGGACCTGATGACCTATCCAATGGATGCGGCCAATTTCGTGCTGGGGAATACCCCGTGGCCGATCCTGATCGGGCTTGTCACCGCGCTGGGCTGGTATCTTGGCGGGTTGCCCATGGCGGCGCTTGGATTTTTTGGCCTGACATTCGTACTTGCCTCGGGCTATTGGGCCGAAAGCATGAACACACTGGCGCTGGTTGCTGTCTCAGTTCCCGTGGCGCTGGTTGTGGGGGGCGGGATCGGTATTCTTGCCAATGAAATCCCCCGCGTGAAGAGTTTTGTTCAGGCCGTGCTGGATGTGATGCAGACGGTGCCGACCTTTGCCTATCTAACGCCGCTTTTGCTGCTGTTCGGCTTTGGCCCGGTGGTGGGTCTGATCGCCTCGGCCATCTACGCCGCACCGCCCATGGCGCGGAACGTGATGCTGGGGCTGGAACGGGTAGAGCCCGAAATCAAAGAGGCTGCCATCATGTCTGGCGGCACGCGGTTCCAGCAACTGTTTCAGGTGGAAATCCCGGCGGCGGCAACGCAGATCATGGTCGGTGTGAACCAGTGCCTGATGGCGGCGCTTTCGATGGTGATCATCGCGGCCGTAATCGGTGGCTTCAATGATATCGGTTGGGAGGTTCTGCTGACCATGCGCAAGGCGCAGTTCGGCGAATCCCTGATGGCCGGTCTTGTGATCGTGGTCTTCGCCGTCGTCATCGACCGGATGAGCGGGACGTTGGCGACCGAGCGCAAACGCTATGACCAGCGTGTCGTCTGGGCGGTTCTGGGCTTTACCGTGCTGTTCACGGCCGCCTTCTGGCTGTGGCTGCCGAACCCGTCCGAGCTGACCCTGCTGGACCCGATGGCCGAGGCGATCGACAGTGGCCTGACCGCCTTTACGCAGGCCAACGGCCCGTGGCTGGATGCGCTCAAGAACAATTCTCTGTTCTACGTGCTGCTGCCGCTGCGGATTGGCTTGGATCAAGCGGTGCTGCCCTTCACATGGGGATTCCAGTGGACGCCGGGCATGAGCTATGGCCTGTTCATCGTTGCCGCCGTCATCGCCGCGCTGATGGCATGGCGCGGGCATCTGACCGGAGGGTTGGTCGTGCTGATCCTGATCGGCATGTTGGAAACCGGCATCGCAAACCTTCCGTGGCCCTTCGTTCTGACCGGGGCTGCCGCGCTCAGCTATGTCGCGGGCGGCTGGCGACTGGCGGCGCTCTCGGTGGGGCTGCTTTGCACCATCCTTGTGTCAGGCCTGTGGGAGCGCGCTTTGCTGTCGCTCTACCTCAGCGGTGCGGCGGTGTTTTCCTGCGCCGTGGTCGGCGGGCTGATCGGTCTGGCCAGCGCCGTATGGGAACCCGTCTGGAAAATCGTCCGACCCGTTTGTGACATGCTGCAGACGATCCCTTTGTTCGTGTTCCTGATCCCAGTGCTGATGGTGTTCCAGATCGGAGAGTTCTCGGCCTTTCTTGCGATCTGCGCCTACGCGATCGTGCCAATGATCCGCTACACCCGGCATGGGCTGGTCAACACGCCCGAGGAAATGATGGAGGCCGCGATCTCTAGCGGCGCCACCGAGTGGCAGATCATGCGCGATGTTCGTGCGCCTTATGCTGCGCCGACCATTCTGCTGGGGCTGAACCAGACGATCCTTTATGCCTTTGCGATGCTGGTGATTGCGGCGCTGATCGGGACCACCGGTCTGGGCCAGTCGATTTATCTGGCGCTGGGGCAGGCGGATGTCGGACTTGGCATCTCGGCTGGTGCTGCGATGGCGATTCTGGCGCTGATCGCCGACCGCATGGTGCAGGGCTTTGCCGAAGAACGCCGCAAGGCGCTGGGATTATAAAAGGGCAGGGGCAGCGCGACTGCCCCGCCCCCGACTTGATTTCGGACAAGTTTCGCCCAGCCGCGCTGCCGTAAATCAGGTGCAGAATATACGGAGTCTATGATGATGGGCTGGGGACCTTTCTTTGCCGCGCTGATTGTATTTCTTCTGAGCCATATGATTCCAGCCCGGCCCGCTGTGCGCGGGTATCTGATCTCATTGCTTGGTCGGCGGGGGTATTACAGCGCATATTCTGTCCTGTCTCTGGTGGTTTTCGTCTGGCTGATCGTCGCAGCCGCCCACGCGCCTTATGTTGAGGTCATTCCGCCACTCGCGATCCTGAGGTGGATTCCGCTATTGTGTATGCCCGTTGTGTGCTGGTTGGCTGTCAGTGGTGTGTCTGTGCAAAACCCGTTCTCTTTCGGTGGCTTGGGTCATCGTCCGTTTGATCCCGAGAACCCCGGCATATTGCGCACCACCCGCCACCCTGTTCTGGCCGCCCTGATGCTGTGGGCTGTGGCACATCTGTTGGCCAATGGCAGCTTGTCACATGTGATCTTGTTTGGTTTGTTCGCTGGATTCGCAGGCATGGGTATGGCTGTGATTGATCGCCGCAAATCTCGCGAGATGGGGCCGGAATGGGTCCGTTTGTCCCGCAACACCGCGCGGCTGTCTCTGCGGGTCCCGCAGCCATGGCCACGTGCTTGGGTTTGGGTCGCGTCGCTGGCGGCGTACCTGGTTCTGCTTGGTGCGCACGAGTCTGTGATCGGACTTTCACCGCTGCCATAATGCAAAGAGTGGTCCGAGGGCGACTTGCGTGCTATCTGGAATGTCACAGTTTTATCAAGGGGTCTTTGAATGTACCTGGCCTACGTAACCACGACAGAGCGTGGCGCAACCGATCGACTGCTTAGCGCGGCTGCTGAGCAGTTGCTGAAAACCGGTGCACAGCTAGCGGGTGTCGTGCAAACCAACACCGAATGCGCGGACAGCAGCAAATGCGACATGGATGTTCGTGTTTTGCCCGCAGGCGAAACGATCCGCATTTCGCAGTCGCTGGGCGAACAGTCGCGTGGATGTCGTCTGGACCCCGCCGCACTAGAGCAGGCCGTGGGGTATGTCACTTCGTCACTGGCCGATGCACCTCAACTCTTGGTCGTGAACAAGTTCGGCAAACACGAAGCCGACGGGCGCGGTTTTCGCCCTGTTATCGCCGAGGCGCTTGCGCTGGACATTCCGGTTCTGGTTGGAGTGAATGGGTTGAACAGGGAAAAATTCGAAGCCTTCACCGATGGGGCAGCCGAACAGATCGCACCCGAGGTCGACGCGATCATCGAGTGGTTCGCCCGCGTAACAGCAGAGCGCGCGGCGGCCGCCTGATCTTAGTTGCCGTTGGGTAACCTGCTGGAAACCTGACTTGTTTTGGGGTCGATGTGCTGCAATCCTTCAATTGGGAGGAGATTGCAGATGTGGACCAACTGGGCAGGTGGCCAAAGCTCAAGCGCACCCATATTGCGCCCTTCTACCCTTGCCGAACTGCAACACGCTGTCGCACAACCTGACGGTATGCGCGTTGTTGGTGCGGGGCATTCCTTTACGCCGATCGTGGCTGGTGCGGATCGCATTCTGGATTTGTCCAACTTGAATTTACCGACATTGGGACAGGTCAGCGAAGACCGTGTCTGGGTAAACGCCAACGCGCGTTTGCGCGATCTTTCTCCGGCGTTGGCCGATCACGGGTTGGCCTTTCGCAACCTTGGGGACATCAACGCGCAATCGCTGGCGGGTGCGGCCGCGACCGCAACACACGGAACCGGCCGGGAATTACCCTGCATTTCCGCCGAAATCACCGCGGCCAGTTTTGTCGGGGCATGTGGAGACATCCTGTCGACCGAGGATATCCCCCTTGAGATGGCTCAGGTCTCGCTTGGGTTACTTGGCGTACTGACCGACGCGCAAATCGCCGTAATTCCGAAGTATAGCCTGCGTCGTCGTGTAACCTTGGTACCGCTTGAAGAAACGATTGCCAGCATGCACCAAAAATGGGCGGAGTTTCGGAATTTTGAGTTTTTCTACATCCCCTTCACCGGAAAGGCCGTTGAGATTTGCCATGAAATGACAGACGCGCCCGAGACCAAGGCCCCGCGCGATCTGGACATGATTGCGGTCAAGGTGCTGAAGCTGGCTAGAAACGCAGGACGCTACAGCAGCGGTCTGCGCAGTGCGCTACTTAAGCTGCTGACTCTGGCCCAGTCGGATGAGGATTACGTCGGCGAAAGCTGGCGCGTGCTATGCAGTGATCGCCACATTCGGTTCAATGAGATGGAGTATCACCTGCCGCCCGATGTCGCCGGGGATGTGCTTAGGGATGTGTTCACGCGTCTGCACCGTGACCATCCGGACATATATTTTCCGATTGAGGTCAGGCACACCGCGGGCGATACGGCCTGCATTTCTCCGTTTCAGGGTGGCCCGCGTGTTTCGGTTGCGATTCATACCGACGCCGCCGAAGATCACACGCGTTACTTTGCCGACATCGAGCCAATACTCCTTGAGGCCGGAGGGCGCCCGCACTGGGGTAAGATCCATAGTTTGACGTATAAAGAACTTTCGCGCCTGTATCCCGACTTCGACCGTTTCTGCGCGGTGAGAGAGCAATTGGACCCAAACGGAAAGTTTCTTACGTCCGCTTTGAACAAACTGTTCCGACCATGACGGCGGAATACCTACAAAACTTGTCCGCAGCGCTGCGTGACTATGGGGTGGATAAACCAGTGGCCGTGGTCGATCTTGATCGGCTCGACGCTAATTGTTCTCTGGCGGTTAGTTTGGCTGCTCAGGGCTTGGCAAGCCGTCTTGTGGCCAAATCCCTCCCATGTCTGCCGTTGCTGGATCACATTCGGGCGAAAGTTCCGGCATCAGGGCTCATGACCTTCTCCGAGCCTATGTTGTCGACGCTGCTGGACGCAGAGCCTGATACTGACCATTTGATCGGTAAGCCTTTGCCAATCAGTTCGGCGGCACGTGTACTGAAAAAGAACCCGACCGCGGCGGAACGTGTCCAATGGCTCATCGACACGGCTGAAAATCTGGATGCCTATCTGGGGTTGGCCCAAGCTCTCAATCTTCGGCTTCGTCTGTCGCTTGAGGTTGATATCGGCCTACACCGGGGCGGGTTGCGTCCTGAAGACATTCCTCAGATCGCGCAACGTATTGGCAGCCATCCCTATGCGACGTTGGCCGGGGTCATGGGGTATGAGGCGCATCTGGCCAAGCTGCCGCATGTTCTGAAATCCCGCGCCATGCGGTCCAGCGCAAGCGCATTCCAACGTGCAATAGTAGGGCTGCCAAATGCGGGTGAGGGGCTTTGCCTGAATACAGGGGGCAGCCTGACGTTCCAGTCCTATGCTGCTGGCAGCGCCGCAAATGAGGTCGCCTTTGGGTCCGTTCTGGTCAAGCCCACGGACTTTGACCACCCGACGACGGCAGCATTTCAACCAGCGGCCTTTATCGCCTCGCCAATCCTGAAGGTGATACAGGGCAACGCATTGCCGGGTTTGGACTTTCTGCCCAGATGGAAGACGGACTTGGCGATATTTGGCGGGCATTTTCTGGGACAGCCCGTGTTCCCAGACGGTTTTTCCTATTCGTCGATTTTCGGCCGATCAAGCAATCAGGAAGTATGGACCGGTCCCTTGGATTCCAGCGCGATACCTGGGGACATCGCCCTATTGCGACCAACGCAAAGCGAGGCGGTACTGAATCAGTTCGGGCCGCTTTTGGTTTTGAAAGGGGGGCAGGTGGTGGATGAATGGCAATGCCTGCCGAATTAACGGCCTGTTGAACTTTTTCACCATCTGAAGAAGATGGTGGGCGACCCTGGAATCGAACCAGGCGTGCGTCTCCGCGAGGGAGTTACAGTCCCGCGGATATCTCAATAAAATATGCGTTTATCTGAATCTGTTTCGGTAAGTATTCCGTATTTCCGTATACGGTACTTTGGTATTATGTTAAAAATATCGGGAGTATCGGCGGCGTTTACGGGAAAATAACGGCACCTATGACGAAAAACTCAACATCCTTCAAAAAGGGCGATCCTCGGACGGTTGCAGCGGCCAAAAAGGGCAAACGTGGGCCTGCGTTGGGCCTCAATCCCGGCGTATGGGAAGGCATACAGCGGTTAGCCCCAAAAGCATTGGCGGCGATTGAGGAACGTCTTGACGTTGATCAGGACATGACTGCGGCGCGCATGGTGCTGGATCGTGTTGCATCTACCGACCTGATCAAAGACGCGGAAATGAAGGAAGTCGTGTCTGCGCTTCAGGCGATGATTGCAGACCTGACTTCGGAGGTTGAACGCCTGCGGACTGAAAACGCGCGTGTCACATCGGAAAGGGACTTACTGCATGAAGCGGTCAGCCAAACAACGAAACCTTCTGGAAAGCGCACTCCAAACACTCGCGCGAACTAAAGCGGTTCTGGAATCTGGCCAGGTAGCCGATCCTGTTCACTGGGCGGAGACGGCGTTGGGCTTCGATTTGGAGCCGTGGCAACAGCAAATCATGCGATCAGAAAGTCAGCGTTTGGTGGTCGTTGCCGCTCGGCAATGCGGAAAGTCCGTAATCTCGGGCGCACTGGCGGCACACCGGGCATTGACGCGACCGGGATACAGAATTGTTCTGGTTGCCCCTAGCTTCAGACAGTCGAGCCTTCTGGCCGACAAAATACATGACGCGTTGATCGGCAGCGATGCGGAAGTCAAAAGGGTGAAGGAAGGGCTGACACTTCCAAATCAATCGACAGTGACAGTCTTGCACGGGGATAGATCCTCAACCCTGCGCGGGCATACGGCGGACCTCCTGATCGGGGATGAATTGTGCTTTTGCAAACCTGAGATTTATCCGGCGATCTTGCCGATGGTTGGGTCGACAGGCGGGCGGTTTATTGCAATCTCCTCCCCAAACGGACCGTCAGGCATTGTTTATGATATGTCGTCTCAGGACGGCGTTCAGTTCATGCGTATTGCGGCGGACGACGTGGCGCACTTCAACCCCGATGTGATTAAGGAAATACGCGGTCGTCTCGGCCCTGCATTGGCCCGTCAGGAATTGGATGCTGAATTTGTTGCGTCTGCCAGCAGTGTATTCGACGCGGGTGCGTTGGACGCAATGTTTGCCCCCGATGTGGATCTGAAGGTCGAGGGCGAGGATATCCCTGCGCAGGAGACGGCATTGGAACAGCGTTTCCGGAAACTTCAGCAGGACGAGGACAACGACAAACGTCGATCAATGGGGTGGCCACGGATATGAGACGACGCAGACAGATCAAACGAGATCGTATGTGGGGCCGTATCTATGCGGTGTCAGGTGGCCAGCCTAACCAGCCTTTGGTCTGTATGGTTGCTGACGTGTTCTGGGACGAGACGCAAGACGATTGGCAAACGTGGCTAGATCCACAGGTGGTGGCGGTGCAGAAATGCTGGTTCGCGGCGAAAGATCATGCGGCCCTGCGCGGTTGGATCAAAGCGGACCGGCAGGCATGGCGAGACGAGGTTTTGACGCGGGAACATATGCCCGTGATTATCTTACTAGATGTCAGTCAGGCTCCGGCATCGGCGGAATTGCTAGAACCCCTGCGTGATGGTCAGACCAATATCACCGCGATCATGTTGAATGCGGGCACTGACAATGCGCTGGTGAACACGAGACAGGCGCAATCGGCGACGACAGCGGTGGGTGCAAAGTGGTTGATCTCGCACTTTGATGGGCGTGTTGCAAAAGATCCTGCGCAAGCACTTCGATACAGCCGCCCCTATGTGCCTGACAGGATTGTCATGTCCTTCGATGATTTCGTCGACGGAGATCCTCCGCTTATGGATCGTAAGGATATCCGGACCAGTATGTCGGCGGCTGAAAGTCTTATGAAAAAAGCGGCCAATGCGGATGGCGAGGCGCTGTTGTCCCTATCAGCCGATGAGGTCACCGCGTCGGCTGTTATGTTTACGCTTTTGGCAGCCGATATGTGTCGACCTTCAGCGGACTATCAGCCGCCAGGGTCCAATATCTATGGCGGTATGCACCCCGAGGAACGGCGGCGTGCGGCGGCAAAGTTCACCTTGGTCTGATGCGTATTGCGGCTACGGATATCGGCCAGAAAGCGGACCCGACGGCCCATGTGCAGCTTAGGCTTGAGGATGATATCTGGGTGGTCGAGTTGGTGCGGCAGTTGCCCCTTCAGACGTCGTTTCGGGATATGGCAGACATGCTTCAACCCGATGTGGACCGCGTTTCGCACTGGGCATACGACAGCGGTGGAACAGGGCAGTCGTTTGCGGAGTTTGTCGACACCTCCGGTCTGCACGCTGTTGTTCCTATCGTCATAAGCGGCGGGCAGGCAAAGCCCCATATCGTTAAAGGCCGTGTTGTTGCGTCAAAAGCTGGCCTGATCGGTGGGCTTCAGCAAATGATGTATCACCGCGAATTGGTCGTTCCTCAAGACTGTCCTGGTCGGTCTGTCCTTATGGCCGAAATGCAGAACTTTGTGCGCAAACCTCATGGTCGGCACACGAAAATGGAAGCCGCTGGCAATAGTCATGACGATACCGTTTTGGCGCTGGCAATGGCGGCGTTGTTGGCACGGAGGGTGTAATTCGGAAAAGCTACAGCACCGAAGTCCCGTCACACCTTAGTCCGGAGCAATACCTGTTTCAGCGTGTGCTGTTCCTTCAGGTCACTGATGCACTCGGGCATACATACGCGACTGCGCCGCGCGAACGTAGCGATCTGATCTATGCGGCGCGCAGGTGGTTGTGCTTTGGGCAGGACATGGTTCTGGTCGCGACCTTGGCAGGCTTTGACGCTGACATCGTCAGGCTTTGGGCAATCAAACAGCGTGATCGGGGATGGCCGGACGCAGTCGCACATCCACAACTAGACGTTGCTTAGGCGGTTTTACGGAATAGTTCTGGAGTGTGAGCGACCTCCAACCGATGTGGCAGGGAATGTCAGGGGATAGACCCTCCCACGGTAGGTTGCGAACAGTTACGAACTAGGCTCAGGTAAATGTTTACATAAGGTCGTTCGCGTCGTTCGCGTCACTCACACTGTTGATTCTAAGCGCGGAATCTGTGAGTGACGTCTAAACAGGTCGCTCACACTGACCTAGTCGAGATTTGGCCAAAATGCACTCATAGGTTAGTCTGCGGTTGGGTGCATTAATCTGCGTGGAGGCGACTACGCACGAAGATATGCTGCAGGGCTTCGGGCTTCTGGGATTGCGTGACGCCCATAGTCAAACCGATGTATGCGCTCCTTCAGCGGCCCAACGTGCAGTGGATATCGTCTGAGCGCCGACGTAAGTGCAGATCTCGGAAATTGAACGTGAGTTGGCAAAGCTGAAGCGCGACGTGTTCTAAGTTCGGATGCACCAAATGTTAGGGACGTTCAAATGTATTGCGATCCATAAATTAGGCGGCTTTAGGAGTTTGGTATCAATGTAAAAGTTGGCAAGTGGGCATAACACTTAGGCAGAAAATCACACGGACCGACGACCGCGCGCCACTATCTGGAGTTTGCCGTGGAGTTGACGCTTAGAGAAACGAAATTTTCCGCGGTCTTTCAGTTAATTGTTCAAGTCGAAGGATAGACAAAGTGGAAATCTTCATCTTCATTGCTGCCATTTCAATTATCTTTGTTGTCCAAATGTACCTTCGGGGAGGCCAAATCATTGAAGAACGTTACCGGAGTGATGTGGCTGAAGCCAAAGTCTGCGCGCGTGAAATGGGTAAGGAAGACGCTGGACTAGGAACCTTGGATGAGCCGAAGACAAGGAGCCGCGAAGCGCTAATGGACATTGCAGCGAGTTTCATCAAAGAGCTAAAAGAGCATGACGCAAAAGCGATCTACGACTCCTATTTGCATGCTCACAGCAAAGAACGCGACCATCTTTTACATGTCTACAAATCAAAAAATGACCCTGAATACCTATTCTACGGGTTGAAATGAGACATTTTTAAATCGGGAGTAACACGTGCTTAGTGGATTTTGAGGAACAGGCTAACGATTGAAACCGAAAGCGAAAGAAACTCACAGAGCAAAAGAAAATCGCGAAGAATGATTAATCAAAGAAAAAGCACCATCGTTTTGTGCTCAGTTCTCACTGTCGTCGCCAGTACTGCGCTGGCTGACGCAACTATATGCGCACTCGAAGCACGAACGTCTCCAAATGGTATTAAACACTACAATGCTGAAATCGTTTTCGCAGACGACTTTGTGGTCGTTACCAAAGGACCCCTACCTTCGTATACTTTACCATGTAGCAAAATGCGTGCCGAAATCTACGCTTTAGACTGTTTTGGATTTATAACCATTCCGCACATAATGTATCAGGTGCAAGCCCAAAACCTCGAAGTCGGAAGTCCTGTTGTTATTGCTGCGCACAACTCAAAGTATATTCATGACGACGGAAGGTTCATGCAGGCGGATCTGTACACAGTTAGTTCGTGCAAGTAACGAAAATTGCTGGCTGGCAATTTTAAGGGATTGTGGCCCTGATTGGTCAGGGCGACTGTTGCGTCAAAGGCTTTAGACAGTCGGCCATTCGTTGTTTTGATAATTTAAAAAATTCATCGGCATTAGCGGCTTGATTTTCAAAGAGTTCAAAATAATAGTCTGGGTTTTCTACAGCCCGCAAAATATAATACACCTCCCAGCTCAGAAACTTGTTCACTTCGTTTTGTTCAGCGGGAAGTTCATCGATATCTATGAGTGTTTCTGAAAGCAGACACATACCCGCGATGGTGATTGGCCCTTCATCGTCAGGATATGCTTGAGCAGTAGCTGCAGTAGCCAGTGCTGTCGCGGCACAAGCTGTCAAAGTTGCTTTAAACATCTTTAGGCTCTCTCTTTTTGAAGTCCGAGACCATCTTGCCGATTTCTCCGACTGCACCAAGCAAGATTGAAGTAGCAACAAGGCTAAGGATTGGTTTTATCACTTTTTGAGTCATGTAGCTGACATCGTCCGCTAAACTCGGGCTCCGGCTCAGAACTTCGTCTAATGAGGCCAATAGTCCCAGCGCCAAAACAAGGCCAACCCATGCGGCAATACGAGCCAAGGTTATGAAAAACATATAATGATCCCTTCGTAGCGAAAGGCGACATAAACTGTTCGATGTACAGGGTCTTGCGAATTAGAGCCAAGATTTTGCTCGCCGATGCCAATTGACAGGTGATAGAACGAAATTAGAACATACAGCTATGAAAAAGTGGCCACGCACAATCCCCTTCGATCTACGATGCAAACTGGAAAGCCTACGCGAGTACCGCAGCGCTCCAAGTTTGCAGGATGATTGGGCGGCAATCTTCGAGTGGCTGAACGAACATGGCGTCGAACCACCTGATCATGCACTGCCGACAGAACCAGAACTACGCGGGCCGATCGGTCATAGTTAGTTTTCGGTTGACTACACGCGCTACTCACTTCGAAGCTGATGGGAACGCTAGAAGAATGATAGGCGGCAAAAATGATTAGACTTGCTTCGGTAGTTGCTTGGCTGGCAGTTCTGCTCGGATGCCTTAGAATTGCGATGGGCTTATTTGTAGCTTCGCAATTTCCGGGGGCCGAAGAAAACCTTGCTGCTTCGAAAAGGTATTTAGCAACAACAAACTCAGGTGATGCGATCGACCAAGGAATTGTAATTCTGGTTGTAGGTGTCGTGATTGGGTTTCTTGTGAGGATTGCCAAGCGTCGCCGTAATTGAATGGCTGAGTAAACACCAGAATGTACTTCCTAAACGCACCTTGCCAATAGAACCTGAAGTCTCAGGTACAGTCGGTCACCGTTGAAGGCGACGAATGACAAAAACTAACAAATGTTTGGCAAGCAATCGTTAATCCGGTTCACCAAATGCACTTATGTCCATCGCGAATGGTTCCCTCACGAAAAAAATTGGTGGAGTTTGTTAGTGATGAATTTTGCTGTTGTAGCAAGGATGCTATGTATTCCAGCGGCTGTAGGACTTTTGGCCGGGTGCGAGACTACCAACTATGAGCAACCCACCCAAAACGTGGTCGGAAAAGTCATCGACTTCGACAGCAGTTCAGGCCGAATAGTAACTGAAGTACTGTACGTTCCAACGGTACACACCGTATTGGAGCGACCGCTAATCGATGAAATGGTGGCGATGTGCAAAAGTTGGGGCTGGAAAGGTGTTTACTACGGCCACGGTTACTTTGTTGGGCGTGACGGTTTGACTCAGATTTGGCGCAACAATAACCAATGCACTAACAACGTATGACACGACAAATTCTCGAAATTCCAGCCGCATTACGAACAAAATAAATGGTTTGCCGTGGGAAAAAAGAACCCCGCGCTGAGGCGGGGCGAGTCAGACCACGTAGGGTTTCAGGGGGAAGCTGAAACTGTAGGTAATACGCGTCATGTCGAAAGCTGGATTTCAAAAAGAGGCTGCACCCCGCACGAAGGCGAGGTGCAGTCACTCACGAATAGGTCCCGAATGGGGTTGGGGACAAAAGTTAGTACGTCCGTTTTGATGGAAAGGATCAAATCAAAATAACTCCTGCGGATTGTTTTTCTCCAGAGAGTTAATTTGGCGCAAAATAACAAACAGTTGACCCATATTCATATGACTATTTTCTTCAACTAACTACTTCTCACCCCGATGTTGTTGATTTGTTGGAGCGTTGAGTTTGTTCACGAGGGGGTACGCAGCAGCATCAGGGGGCGCACACTGCCGACTTCCCCCGAAACTCGGTGGTGTGTCGTCCCCGATCCATTGAGCCCATTTCGTTGTCACGTCTAGTTTGTGAATTGCTGAGGAATACAATGAAAAAGTTTTTACCGATTGCGTTTGCTGTAGTCATGACCGCTAGTAATTCGACAGCTATCGCTGAACCTTGGACCTATTCAGAAATCGTCAATCCAGAAAACCTCCAATCGGTTAAGGTGGAAGTAACGGACGGTGCAACGGAAGGATGCTGGACAAACATTGGCGAGGTGCAAACATATGCAGAAGATAAACTTGGGAATCTTGGCTACGAAGTCCGGGAGAAGGACGCTCCCGCCCACTTTGTCTTCGATGTATTTATTAACAGTGGTCGCTCAGGTGGAACTTGCTTCGGATATATTGAAGTAACGCTTAAAGCTCCGGCGGAACTCAAATGGAGCGAAGGTACGGCATTGGCTATTCTGGGCGACCACGGCGGCGTGTTTAAGGGCTATGATAACGCCAACTACATGATGCTAGACTACGTTAAAGAATTGATTGATGAGATGCGGGATAATGCAGAAAGTCGCGTAGAAAGCCGTGAGCATCCGACAAATGAAACAGGCGTTGAAAGCTGAATTCAAAAACTGTGCTATTGAGGCCCACTCCAGCAAAACAGGCAACCAGGGTTCATTGTTCGCCATTGCATGACGCTCATCGTCCCACCCTGACCAATGTAGATGCCAGTGTTCCGGCGATCACTAAAGCTATGACCGCATCGCAATTATACACCTCCCATTAGATCCGTATTGCAGGGGCGATATTCGCGTTCGTCTACGATCCAGTGGTGGTTTCCGCAGACGGGATGGGTGCAGTTGTCGTCCAGGTGCACGCCATCAGGACAGCGATCACAGGAGGGGCGCGTCGACATGTGGACGGTTGCTTCGCATTCCTCACATTCACCCCTGATGTAGTCGTCAGGGTTGCGTTTGAAATGATGCTGGTCGGCGGCGTCCAGTTCGATCACGACGAGACTGCTGCAGACGTGACAATCGGTAATGCGTTTCATGCGTCCTCCTGTTCTGGGGTTATCTGCGCCAACCAGTCGTCAACGCTGTACTGAGTGCCCCAGGTCGGCCCGACTGTGGCCTCAACCAGTTCAGTCGAAGGGGCATCCGGAAATGTTTCGCGCCATGCGTCGTGCATGGCCTGTTCGACAACGGCGATTGTGCGCTTCACAAGGTCGACATCGGTGGGTGCCTGAAGGACCAGTTCGTCGTGAATCACGGCGCATAGGAGGACATCAGATCCAGACAGGGCGGCATCGGTTTTGATAGTCGCCCTGTGCATCAGTTCTGCGGCGGTGCCCTGAATCGGCATGTTCAAGGCTTTAGTGAATGAAAATCCGTTCAGAGCGTCCCGTCGCTGATATTCTGACATGGCTTCGATATCGCGGTCGGTGTGTGCTGATACACCCCATTGCCAGTACCAACGACGCCCGAGACGGGTTTCGACATATCCTAGTTGACGGCATTCAGCGGCGTGCGTGCGTTGCCAATCTCGCACCCCGATGTAGGCGTCAAAAAATGCGTCTCGGGCCTGACCAGCTTCATCAAGTGATAGGTGGACGCCATATCCGTTGGCGGCATAGTCGCGAAATCCGGCTGGACCCATTCCGAAACTCAATCCGAAGTTCAGCGCCTTCGCCAAACTACGGTCGTGTTTGTCTACATCGGTTTTGCCAGTCACTGCGCGGGCGGTCTGC
This sequence comes from Ruegeria sp. HKCCA5491, assembly GCF_013034565.1. Taxonomy (NCBI): domain Bacteria; kingdom Pseudomonadati; phylum Pseudomonadota; class Alphaproteobacteria; order Rhodobacterales; family Roseobacteraceae; genus Ruegeria; species Ruegeria sp. HKCCA5491. The sequence goes on from NZ_WQGG01000002.1 coordinate 224,712, forward strand.
GTATGAATATCCGCTCCCTCGGCAAAGGCTTTGCGCAGGTCCTCATCGCCGGAAATCTCGGCCAGAATACGCAGTTCGATCTGACTAAAATCTGCGGTGATCAGAACATGGCCTTCGGGTGCGCAGAATATATCGCGATACCCACTCAACAGCGGATTGCGCTTTGGCTGGTTCTGGATGTTTGGGCCTGACGATGAGGAGCGGCCTGTGTTTGCTCCGGCAATCCAATAGCTGGCCCGAACACGATCATCTGCACCGGCTATGTCTGCCAACGGTTGGCCGTAGTTGGACAGCGCTTTCTGCCATGTCCGCAACAGGCGCAAAGTGGAAGCACCTGGCAAGACGCGCTCATGCTGCTTCAGAATGTCTTTGCCGGTTATGAGTTTGCGGGTTTTTGTCCGTGGCCATTTGTGCAGAACATCGTTGGGCACAGTCGCCTCGATGTATGCCGCTATCTGTGCGGGCGTCGGTCGGTCGCTGATTAAATGGCCGTTTGTCTCCTGTACGAGACGAGCGGCACAGGCATCGCGTTCCGTTTCCCAATCGCGGGTTTTCTGGGCGTGCAGATCGCGGTCGAGTAGAAGGCCGTTGCTTTCCATACGAGAGACAGCGGGCAGGACTTCGTCAAACAGGTCTTGGACCGTCTCGGCCTGCGCATCGAATTCCCTGCGCTGAACGGCCCAAACCTCATAGGCCAGAACAGCGTCGAGCGCGGCATATCTAATCTGATCTTCGGAAAGTTCGTCAGTAGACCAATCGCTGGCCCCTAGCCCCTTCGGAATTGTAACCCCGAGATGATCTTTGCAGGCTTGTGCGAGGCCTATTTTCGTTTGCCCGGTCAAAAGCGTGCAGGCGGACATCGTGTCATAGACGCGGCAATCCGGCTCGATCCCTTCGCGGGCCAGCATACGCAGGTCAAACTTTGCGTTGTGCGCGGCCAGGGAAGGGGCTTTCCGGAACAGCTCGGATAGCACATCCCATCCACCGTTGAGCGCGTCGAACACATAGATTGTGTCGCTTCCTCCGGTGAACACCGACAACAATCTCGGACGGGCGCGCAGGGGATCGAGGGCTGCGCCTGCGTCACCGGTCTTCGGTTGGTACACGGCGGGTGTACCCTTCAACGTCAGCTTTACCTCGATAAACGATACATACTCGGGCAACGGCATGGTTTCGGTGTCAAAGCAGATCACGCCGGTATCTTGTGCCTCGGACAGAATACGCTCGATGTGGTCCTGTGCTTTGTCTGCGGGCACATAGACGACATCGAAGGGTTTCAGCACGGCGTCCACACGTTGGCGGCCTTCGGGGTTTACCTGCGGGCGAACAATGTCATGTACCTGCGCTGGGTAGGCCATAATCCATGCGGCGGCATCAGGGTCGTTCTCGCAGGTCGCGCGAATATCCCCGTTTGGGTGGCGTTCGAGCGTGCCCTCAGCTTTGCGCAGGCGTTTGAGGGCCGTCGTGGGATCTGTTATCCGCAGGGGAGGCTTTGTTTTATTGGGCTTTCTGCGTTTAAGCGCAGAAATTTTCGGTAAAGTCATGTTGGACCCCCGGATTTGGAGGGGTCGAGCATCAAAACGATGTCGTCGATGTTGGACCGGTCGGGCCTCCGACTGTGGAACACGACACGAATACCGGCGCGGTCGAGTAGACCTTCGCAACGGGACAGCTTTTCACGAATTGTGCGGTCGGTCGGCCAGTCCTTATCTGCCCGCACCGATGTGGTCACATAGGGGGCAACAGCGGACACCAGGTTATCTGCACCGCCTTGCCAGACGATATTTCCGTCCTCATCGGTGGATAGGCGAGGTCGACGGACAGCACCGGCATGCTTTTGTTCCGGATCGTCCGTCCGACGTTCAGCGGCAGACCTGCGGGTTTTGGGATCGGAAAACAGCGCAATGATAGCCCCGGCCACTGGATTGGCATCCATAGCGGCACGACGTGAACTTTCCGTGTTCTGCTTTAGATCTTCTGCGACAGTACCGGCGGGCCATAGCTGGTGCATGGCAGGCTCACAGGCGAGGGCGAATTGTCCGAAGTCCGCCATGCGGGGCAGGGAGGACAGGTCGACGGTGTCCATGTTGGCCAACGCGATAGACATCATCTCCAATAGGCCTCCCAATATGCGCGGGCGGTCCTCCTCCCAATCGGCCCAAACCTTCGCTTCGGGCAGGCGGTCACCCTCCGAGACAAACGGAGGGCGGACAGTCAAAGTCCGGCTGGCCAAATCTGGGCGGGTGATAAAAGCCGAAATTCCGTTGGCAATCTGTGGACGGGCGGCATGAAAAACAGCTTCATCCGCATCGGTGTAAAGCCGTCTCGACCCCAGGCTGGCCCCGGTTGCGACAGCGGCCATGTCGTCGGACAGTTCACCGCTCAGACGGGACACGTTTTCATAGTTGAGGAGATACCGGTTTTTCGCGGCGGCAACGAAGTCTCGGGCGGTCTTTGGTGGGCGCTTCAGCGGTGTCGCGCTCGGGTCGATAAGCGACGCCAACATTACGGTCATAGTTGATTTGAACGATCCTTCGCCGCCAATAAGTGCCAAGATCGGGAAGGGCTTTTTGCCGGACAGCACAAATGCGGCAAACAGGAACATCAGCCGCGCCTCATAGGGCGTGCCGGTATTCATGTGTTTTTCAAATAGGCGGAACGCGGTTGTCGGCTTTTCCAAGACAGGCTCGGGAAGTTCCTGCATATGGGTGGCGCGCACAAAGATCACAGGACATTCGGAATACGGCAGAATTTTCCAGCCGGTCGGCGCAACCTGGATAACGCGCCACGGGTCATCCCCGATGTCGACATAAACATAGTTTTTCTCGCGGGCGGCACGGATATGAAAGTCCTGCGGGTCTGATCCGTCGGTGCTTATTAGTGCGGACAGCGTGTCGGACAGTTCGGAGATTTGGTCCTTCTTGAGGACACTACGGAACCAGCGGACGCTTACGGCCCTCGCGAACTTTGCGAATGCGGCACTGTCCAGTTGATATGTGCGCATGTGCCCGAGACGGTTCGTATGCATCAGGACAACATCGTCGGAGTGGTTGCGCGTAAACCCGAAACCGTTTTCCGGATTGAGGAGGAGAGCGACCATTTTGTCGACTTTGCCGCCGTCGCCTTCTGCGTCTTCGGTCGAGTCGACCAGCATGTCTTCGAGCGGGGTTGTGGTCGTCTCGTCGTCTGGGGCGAATGGGTCGTTGGGCATTGGGATGTTCTCCGACGGACCCTGTGTCCCACGGGCCAGCCTTATTTATTGGGGTTAGACGAACCAGTTTCGCTAACCGGTCCGTTTTCGTTATCTGGAACCCTGATGCAGGACGTATTCGGTGGTCCGTTCGATGTAATCGGGGTCGTCTGCGGGGCTGAGATAGTCGAGCAGGTCCGGCGCGAAGACGGAAAGAACGTGCATCAGTTCGTCGGGTTCCCGGTCACATCGGGTGGCAATGTTCATCAACGTCCAGAACGCGTCATGGCGACCTTGCGCCTCGGCACAGTTGGCTTCCGTGGCGATTGTCTTTGTGGCGATAAACCAACCCAGATGTTTAAGGCCATGCCAGCGGTCGAACCATGAAGTGGTGGCAAGCCGCACATTCACCGTGCGTGCCGCCCGATGCGCCTGGATAATCGACATCATGTCGACCAGAGCACGGTCCATAGCGTCTGCGGTCACCAACGGCAGATCCGCAGAATCCGCAGGAATGTCCAACGGCGTAGGCCCCTCATAGTGGTACGGGCGTTGGGTCTTCGGGTGGATACCGAAACCAACGATCAAGCCGGTGCCCGAAAAGATCTCGACCGGGTTTTTCCTCTGCGACCGGATATCTCCGGCACTTCGGTACAGCGCCACAAACTTTGGAGCGGACCCATAGCGGATGATTGGCGTCACCCCGATGTGGGTTTCCAGTATTTGGCGCACCTGGTTGGCGGCGTGCCTGTCTGTGATGTCGACATCTATGGCCAGATTGGTCGGTTGCAGGGCAATCCCGACGTTGTGGTCGGGAAAGTCACGTTCCATGCGCAGGAGTTCGATTTCAGACCAGAAGCGCGTGTTTGCGGTATTCCAGCCCCGCATTGCACCGCCCTTACCGGCGGTGGGTACAGGTGGCCAGCCCATGTCCTGCAACGGGCTGGCGATCTCGGCAATTGTATTCATGCCGAATACGCATCTGAAGCGGGGTGTGCGTCGACCAGTACTTTTGTCGGCGTGCCCCTGATCAAACGGGTGCCCACCTCAATCGTAACGGTCTTGCCGACACAATCAACGAGTTGATCGTCGGCATATTCGCCCTGCGCGCCGCAGGCCATGATTAGCGAGTCGACGATTGCGCCGTTCTGCATGTAATAGCGTGCGCCCGAGTCCGGCCCGTCGGTCACCAGGGGTGCAGGCAGAAAAACGGTGTTCTCGTCGATGGTGAACGCGACATTCACCAGTTCGTTGCCATTCGGGTTTGTGTCGATGGTGGCGGATTTCACATCCAGCGTGTGCAGACCGTCTTCGAGGTCCACGGCTTTGACACGGCTTCCGAAGGCTTTGCGCTTTGCGGGTTTAGATTGAGTGGGATTTACAGTGTGGAGACGACTTTGGGGTTTAGGCATTTTATGCGGCCTCACCAGGTGTGATTGATTGGGACTTGAGGAATTCGTCGATAGCTGTGCCGTCGATAACCAGACGGTTACCAACACGGCGGACGCTATTGCCGAAAGCACCGCTGTGGATCAGTTCCATCAGCTTTGTGCGCCCGCAAAGGTATCCATTGCTATCGGGGTTTGTGAGTTCCGGAACGCGCCAATTGCGGTGGCCATATTGACCGTCGCGCAGGTGTGGACCGATTTGGTCGGTTTTGGACAAAACGAGTACCTCCGAGAAGTTACGAACAGTGTCCTTCCTGCGTAACTGAGGTACGGGTATGAAAAGGGCACACCGCTAGCGGTGTGCCCTAAATAGTGACGTTGTGGGTGACCTAACCGGACGTCACTCACAGATTACGCTTTTAAAAACAACGCTGTGAGCGACGTGAACGACGTGAGCGACCTTTTGTAAACATTTACCCGAGGCGAGTTCGTAACTACATGTAGCCTACCGCATCGGGTGTCAGTCCAGTTCACCCGCGTCCCTGCGACGGATGATTTCCTTCATCGCCCTAGCAATGGTCTTCAATTGCGGGATATCGCGCGTTTTGAAGTGCACGTCTCCATCGCGGACAATGGAGTTCTGTACGCGCTGGGCGGCCCCTCGACCACCGTTGCCCCATACGTCGACGTACCTAATCCAGTACGTATTGAATTGTACATCCTGGGTGGCGTTTGTCTTGGTCGCGCCGGTCTTTCTCGGGGCGACATACCTTGCGTCCATGTCGTCCAGCTTTTGTGTGAAGCCTAGGCCGTCTTCGGCGTGCTTTTCGCGAAGATCACCGTATTTGCTGTTTATCTCGGACAGCGTGTTGCGGGCGTGTGCATGGTCGGATGTTGCGCTTCCCAGGGCGTATTCCAAGCGTTCGATATGCTGACGATACACCCCGATGTGGTCGAGTGCTTCTTCGAGCGTCTGCGGCGCGTGTACGATCCCTGCGACCATGTTCCGATAGCGGGTGGGGTCGTCGTAGTCTTCCCCGACCAGTACAAAAACCTTCGGTTTGTCCGTCATGCCACCGCTCCGTCGAATTTGACGACATTGTCGTCGGCCACGCCTGCCAGTGCGTTGGCCCACCGTTGCCACGCAATGCGTGCCGGTTCCTTCAGTGTCGCATGATTGTAAACGGAGTCGATATTCGATTTTGCCGGTTTGTGGTTGGTACAGCGGTTGCGTACCTCCAACGGAATAGTTTGTTCCCCGGCCCATGTGGTGAAGGCGTGACGGCCATCATGACTACGGTACTTTGCGTCAACCCCGAGGGCGGCACGATTGGTCCCGATGTTTTTGGACAGGGTGTCTGACGAAATGTGCTCGTCAGGATATTTCACGCTCGGGAATACCCACACCCCATCTGGATCGTCCGCACGGCGCTGTTCCAGAATCTCGACGGCCTGATCGCTCAAATAGATAATATGCTCCATGCCGTTTTTCGTGCGCTCCGTTGGCAATTTGATCTGGCGCTGGTCGAGATTGACTTCGGCCCACGGCAAATCGGTGATTTCTGAAATCCGGCAGGCGCACAAAAGCTGAAGGCGTGCAGCGTCACCATACAGCGGCCCCAGGACATCGGGTGCACGATCATACAGATTGCGTGCTTCAAACACGTCCACCGCACGGTTGTTGGCTTCACGGCTTTCCAGAGTGCCGATGGTCAAGAGAGGATCGGGGTATTTGTCCAGATCCAACCACGGCTCGGGCAGGGCAATGCGCTTATTACGGCCAAACGCTGTGTTGAACATGGTTGTCACAACAGTCAGCAGTTTTTCGGCTTCGCGCGGTGCCCGTTGGCTCAGTTCGAGGATAATGACGCGCAGGTCCGGTCCGGTAACCTCCATTACGGGCTTATCGCCGATCTGGGCGTCAATATACTTCGTCAGCAGGCGGCGGTCGCCCTTCGCAGAACTAGGCCGCTTTTTGAGGTCAACGTATTCCTCCAAAAACTTAGTCACGAGTTCGGACATGGTCATGACGGATTCAACGTCGAGGTTAAGCAGGCGCTCGGCAGGTATCGCCCGATGTCTGCCGTCCTTCTTGATGCTGAAGCGGATAGTTCCCCTCCGGCGCAATTTCCGCAGTTCGTTGGCGGTCTTTTTGGCGTCGTCGATAGATGTCTTCGGATAATCCCCGATGTAGCACTCAACCTGCCGTGTCGATCCTGGTCCGTCTGTAGTGCGGAAGTACCAGCGGAATGCATCCTGACTGCCCCGGCGCATGATCAGGCCGCGTGCGTTTGGGTCGGTGACACACTCGCCTGGTTTCATCTTCAGATAATCTTCGTCGGTAAGTTCGGCCTGTTTGCCGTTCTCCCCGATGTCGATGGCGCGGATTACTGCGGCACGTAGTGCGCCACTGGTTAAATGCAGAATGTCGTCGCGCAGGCGCGCGGTTGCTTCTGCGTTGTTGCGAATCTTGTCCGCTTTGCTAATTCCCTTCTTAGGCATGCTGTAGTTCTCCTAACAATCAGCGTGTCGGCCCTGGTGCGAGTACCAGTCGCATCGGGGCCACCGAATCGGCCTGATTAAGGTAGGTTTCATTCCGTAAGTTTTCCAGACTCCCCCGTATAGTTGCGTGATTTTGCGGTATTTTGCGAACAGTTGGCCGAATCCACGTCGATGTGATTGGACACAGGGCGGGTGTGCGTAAAGTACTGATTTTATTGGGAGTTGTAGTGGTGGGCGACCCTGGAATCGAACCAGGCGTGCGTCTCCGCGAGGGAGTTACAGTCCCCTGCCACACCTTGCGGCCTGTCGCCCACTGTCAGGCGTTGCACCTGACGTGGAGGCGTGATTACTAGCGCCTTAAAGGAGCGTCAACAGGAAAATATCGCTTTGGCGCAGGAAACCGATTTCCCGGCCCGGAGGCCCAAGAAATGAAGAAACCCAAGTGGGTCGTTGAAAAGGAACAGGCGCGCAAAGCTGCGGCGTCGGACACCGTGTGGCTGTTTGGTTTGCACGCTGTGCGCGACGCCCTAATGAACCCGGATCGGCAGAAGCTGCGCTTGATTGTGACCCGAAATGCGCGGGACAAGCTGACCGAAGCCATTGAGTTTGCAGGGATTGAGCCCGAGATGGTCGATCCACGCAAATTCACCGCCCCGATTGATCCGGGGTCTGTGCATCAGGGCGCGGCATTGGAAGTGAAGCCCCTGGACTGGGGTGGGCTGGCCGAGAACTGTATCGGGCGAGAACATCCGCGCGTGATCCTACTGGACCGCGTGACAGACCCGCACAACGTCGGGGCGATTCTACGCTCGGCCGAAGTGCTGGGGGCCAGCGCAGTTATCGGAACGCGCCATCATTCGGCACCGGAAACGGGGGCATTGGCAAAAACTGCAAGTGGGGCGCTGGAAAGGCAGCCGTACCTTCGTGTTCGCAATCTGGCCGACGCAATAGTCGAGTTGCAGGGTATGGGCTTTATGGTGCTGGGGCTGGACGGTGAAGCGGACCTTACGATCGAGGCCACTTTGGACGGCAAACTGGATCACCCGGTGGCGTTGGTGCTTGGCGCCGAAGGGCCGGGTTTGCGCCAGAAGACCAAGGAAACCGTTGATCATCTGGTGAAAATCGACGCAGCGGGTGGGTTCGGGTCCTTGAACGTCTCAAACGCGGCTGCGATTGCCCTATATGCCTCAAGGCACAGATAAACAGGAGAGCACCATTTCCACGCCCTCAAAAATCGCCACCTGCTGCTACTGTGGAACCCGCGCGGCGCTGGTTCTAAGGGGAAAGCAGCGTCATGAGCTAAGTTGTTCAAGCTGCGGCGCGCCTCTGCACGACCTGAAAATGGTGCCCAAGCGCAAACTTTCGGACAGCAAGCCGGTTCGTAATGCCGCGAAAACCCAGCACCCGTACAAGAACAAGAAGAAAAAGAGGAAGAAGGGTTTGTTTTCGCGCGTTCTGGATGAAGCCTGGGACGTGGTTGAAGATATCTTTGATTGAGGGGACGTATTCGCATCTCAGGCGATCACAAACTCGTTAATGGGGGTTTCGGATGTGTCAAAAAATTGCAAATTGATACACTGAACCCCAAACCATGACTTGGTGATTATGAACCGACGTTTCCTACTTGGCGCGATGGCCGCCACCCTGTTTGCTCCGGCGGCGTTTGCCCAGGACATGCCCGTCTTTTATCAGACGGACGGGGCAGTTATGGCCGGATATGATGCGGTTTCGTATTTCACCGAAGACACCCCGCGCCTTGGGCTTCCTGAATTTTCGGTAAAGTGGAAGGGTGCCGAATGGCACTTTGCCTCGGCCGAGAATCGCGATGCTTTCGAGATGAACCCAAGGGCCTATGCGCCCCAGTTCGGCGGATACTGCGCGTATGCCATGGCGATGGGAGAGTTGGTGAGTACAGACCCGAAGCTTTGGACAGTGATTGACGGACGGCTGTACCTGACGCACTCACCTGGGATCGAGCAAGTATGGAACACCGACACTGCAGAATACATCCGCATGGCCGAAGCACATTGGCCCACCGCGCTATACGAGCAATAGGCGGGTTTCCGCTTTTTGTGATCTGTCATCACAAAATTGCGCACCCCCTCTTTTTTTCTCTCAACTTATGCCTAAATGTCACAGTGACCGCGGAACGGAACTGCCGCGGGTCATTTCACTGTCCCTCGTTCCAACAACTTGCGCTCAGGTTTTTACCTGGGCGCTTTTTTATTCTGTGTCGTCCGAATAGGGTGGGCGCATGACCGAATACTCTGATGCGTTTCTGAAAGACATCCTCCAGCGAACCAAGTCGATTGCCGTTGTCGGTGTTTCGATGAATCCGGTGCGGCCAAGTTACTATGTGGCGCGTTACCTGTCGCTCAAGGGGTATACCGTTATTCCCGTGAATCCGGGCCATGCAGGTAAGGAGCTGTTTGGTCAAACAGTGCGGGCTTCGCTGTCTGATATTCCAGAGCAGGTGGATATGGTGGATATTTTCCGGCGCTCAGAAGCAGTTCCGCCAATCGTTGATGAGGCGCTTGGGGCATTTCCTGGTCTACGCACAATCTGGATGCAGATTGGCGTGGAAAATGACAAAGCCGCCGCCGTAGCCGAAGCACGCGGTGTTGATGTTGTGATGAATCGTTGCCCGAAAATCGAATATCAACGCCTTTTCGGAGAACTGCGCATGGGCGGCTTCGCGACCGGGGTCATATCGTCCAAGCTTTGAATGTTCAGGTGCCAGGCAGGGGCTTCAGTCGCGCGACCTGCTCTAGCCGTCGCTTTTCCAGAACGATTTCGCGCGGCACCCACTCGTATTTCGTATCTTCCGGCAGCGGAGACCAGAATAAGGTGCCACCGTACCGCCAGGGGTCCAGTACGACACCATCATACATAGTTTCCCCTTTGCGGCTGATGATGGCGGTACTGTGGTCGATGCGGAACGGGTTATCTGCATTGGCGATGGCGCGATGCATCTCCAGCGTTTGAAAGCCTTCCTGATCCAGCCGCCGTTCGATGTCTTCGGCCCAATGCCAGCACAACCCCCGGGGGCGCAAACCCTTGTTGACCTTGGCGTTGTGAATCAGTGGGGGATCGGTGATTTCGTATTCCTGTGCTAACTGCGCGGTATAGGAATAAGCGATGCGCGCCGCACGCTCTGCTTCTTCGGGGTCGATATCCGGGCCAAGGCTGCGAATTTCGGCCGCAAGCCGCTGAACCTCGTCTCCGGTTGACGGCGGTGCGACTGAACAGGCCCCCAGTATTCCAAGCGCAAATACAAACGCCAAAGCTTTGATCATATCCGCGCCTTCAATCCGTGAACCTTGCCGAACCACATTACGAGATTGCGAGGGCAGGCGTCACCCCTTTGGTCGCGCTGCCTTTTCTTCCAGGCCGCTGACGCCCTGACGCCGCGCCAGCTCATCCAACACATCGTCCAAAGCGACGTCACGCGCGGCCAGCATTACGAGAAGATGATACAACACATCCGCAGCCTCAGACGTCAGTTTTGCCTGATCGCCTTTGACAGCCTCGATAATCGCCTCGACGGCCTCTTCCCCGAACTTCTCGGCGCATTTTTCCGGGCCTTTGGCCAGCAGCTTGGCGGTCCAACTGCTGTCTGGATCAGTCTTTTTGCGGGCCTCAATGGTTGCGGCCAGATCTTGCAGGATGCTCATGTCAGCCTCATCGGAATACCTGCGGCTGCCATATGCTCTTTGGCCTCGCGGATTGTGTACTCGCCGAAATGAAAGATCGAAGCGGCAAGAACAGCGCTTGCGCCGCCTTCGGTCACGCCTTCTACCAGATGGTCGAGATTGCCAACACCACCAGAAGCGATAACCGGAACGTCTACGGCGTCGGAAATGGCGCGGGTCAGAGGCAGGTTGAACCCAGCTTTCGTGCCGTCGCGATCCATCGAAGTTAGCAGGATTTCCCCGGCACCCTTGGCGACCACGGTTTTCGCGAATTCAACTGCGTCGATACCTGTGGGCTTGCGCCCGCCATGGGTGAATATCTCCCACTTTCCGGGGCTGACAGTTTTGGCGTCGATCGCGCAGACGATGCACTGGCTGCCAAACTGATCCGCCGATTCCGCGATCACATCCGGGTTCGCCACAGCCGCCGAGTTGAAGCTGACCTTGTCAGCACCGGCCAGCAGCAGGGCGCGCACGTCTTCTTTGGTGCGCACACCGCCGCCCACGGTCAGAGGCACAAAGCACTGTTCGGCAGTCCGTTGGACCACATCGAACATGGTGCCTCGGTTTTCATGGGTGGCGTGGATATCGAGAAAACAGATCTCATCGGCTCCGGCCGCGTCATAAGCTTTTGCCGACTCTACCGGATCGCCCGCATCACGCAGGCCAACAAAATTGACGCCCTTGACCACACGGCCATCGGCGACATCCAGACAGGGAATGATGCGGGTTTTTAGCATGTGGTATCCTCTATAACGGGCACCTCTAACGGCAAAGCCCCGCCGATGCCAGACTTGTGATTGCCGCACGGCGCAAAGCTGTGAAAACTGGGGTGAAATTCAATAAAGGAATTCCGATATGCACAAACTGATACTGGCAACGTTTCTGATTTTCGGAGGTACTCTGTCCGCTATGGCTGACGATATTATCAAAATCCCTACAGACAAATCTGTCGCTGAAGCACTGGATGCGCTCGAGGCAGCCGTTGGCAATGCGGGCGCAACCGTATTCGCCCGGGTCGACCATGCAGCCGGTGCCGAAAAAGTTGGTACCCCGATCCCCGCCAATCAGGTCCTAATCTTTGGCAATCCTGAGTTGGGCACACCCGCGATGCAGATCGACCCGAGGGCCGGCCTGTTCCTGCCGTTGAAGGTTCAGGCTTATCAAGACGCTGTTGGTCAGGTTTGGCTGGCCTATGAAGACCCCAAAGAGACAATGGACGAGTTGGACGAGGTCGAGAATTCGCCGGTGATCGAAAAAATGCGCGGCGCATTGGCCAAGTTGACTGCTGCGGCCACGCAGTAACCTAGTTCAGGGCGCGGATGGCTTCGGCCAGATCAATCGCGCCGTCGTAAAGTGCGCGCCCTGAAATCGCGCCGTCCAGCTCCACGCCGCAATCACGCAGAGCGATCAGATCGTCCAAAGAGCTGACGCCGCCTGACGCGATCACTGGAATTGACACGGCCCGGGCAAGGTCGGCAGTTGCCTCGATATTGGGGCCCTGCATGGCTCCGTCGCGGTTGATGTCAGTATAGATGATGGCCGCAACGCCCGCGTCCTCGAAGCTGCGGGCAAGATCGGTTACTTGCACGTCCGTTTCTTCGGCCCAGCCTTTGGTGGCAACCATGCCGTTGCGGGCATCGATGCCCACGGCGACCTTGCCGGGGAATTCACGCGCCGCCTCGCGCACCAGGTCAGGGTTCTCTACTGCCACAGTGCCCAGAATAACCCGCGCCAGTCCTTTGCTGATCCATGTTTCGATGGTGGCCATGTCGCGGATGCCGCCGCCCAGTTGTGCGGGTACGTTGCAGGCCGCCAGAATCGCCTCGACCGGTGCAGCATTGACAGGCTCGCCCGCGAAGGCACCGTTCAGATCAACCAGATGCAGCCAGTCACAACCGGCATCAACGAAGGCTTTGGCCTGCGCCGCAGGGTCTTCGTTGAATACGGTTGCCTTGTCCATTTCACCGCGCAGCAGGCGCACGGCCTGGCCGTCTTTGAGGTCGATAGCGGGGTAGAGGATCATTTTGGGCGGCCCTATATCGGAGTTGTACGCGCGGGATATCGCACAAGCCGGATAGGGGATGCAACGCGACGTGGGGTTAATCTTGCCGGTTCGGTTGCTGCGCGACACAGTACCGCCATCTAAGGGAGAACATCATGAAACACTCAATCATTGCAGCGGCAGCCCTGTGCGTTTTTTCCACGGTAGCATCGGCTGACCCAGTTGACGGTCTGTGGAAGACCGAACCCGGCGACGAAGGCGGCTATCTGCACGTGACGATTGCACCGTGCGGCAGTGCGATCTGCGGTACCATCGACACCGCGTTTGATGGCAACGGCAATCAGCAACTTTCCTATGAGAACCTGGGCAAAAAGATCATCTGGGACATGGAGCCCGAGGGCAACGGCGCTTATGACAACGGCAAGATCTGGGCGCCGGACCGGGACAAGACCTATAACTCGAAGATGACGCTGGACAGCCAGAATGCGCTGACCGTCAAGGGTTGTGTCGCGGGTGGTCTGGTCTGCCGTGGTCAGACCTGGACCCGCGTTCAATAAGGGCTCAGGGGGCCCAGGTAAGGAAATTCCCGATCATACGCAGGCCCACATCCTGGCTTTTTTCGGGATGAAATTGCATACCAATCATCGTGTCGCGGCCGATCACGGCCGTGACTTCCTGACCATAATCCACATAGGCCAGCCGTTGCGCCGGATCGGTGACGCGAAAATGGTAGGAGTGGACGAAATAGGTATGGTCGCCCGACTTCACCCCGTCAAAGACCGGGTGATCACATTCGAAAACCAGATTATTCCAGCCCATATGCGGCACCTTTAGCGCGCTGTCGGAAGGGGCGATGCGCACCACGTCCCCGGCAACCCAGTTCAGACCGTCAGTCTCGGTGTATTCATGGCCTTTTGACGCCATCAGCTGCATCCCGACGCAGATACCCAGAAACGGTCGCCCCTTTTGCTCAACCGCCTCGACCATGGCGTCATAAATACCTTTGTGGCCCCGCAACTCGGCAGCGCAGGCGGGAAACGCGCCGTCGCCCGGCAGAACCAGACGATCCGCGCGCGCAACGACGTCTGCGTCCGAGGTCACAACCACCTCGCCCGCATTCAACTCGCTCGCCATGCGTTGAAACGCCTTCTCTGCCGAGTGCAGATTGCCGCTCTCATAGTCGATAATGGCTGTCAGCATTTACAGCGCGCCCTTGGTGGACGGAATCGCATCGGCCTTGCGCGGGTCGGTTTCAACCGCCAGACGCAACGCGCGCGCGACCGCCTTGAACGCTGCCTCGGCAATGTGGTGGCTGTTGAACCCGTGCAATTGGTCGATATGCAGTGTGATGCCGCCATGGGTGGCCAGCGCCTGAAAGAACTCACGCACTAATTCGGTGTCGAACGTGCCGATCTTGGGCGTGGGCAGGTCGACATTCCAGATCAGGAACGGACGGCCAGACAGGTCCAGCGCGCAGCGTACCTGCGCATCATCCATAGGCAGGTGGCATTCGCCATACCGGCGGATGCCCTTCTTGTCACCCAACGCCTGCGTCAGCGCCTGACCCAGCGCAATCCCCGTATCCTCGACGGTGTGGTGGTCGTCGATGTGGTAATCACCCTTGGCGCGGATCGTCATGTCGATCAGCGAATGGCGCGCAAGCTGGTCCAGCATGTGATCGAAGAACCCGACGCCTGTCTGGTTGTCATACTGGCCGGTGCCGTCCAGATTGACCTCGACCGAGATTTCGGTCTCGGCGGTCTGACGGCTGATCTTTGCGCTGCGCATGGGCGAATTCCTTTTGCTACAGCCGCGCTTATAGACGCGGAGGGGCAGCACTTTCCAGACCGCATCTGTCTTTCCCGCCAAACTGTTGCAGGGGATTGCACCCCGGCGCGGCCCGTGCCAGCCTGCAAGCAACCTGAACAACCAAGGCTCGGCCCATGTCCACCTGCGTCTTCATCCAAATCCGCTGCAAACCCGGCACAACATACAAGGTGGCCGAGGAAATCGCCCTGCGCGAAATCCATTCCGAGCTGTATTCGACCAGCGGCGAATACGATCTGCTGCTAAAGCTCTATATCCCCGAGACCGAAGATGTCGGGCATTTCATCAACGAACATCTGCTGGTGATACCGAATATAGAAAGGTCGCTGACCACGATGACATTCAAGGCGTTCTAGATCAGGCGACAGTCTCGGCGGGCGGGTCCATCGGTATGGTCCCGCTTAGTAAAACGCCTCCGCGCGATTGACGGTCTGTCGCGCCCGCACGCAGAAAGCGCTGACATCCAAAAAGCACCATGAGCGGAACCGCCAGCGTTATCAGGTAGTTCTGTCCCATGGCTGCGGACCAGACAATCCCGGCGACGCACAGCGCCAACATTGCCGTGGAATGGATGCGCGTTTGCTTGGCGCTTTTTGCGTCATAGGTCAGAAAGCCTTTGGCTGTGAACAGGGTCAACACAACGCCCGTTAAGAAAACACTGCCCAGCACAAGTGAGTCGATATTGCCGATCAATAGATCAGCTGCGTTCCGGCTGCCGGACAGCACCAGAATTTCGATCAAAGGTGTTATGACCACCATGAAAATATTGATCCCCAACAAGATGGGATGTGCGCGCAGAACCCGTTTGACATACGCCAGGCACACAAGGGTCGCGAGCACGGTTCCGACCCACTCGGCCAGACGCAAATCGTCAGTGGCACGGGACAGGATCAAAAAGCTGATCCCCGGCAGGTTCTCGAACATGTCCTGCAACAGCCGTTTTTGGTGTTCTCCCAGCATGCATAAAGTCCCTGCGCATAAGGTTGGACGTCGAAGCGGGGTCTCGAAACCTGGCGTTAGCCAAGTTCGAACGTGGTCACTCCGAAGATTCGGTTGAGGTCAATTTCCGGTTCGTGATCGGAATACATCCGGGCGGTTTCGAAGACTTTGGTCAACCCTACCTGTCTGGCCATTGCAAACGCGGCATCGTTGGGTTGTGGCATGTCGACAAAGACGTCGTGATCGTGATGATCTTGGGGTACAGCGGCCAGTAAGCTGGCCAAAAGTGCCTGCGCGATGCCAACCTCATCCGCAAAAAGTGGACCAACCTTGTAACCCGATCGGCAGGGGCGCAGGGTGGCATAGCCCTTTATCTGACCGTTCTCGGAATAAACGCGTGAAATATGATCCGATGCGCCCAGCCAGCTTTGCAGGAACGCGTCGCGCGGGGCAGGGAACAATTTACGATCATAGGCGCGCAGCGCGTTTGTGGCAGATTCCAGTGGTGCAACGCCGTTACCCAGCACCTGACCAAGTTCCGGTAGGACTTCACCGATGGTCCCGCCGAACCGATAATTGTTATAGGCAAAGGAAAAGCCTGACTTTCGGTAGTTGTCCTGCTGCTCGACCACGCCATCCAGCCCCATATTGCGCCCCTCGCAATGCGCTAGAGCATGCTGCGCGATCTCTAGCCCGTGACCGTGGTGACGAAACTCGGGGCGCACGATGTAAAAACCCAGGAAGGCAAACGCGTCATCGTAGTTCACCGCTGAGACCGAGGCGATCATGTCCCCATCAAGGAACCCGCCCAAGAACCCTTCCGGGTCAGTGGAGCGGAAACATTCCGCATCGCGCAAGCCCGGATTCCATCCTTCGCTGCCTGCCCAATCGACGGCATACTGCAACTCTACGGCCGAAAGGGGCCGGATAGAATAATCTGACATCGTTAAAATCCTGCAATCGTTAATGCCAATACAATGGCGCAACATTCGGCAGGAAACCAGAAAAGTTTAGGAAACAATCGTATCTGGAGCGGGCGAGGCGATTCGAACGCCCGACCCTAACCTTGGCAAGGTTATGCTCTACCCCTGAGCTACGCCCGCATCAGATACATATGTATCGGTCCTAAAGACCTCTCAATGGAGCGGGCGAGGCGATTCGAACGCCCGACCCTAACCTTGGCAAGGTTATGCTCTACCCCTGAGCTACGCCCGCGCCGTTGAGTGAGGAGGGATGTATAAATTCCCAAGCGGGGCTGCAAGCGGAAAAACGCATCTCTTGGAAAATTTCTTTTTTGGCGACGGAACTCTTCTGTGAATGCGTTGAAGGTTCAGAGAGTTGCAAAAAACGACGGAGGTGACAGGTGAAACCCAAAGAAAGATACAAAATCACGGCATTGGCCATTTTAATGACAATTGCCGCGATCTTATCGCATATTCCAGCAGAGCAGAGCGTCGAGCCAACTCAGGTCTGGACGTCGGCCCATACGATAGTGTCCAAACCTCTGACAGGTTGAACGCCTTTCGGCGTTTCAGCCCGAGAACAACTCAAAGCGCTAGAACAAGGTTGGCGACAGCAGCAATCAGCAAAACAGCGAATGTCAGAATCATGCCCATCTGACGCAGAATGACGATCTGCGGTGTTTTGCCGAACCCATAGGCGTGGAACACCCTGCCCGTCAGTAGGCCAAGGCCCAGAATGTTCACCAATACGCCCCCGGCACCCTGAAGCTCGACCATCGCGATCAGCAACAAGGCAAACGGCGCGTATTCCGCAAAGTTGGAATGCGTGCGAATGGACTTGAGCATACTGTCGTCACCAGAGTCGCCGTAGGAAATCTTCTGTGTCCGGCGCGTATTGATGACCCATCCGCTGAGAAAGACATAAACGATTGCCAGCAAAGCGGCGTAGATCGGTGTAATGGACAACATGGTTTCCTTCCTTAACTTACGAAAAAGGCCGCCCGGTTGTCCGAGCGGCCCGTCACTTGATCATGAAACTAGAGCGTTCACTCCAGTTCGACCAGCAGGTCCTTTGCGTCAATCTGGCCTCCGGGCTGGACATGAGTGGCCTTGACCACCGCGTCACGTTCGGCATGGATGCCGGTTTCCATCTTCATGGCTTCGATGGTTAGCAACAGATCACCTTCTTTGACCTCTTGACCGGCGGATACGGCTACGGTCGCAACAACCCCCGGCATTGGCGCGCCGATATGGTTGGGATTGCCCGCCTCGGCCTTGGGTCGGGCCTGTGTGGATGACGTCACCAGTCTGTTGGGAACCCGGATCACGCGGGGTTGGCCGTTGAGTTCAAAGAACACTTTGACCTCACCATTCTCGTCAGTCTCACCGATCGCCTGACAGCGGATTTCCAGCGTCTTTCCGGGGTCGATTTCGGCCGTGATCTCTTCGCCGGGGTCCATGCCATAGAAGAAGGTGCGCGTGGGAAGGGTCCGGACCGGACCATAGACCCGGTGGCGGCCCATATAGTCGAGGAACACCTTGGGATACATCAGGTACCCGTTCAGGTCCTCATCATCAACCTCTTTACCTTCCAACTGTTTGGACAACTCGGCGCGGGTGGCCTCAAGATCGACGGCGGGCACGTCCTTGCCGGGGCGTTCGGTGTTGGGTGCCTCATCCTTCAGCACCTTCTTGATGATCGTATCGGGGAACCCGCCCGGAGGCTGACCCAGATTGCCGCGCATCATATCGACGACCGAGTCGGGGAATGCCACATCCGTATCCGCGCTTTCCACGTCATCGCGAGTCAGGCCCTGGCTGACCATCATCAGCGCCATGTCACCCACCACCTTGGACGAGGGCGTCACTTTCACGATATCACCGAACATCTGGTTCACGTCCGCGTACGTCTGCGCGACCTCGTGCCAGCGTTCCTCCAGCCCCAAAGACCGTGCTTGCGCCTTGAGGTTGGTAAACTGACCGCCGGGCATTTCGTGCAAATACACTTCAGACGCCGGGGCCTGAAGGCCGGATTCGAATGCCGCGTACTGACCGCGCACGGCCTCGAAATAATCGCTGATCTCACGGATCGCCTTGATGTCCAGCCCGGTGTCGCGATCGGTGTGGCGCAGGGCCTCGACCACGGTGCCCAACGTCGCCTGAGAGGTGTTGCCGCTGAAACTGTCCATGGCGCAATCCACCGCGTCCACGCCCGCCTCGGACGCCGCCAGAATGGTGGCGCTGGCGATGCCTGCGGTGTCGTGGGTGTGGAAATGGATCGGCAGCCCAACCTCTTCTTTCAGCGCGCGGATCAGAATCTTGGCCGAGGCTGGCTTCATCAGCCCCGCCATATCCTTCAGTCCCAGCACATGCGCGCCCGCGTCGCGCAGCTCTTTCGCCATGCCGACATAATATTTCAGGTCATACTTGGCACGATCGGGGTCCAGAATATCGCCGGTATAGCAAACGGTGCCTTCACAGATTTTGCCGTTCTCGACGACTGCATCCATAGCTACTCGCATATTCTCGACCCAGTTGAGCGAGTCGAACACACGGAACACGTCGATGTTCTGCGATGCTTGCCGGACGAACTCCTGCACCACATTGTCGGGATAGTTGGTATACCCAACCCCGTTCGCGCCACGCAGCAGCATCTGGGTCATCAGGTTCGGCATCGCCTCGCGCAGGTCGCGCAGTCGTTGCCACGGGCATTCCTGAAGGAACCGATAAGCCACGTCGAACGTCGCACCGCCCCAGCATTCGACGCTGAACAGTTGCGGCAGGTTCGCCGCGAAAGTCGGAGCGACCTTGATCATGTCGATCGACCGCATCCGGGTGGCCAGCAGCGACTGATGCCCGTCGCGCATGGTCGTGTCGGTGATCAGCAACTGCCGCTGGGCCTTCATCCAGTCAGCCACGGCGTGCGGACCTTTTTGTTCAAGCAGGTTGCGCGTGCCCATCTGCGGCTCGGCCTTCAGTGCGGGGGGCTTAGCCTCTTTAAGATCGGCGCGGGGTTCGGGGCGGTCCTTGGTTTCGGGATGCCCGTTCACGGTGATGTCCGCGATATAGGTCAGAACCTTGGTGCCCCGGTCGCGGCGGCGCTGAAAGCTGAACAAGTCGGGCGTCGTGTCGATGAATTTGGTGGTGTATTCGTTCGACAGGAAGGTCGGGTGTTTCAGCAGGTTGATAACAAAGTCGATATTGGTGCTGACGCCGCGAATACGGAATTCGCGCAGGGCGCGGTCCATCCGCGCTATTGCGGCCTGCGGCGTGGGGGCCTTGGCCGTCACCTTGGTCAGCAACGAGTCGTAATACCGCGTGATCACCCCACCTGCGTAGGCCGTGCCTCCATCCAGACGGATGCCCATCCCGGTGGCTGAGCGATAAGCAGTGATGCGGCCATAATCGGGGATGAAGTTGTTCTGCGGGTCCTCGGTGGTGACGCGGGTCTGCAGCGCGTGGCCGTTCAGATGCACATCCGACTGGCTGGCCGCTCCGGTGGCCTCGGCCAGAGTCTTCCCCTCGGCGATCAGAATCTGCGCCTGCACGATGTCAATGCCCGTGACCTCTTCGGTGACGGTGTGTTCAACCTGAACGCGGGGGTTTACTTCGATGAAGTAGAACTTGCCGGTTTCCATATCCATCAGGAATTCGACCGTGCCCGCGCATTCGTAGTTCACATGGGCGCAGATCTTGCGGCCCAACTCACAGATCTCTGCACGCTGTTCGTCGGAAAGATACGGGGCAGGGGCGCGTTCCACGACCTTCTGGTTGCGGCGCTGCACAGAGCAGTCGCGTTCATAGAGGTGGTAAATCTCACCATGCTTGTCGCCCAGAATCTGCACTTCGACATGGCGGGCGCGGGTGATCATCTTTTCCAGATAGCCTTCGCCATTGCCAAAGGCGGCTTCGGCCTCGCGGCGGCCTTCCAGAACTTTTTCTTCCAGCTCATCCTCGGATTCGATGGGGCGCATCCCGCGTCCGCCGCCGCCCCAAGATGCTTTCAGCATCAAGGGATAGCCGATCTCGGCGGCCTCAGCACGGATCGCATCCATGTCGTCACCTAGGACCTCGGTCGCCGGGATGACCGGCACGCCTGCCTCAATCGCAACGCGCCTGGCACTGGCCTTGTCACCAAGGGCGCGCATTGTTTCTGCCTTGGGGCCGATGAAGGTGATGCCGTTTTGCACACAGGCATCCACGAAATCGGGATTTTCCGACAACAGGCCGTAACCGGGATGGATCGCATCAGCACCGCATTCCTTGGCGACGCGAATGATCTCATCAATGCTGAGATATGCTACAACCGGGCCCATCCCTTCACCGATGCGATATGCCTCATCCGCCTTGAAGCGATGCAGGCCCAGCTTGTCTTCTTCGGCGAAGACAGCGACGGTGCGTTTGCCCATCTCGTTGGCCGCGCGCATCACGCGAATGGCAATCTCGCCGCGATTGGCGATCAGGATCTTGTTAAAGTCGGTCATGTCAGGTCCCGGTCCTACTTCTTTGGCCGTGTTGATAGGCGGACAATACGCGCACGTAAATCAGTCGTTCTGGGTAGAACCGGCATGTTAACGCTCGCAAACGCCTTCTGTTAGCGCTATCTTATTACACGCGCTGCGCTGCGGCATCAATCCAGTGTTAGGCTAGGAGGGATCTGCCCCAGATTTTCGGCGCCCAGTTGGCCCATATTCGCCTGTAGATCCTGCCGCAAAATGTCGATCACATGCGCTGGTCCATTCTGACCTAATGCGGCCAAACCGTACATGAAGCCACGGCCCAGCATGACAAAATCAGCCCCAAGTGCCAGCGCACGCAGTATGTCCAGCCCGCTTTCAACCCCGCTGTCGAAGATAAGGGGAAGGTCGGTCGCCGCCCGGATCGCTGGCAGGGCCTCAATACTGGATGGTGCTGCATCAAACTGCCGCCCCCCGTGATTCGAAATCCAGATCGCGTCAACGCCGGCCTTCTTAAGGGGCTCTGCGTCCTCGGCCCGCATCACGCCTTTGACGATTAGGTTGCCATCCCATGCATCCCGCAGCCAGTGCACATACTCCATATCCGGCGATGTTCTAAGCAGATACCCGACATGCGCCGTCGGGGGCAGGTTGCTGGAGTTGTCGGTGTATTTGTCCAGTGTCCGCATCCTTGGCGGGCCACTACGTGCCATTGCCATGGCCCATGCCGGACGCTGCGCAATCTGCATTAGCAAGCGCGGGGTCAGTTTAGGCGGGTTGGTCAGGCCAGACCGCGTCTGGCGTTCGCGTCGTGACGCAACGGGAACATCAGCAGTCATCACCAGTGTCGAAAATCCCGCCTGTTTTACTCGATCCAGCAAGTCCCGGCGAATGTCGGGGTCTTTTGGCGGGTAAAGCTGAAACCACGCATTCTGTCCCAGATGAGGGGCCACATCCTCGGGGCTTTGCGTGGCGACGTTTGACAGGGTAAAGGGCAGGCCAGCCGTCGCTGCCGCCCGGGCTAACAACTCCTCGGCGTCGGGCCAGATCAACCCCGCCATGCCGATCGGTGCGACTCCAAACGGCAATGGATAGGTTTGACCCAAAAATTGACGCTGTGTGTCAAACTCCAACGGGCCATGCAGGATCGACGGCAGAAACCCCATGCGATCCAGTGAGACCCTGTTGCGTCGCAAAGTTGCCTCGGACCCGGTTCCGCTATCCAGATACTCCCACACGAAATGCGGAATCCTGCGTTTGGCGCGGCGTTTTAGGTCGGCAATTCCGGGATAGCTGCTGTGTAGGTCCATACGGATTGATCAGACCTAAGGCGCGATTCGGCAAGCACATTACCCTTTTGGCGCGTTTGGTTTCACTTTCTGGCACCCGTAAATCCGACGGTAAACAGCGCACACAAGCGTTGAAAGAAGGCCAACGGTCTGTCGGGCCACCATACCAATCCGAGTAGAATTGGTGTGAAATCAATGCGGAATGTCTTGTGAACAAGGCGTGAACAAACTCTTTCCCTCGCGGCGTAACCAGCGTAGTTTGACGATATGAGCAGTTTCGACGAAATGGACGCCTTCGAAGGCGCATCGCTGTCTGCGCGGGCCATGGCCGCGCGGCCTATGCCTTATCTGGACGAATTGAATCCAGCGCAGCGTGAAGCTGTCGAGCGGTTGGATGGTCCTGTGCTGATGTTGGCTGGTGCCGGGACAGGTAAAACCAAGGCGCTGACGGCGCGGATAGCCCATCTGCTCAGTACTGGACGCGCGCGACCCAACGAAATTTTGTCGGTCACTTTCACCAATAAGGCCGCGCGCGAGATGAAAGAACGTGTGGGCCGCCTGCTAGGACAACCCGCCGAGGGGATGCCGTGGCTGGGGACGTTTCACTCGATCTGCGTCAAGCTGCTGCGCCGTCACGCGGAACTGGTCGATCTGAAATCGAATTTCACCATTCTGGATACGGATGATCAGCTACGGCTGCTCAAGCAACTAATCCAAGCGGCCAATATTGATGACAAACGCTGGCCCGCGCGAATGCTGGCGGGGATTATCGACGATTGGAAGAACCGTGCTCTGACACCCGATAAGGTGCCCGCTGCAGATGCGGGGGCGTATAACAACAAAGGTATTGCGCTGTATGCCCAATACCAAACCCGCCTACGCGAGCTGAACGCGGTCGATTTCGGTGACCTCCTGTTGCACATGGTCACGATTTTTCAGACCCACGCGGATGTTCTTGAGCAATATCAACGCTGGTTCCGGTACATTCTGGTGGACGAGTATCAGGATACCAACGTCGCCCAATACCTGTGGCTGCGGCTGTTGGCCGGGGCGCATAAGAATATCTGTTGCGTGGGCGATGATGACCAGTCGATCTATGGCTGGCGCGGGGCCGAGGTGGGCAACATCCTTCGGTTCGAAAAGGATTTCCCAGGCGCGTTCGTGGTGCGGCTGGAACAGAATTACCGCTCGACCCCGCATATTCTGGCCGCAGCTTCGAACGTCATTCGCGGCAATGAAAACCGTCTGGGCAAAGAGCTGTGGACGGATGCCGAAGACGGCCACAAGGTCAATCTGATCGGCCACTGGGATGGCGAGGAAGAGGCCCGTTGGATCGGTGAGGAAATCGACGCCTTGCAGGGTGGAACGCGCGGAATTCGTCCTATGAATCTGGATGAGATCGCCATTCTTGTCCGCGCCTCGCACCAGATGCGCGCGTTCGAGGATCGGTTTCTGACCATTGGCCTGCCCTATAAGGTGATCGGTGGCCCTCGGTTCTATGAGCGGATGGAGATTCGCGATGCCATGGCCTATTTCCGGCTGGTGGTCAGCCCCGGCGACGATCTGGCGTTTGAGCGAATTGTGAACACGCCGAAACGAGGTTTGGGCGACAAGGCGCAGCAGACGATCCAAATGACCGCGCGTGAACACGGTGTTTCGCTGGTCGATGGCGCGCGGATTGCGGTCGACAATGGGCTAATTAAGGGTAAAGGTGGCAAGGCGCTGCGCGAGTTAATCGAGGGGCTGGCGCGCTGGAACGCGATGACGCGCGGCCCGAGGATTGAGGTCGAGGATGATACGGTCATCGACAACGGCGCACCCCTTCGTTTTGGTGAGCCTGAAGTATCGCATATCGAACTGGCGCAGATCATTCTGGATGAATCCGGCTATACGGCCCATTGGCAGAATGAAAAGACGCCCGAGGCACCGGGGCGGTTGGAAAACCTCAAGGAACTGGTCAATCAGTTGGACAATTTCGAGAATCTGCAAGGATTCTTGGAACATGTCAGTCTGGTTATGGATAACGAGCAGGACAGCGACGGCGCCAAGGTCTCGATCATGACGCTGCATGCGGCCAAGGGGTTGGAGTTTCCAGCCGTGTTCCTGCCGGGCTGGGAGGATGGCTTGTTCCCGTCACAGCGGTCAATGGACGAATCCGGTATCAAGGGGCTCGAGGAAGAGCGGCGCTTGGCCTATGTGGGAATTACCCGCGCCGAAGAAGTTTGCACGATTTCCTTTGCTGCAAATCGGCGGGTGTTCGGGCAGTGGCAGAACTCCATGCCTTCGCGATTCATTGATGAATTGCCGGAAGATCACGTGGAAGTTCTGACGCCTCCGGGTCTTTACGGTGGGGGGCAGGTTACGGCCAGCATCGAAAGCCGAGCAGCCGAAGCGAATGTCTATAATTCCCCGGGCTGGAAAAGGATGCAGGCGCGTCAGGGGCAATATGGGACGTCTCAGCCCCGCGAAAGCCGGAACACTGTGATTGATGCGACAGCGGTGGCCAGTTTCACCTTGGGTGAACGGGTTTTTCACCAGAAGTTCGGCTATGGCGCGGTGATTGGCATTGAGGGTGACAAGGTCGAAGTCGATTTCGACAAGGCCGGGGTGAAGAAGGTCGTCTCGCGGTTCTTATCTGCCAAGGATGACGTGCCGTTCTGAGTTATTGTGAGGCTCTGCCTCGCGCTCCGAAGTATTTTAACAGAAGAAGCAGGGGGCGTTTGCGTCCCCTTTTTTGTTTTTGGGCAAAGAAAAACGGCGGTTTCCAGGGAGGAGGAGAGGAAACCGCCGTTCTTTGCAACATCGAGACAGGGAGGAGGAGAGTCCCGATGTATCCGAACCCGGGTTTGATCCCGGTATGTGTAAGTCGCGACGACACCAGGGAGGAGGAGAGGTGTCGTCGCGCTCTTTCAACATCAGGGCAGGGAGGAGGAGAGCCCCGATGTATCCGTCTCCGGGTCTGATCCCGGTATCTGTAAGACGCGGCGACGTCAGGGAGGAGGAGAGACGTCGCCGCGCGCTTTCAACACCGGGAAAGGGAGGAGGAGTACCCGGTGTGTCGGTTTCCGGCAGGTTGGGCCGGTATTTGGTGCAGCGGCATCAGGGAGGAGGAGAGATGCCGCTGCTGTAATACAGGTCCTAAAGGGAGGAGGAAGGACCTGATCTCGGTTATGTCGTGCCGCGATTAACGCGCGGCGAATTCTTCTGCGGCCTGAAGTGCCAGCCGGCGGATCATTGAGCGGTGCAGGCCCAGATCGGCCAGTTCGCGGTTCGAAAGTTCAGACAGTTCATTTACGGTCTGACGATAGACGCGGTGACGCGCGTACCGGGCCTTTGCGGCCTCGATCAACGAAGCCAAGCCGGTTGCGGGCGCGTTCTTCAGCGCAGTATGATGTGTTGCTACAGCCATGTGCGTAACCCGGTTTGTATGTTGTCGCCGGAGTGTTCCAGCGCTTGCTTGGTTACAAAAATAGGCAAATGCTGCGCCTGCACAATAGCCTACGTAGTCATTGCTGCTATGCAGCAAACGCATGGATATCAACAAGTTGTAAACCTTGCGGTGAAAGTGCCTTTAAAATATGACTTTTGGCCGCTTGCGCATGAGGGGCATCGCCTCGGCGCGATTTCAGGGTGCATGGGTTTGCCCCTTGATTGGGCGGCATATTCCGAAATTTGTGCATATTGTAAATCCCGTCTTGAGAGTTGAGGCGCGGGCTGGGCGAAATTTAGAGCTATGGGAATTCGTGGGCGCGCCCTGGGCTGCAGTTGAATTTAGGTGGTGCAGCCATGTCTGAGGCTGGGTGATTCGACTAATTTTGTGCGGTGTTGCCGTGTGGTTGGGGCTGGGAATCACAAAAATTGAAAAATTTTTGGGAAATCATGGGATAGATTGGGTCAACGTGACTGCAACTATATGTGGTGCCTAAATTCTGCAGGCAGACAATTTATGGTGCAATTAGTGGTCTTTCCTTTTGGTTGCGGCCTTATTAGGATGGGTCTTCAGTCATGAGCGGGCGAATTTTCCTATTGATTTCCATGAATTCCCATGTCATCCCTTATGCATCCGATGAGGACGAGGCACATGGGGCACCAAACGACCCCGAACCAATAAAATTCAGGTTTCATACAGGCATCTCGCTTTCATCACTCAAGAGATCCGGCGCGCGGGCGAGCAGACATCCCCCCAGGTGGCGCGCGCAGCTGGACTTCCCGCTCAGCGGGTCAATGCGGCGGGTTGATCAGTGGCAGCAGATCAACCCGCCGTTTTTCATCCGGGGGGAACGTGAATTTTAGGTGGGGCGCAAGCGAAAGGGACAGTCGTCTTGGCGCGCAGGTTTAGAGGTGAAAGCCACCATAAGGTGGACACGAAGGGCAGGGTCTCGATCCCGGCCTCTTTTCGCCGTGTGCTTGAATCCTGTGACCCCAATTGGCAGCCCGGCGATAATCCAGAGCTTGTTATTGTCTACGGCGATCACCGCCGGAAGTTTCTTGAATGCTATACGATGCGGGCGATCGACGAGGTTGATGACAAGATCGACGCGCTGCCGCGTGGTTCGATGCAGCGGAAACTGCTGCAACGCATGTTCCACGGTCAGTCTTTCCCGACCACGGTGGATGAGACCGGTCGTCTGGTGTTGCCTGCTAAGTTGCGCAACAAGATCGGACTTGAGGGCGAGGCGTTCTTTATTGCCGCCGGGGACACGTTCCAGATTTGGAAGCCCGAAACATATGAATCGGAAGAACTGGCTTCGGCCGAAGAATGGTTGGACGAACAGCCAGGGGACTTTGACCCTCTGGAGTTCCTAGACGGCACCGGGGATGCGTAACGGCATGGCCGGCGCTGAAACCCCCACCGAAAAACCCCACATCCCTGTCCTTCTGCGTCCGTTGCTTGCGACCGTGGCGCCTGTCTCGGGCACCTGGCTCGACGGCACCTTTGGAGCGGGAGGGTACACGCGCGGCTTGCTGGAAGCCGGGGCCGAGAAGGTTATCGGTGTGGACCGTGATCCGCTGGCATTTGAGATGGCCGCTGATTGGGTGGGTGGATACGGTGACCGACTGGTGATGCAGCAGGGTGTGTTCTCTCGCATGGATGAATACGCACAGAATCTGGATGGGGTGGTGTTGGACCTTGGGGTCTCGTCCATGCAGTTGGATCAGGCGGAGCGTGGTTTTTCCTTCATGAAAGACGGTCCGCTGGATATGCGGATGAGTCAGGAAGGCGAGAGTGCTGCCGATTTGGTCAACACAGCGACCGAGGCGCAACTGGCCGACATCCTTTTCCATTTTGGCGAGGAACGCGCTAGCCGCCGGATTGCCAAGGCGATTGTGAAGGCGCGGGCCGAGGCGCCGATTACCACAACACTGCGACTGGCTGAGATTATCGAATCCTGCCTCCCGCGTCCGAAACCGGGTCAATCGCATCCGGCGACACGCAGCTTTCAGGGCCTGCGGATCGCGGTGAACGCGGAATATGAAGAGCTTTTCCAAGGGCTTATGGCTGCGGAACGTGCTTTGAAGCCGGGCGGGCAACTGGCTGTTGTGACGTTCCATTCTATCGAGGACCGCATGGTCAAACGGTTCTTTCAGTCACGTGCTGGCAAGACTGGGCGTGCAAATCGCTATGCGCCTGAGGTGGAGCAGGACCAGCCGCAGTTTACGCTTAAGACGCGCAAGGCTGTTGGACCGGATGAACAGGAATTACAGGAAAATCCGCGCGCGCGCTCGGCCAAGCTGCGTGTCGCAGTGCGGACCGAGGCACCGGCGGGGGAAATTGATGCCCGCGCCATTGGGATGCCGCAACTTGGGGGAAGGGCAAAATGAAAAGTGTTTTGTATGCGTTGACTGCCTTGGCCGTGTTCGGATTGGCGCTTTGGGCGTATCAAGAGAACTATCGCACCCAGCAGGTCGTTAAGGAAACGCAGAAGTTGCAGCGCGAGATTGGCGTGGCTCAGGTCCGGCTTGCGGTTTTGAACGCGGAATGGGCGTATCTTAATCGCCCTGATCGACTGCGCGAACTGGCCGATCTGAATTTTGAACGTCTGGGTTTGCTACCCCTTCGTGCCGAGCAGTTCGGGCGCGCTGACCAAATTGCATATGCAGAAGACCCTGACTTGCCGATCGTAGACCCGTTTGAGCTGCAGTCGCTGACTAACATTCAGGCTTTGGGCGAGGTGCAGATCCCATGACGCGCACGCCCCTCCGACCTCTGGCCCGTATCCTTGATGCACGCGCGCGGGGGGAAAACCCCAAGGCCATCGAACGTGAATATATCAGGAAGCGCCACGAAGACATGAAGGATCACGCCCGCGCCCGTGCAGAAGGGCGGCTTCTGGTGCTTGGCCTGTTCTTTTTCTGTGCCTTTGCAGTGGTTGGGTTTCGCATGGGGATGCTGGCAACATCCGAGGCGCAAGAGCCGCTGGCCAGCGCCCCCGGTGCCGCGATTGCCATGCAGCGGGCCAATATCGTCGACCGCGAGGGGCGTATTCTGGCAACCAATCTGGACACCTATTCGGTCTATGCCCAGCCGCCCCTGATGATCGACCCGGTGGCCGCCGCTGATCAGTTGGTCGCGATTTTCCCTGATCTGGAAAAAGAACGTCTGGTCAAGGATTTCACCGGCGACCGCAAGTTCCTGTGGATCAAAAAGCGTATCTCGCCGGAACAGAAACAAGCCGTTCACGACATCGGTGATCCCGGCATTCTGTTCGGCCCGCGTGAGATGCGGCTGTACCCCAACGGCAAGCTGGCCGCGCATATTCTTGGCGGATCGGGATTCGGGCGTGAAGGCGTCAGCGCAGCCGAGGTGATCGGTGTTGCCGGGGTCGAGAAACAGTTTGATGACTATCTGCGCAACCCGGCCAATGGGAACAAGCCGCTGCAACTGTCATTGGACCTGACCATTCAGGCTGCGGTCGAGCAGGTTCTGTATGGCGGCATGAATATCATGAACGCCAAGGGTGCCTCGGCCGTTTTGATGAACGCGCATACGGGTGAAGTGATCTCGGCGGCGTCGTTGCCGTCATTTGACCCAAACGACCGTCCGCGCCCGCCGACCTCGGGGTTTGATCCGTCTGACAGCCCCTTGTTCAACCGCTATGTGCAGGGCGTGTACGAGCTGGGATCAGTTTTCAAGATCTTCACGGCCGCGCAGGCGGTGCAACTGGGGCTGGTGAATTCTGAGACAATCATCGACACGTCTGGGCCTATGCGGATCGGACGCTTTCCAATTGGTGAGTTCAACGGCAAGAACTACGGTAAAATCAGCGTCGCGGATGTGATTGTTCACAGCTCGAACCGGGGTACCGGACGGCTGGCGCTGCAAATCGGCGCGCAGCGTCAACAGGAGTTCTTGCGCGCGCTCGGCATGTTCGAACCCACACCCTTTGAGATTGTCGAAGCCGCAGGTGGCGAGCCCCTCAAGCCCAAGAAATGGGGCGAGTTGAGCACTGTGACCATTTCCTATGGCCATGGGCTGTCGACCAGCCCAATGCATCTGGCAGCCGGTTACGCGGCGATCGCCAATGGAGGGCACTATGTTAGCCCAACGGTGTTGCGTAAGAACGGCCCTCAGTATGGTCCCCGTGTGCTGTCACATGGTGCCGCGCTTCAGGCGCAAAAGATGTTGCGCAAGGTGGTCACGGACGGAACGGCGAGTTTCGGGGACGTGGCGGGGTATGATGTCGCCGGTAAAACCGGCACAGCCGACAAGCCTAAGCCACGCGGTGGTTACTATGATGACAAGGTTATCGCGACCTTCGCGACGATTTTTCCGGCCTATGATCCCAAATACGTTCTGATCGTCACGCTGGACGAGCCGTCCATTGTTGCCTATGGCGAAAAGCGCCGCACGGCGGGCTGGACAGCGGTGCCCGTGGCTGCCGAATTGATCGGTCGTGTCGCGCCTTTGCTGGGCTTGCGTCCCCGGCTTGAGCCTGAGGCGCGCGCTGCTATAACGCTGACCTCAAATTAGACTGTCCGGCAAGAGGTGGGCGATGGGCACAAGGACAAAGAAACTCAGCCAACTGGCCCTGACCGCCCGAGGTGGCGCAAACCCGGAAATTACCGGGCTAGCCGTCGATAGCCGAGAGGTTAAGGAAGGCTACTTGTTCGCAGCCCTTCCCGGAACGCGGGTTCACGGGGGCGAGTTTATCCAGTTCGCCCTGCGGATGGGCGCTGCGGCCATCCTGACGGATGCCGAGGGTGCTGTGATCGCGGCGGATGAGTTGTCGGGCTCGGATGCGGCGCTGGTCGTCGTTGAAGACCCTCGTCAGGCGCTGGCGGGATGTGCGGCGCTTTGGTTTGGCTCTCAACCGCAGACTATCGTTGCCGTGACCGGGACAAACGGCAAGACGTCGGTCGCGACCTTTGTACGTCAGATCTGGATGGAGCTGGGCCACGCCGCGGTCAATCTTGGCACAACCGGTGTCGAAGGTGCCTGGACCGCGCCTCTGGCCCATACCACGCCAGAGCCTATAACCCTGCACCGTTGTCTCGCAGAAGCGGCAGAAAACGGTGTGACCCATGCCGCGATGGAGGCGTCGTCGCACGGTTTGGAACAACGGCGCCTGGACGGGGTGAATCTGACTGCGGCGGGCTTTTCAAACTTCACGCAGGACCATCTGGACTACCACGAAACGTTTGAGGCCTATTTTGCGGCCAAGGCCGGTCTGTTCGATCGCGTTCTGCCGCAGGACGGAACCGTCGTTATCAACATGAGCGACCCCAAAGGGCTGCATGTCCGTAAGATCGCCGAAGACCGGGGGCAGGATGTGCTGACCGTTGGTTTGGGTGATGCAGACCTGTGTCTGATGAACCAGCGTTTCGATGCCACGGGTCAGGACCTGCGCTTTTCGTGGAAAGGAAAGGTCTTTCAAACGCGCCTGAACCTGATTGGGGGATTTCAGGCCGAGAATGTCCTTTTGGCCTGCGGGCTTGTGATCGCGGGCGGAGATGATCCCGAGCGCGTTTTTGAAACCTTGCCGCACCTGACAACCGTGCGTGGACGAATGCAACTGGCTGCAACGCGAGAGAATGGGGCGGCGGTGTTCGTGGACTACGCCCACACGCCGGATGCGGTTGCGACTGCGCTCAAGGCGATGCGCCCGCATGTCATGGGTCGGCTGATTGCAATCGTTGGCGCGGGTGGCGATCGGGATGCGGGAAAGCGCCCTTTGATGGGCAAGGCCGCGGCGAACAACGCCGATGTGGTATTTGTAACGGATGACAACCCGCGCAGCGAAGACCCCGCAGTGATCCGCGAGGCCGTGATGCAAGGGGCACCGGGTGCAACCGAAGTCGGAGACAGGGCCGAGGCCATTCTCCGCGGTGTCGATGCCTTGCAACCCGGCGACGCGCTGCTGATTGCAGGCAAAGGGCATGAAACAGGCCAGATTGTTGGCGATCAGGTTCTGCCATTTGACGATGTGGAACAGGCCAGCATAAGCGTCGCTGCACTTGACGGGAGGGTCGCATGACTTTGTGGACCGCATCCGAAGCCGCCGAAGCAACCGGTGGGCGTGCTACAGCGGATTGGACAGCAAACGGCGTGTCCATTGACACGCGAACCCTGCAGCCCGACGATCTTTTCGTAGCGTTGACAGCGGCGCGTGACGGGCACGAATTCGTTGCGCAGGCATTGGAAAAAGGGGCAGGTGCGGCGCTTGTGTCCCGTGTGCCCGAAGGCGTGCCCGAAGATGCGCCGCTGCTGATCGTGGACGACGTTCAAGCAGGGTTGGAGGCGCTCGGGCAGGCCGCGCGTGCGCGCACGGATGCGCGGGTGATGGGCGTTACGGGCAGTGTCGGGAAAACCTCGACCAAGGAAATGCTGTCTACTATCTTGGAAACGCAGGGAAAAACACATGCCAGCGTTGCCAGCTACAACAATCATTGGGGTGTTCCTCTGACATTGGCCCGGATGCCGCGCGACACCGACTACGCGGTAATCGAGATTGGCATGAACCACCCCGGAGAGATCGCGCCCTTGGCAAGGCAGGCCCATCCCCACGTGGCATTGGTAACGACCGTGGCGGCTGTCCACCTAGAGGCGTTCGAGTCCGTTGCCGGAATCGCCCATGAAAAGGCTGCGATTTTCGAAGGTCTGACCAAAGGTGGCGCGGCGATCGTCAACGCGGATGTGGAACACGCAGAAATTCTACGCGAGTGTGCAATGGAAAACGGGGCTGGGGTCGTAGAGTTCGGGCGATCCGCTGTGGATTATGTGCTGAAAGATGTCACGCAGGCCTCGGATTCGGTACATGCGTCGGCGACCGTGGGCGATGTCCCATTCAAGTTTGACGTACAATCTGCCGGCACGCATTTTGCGATGAACGCGCTGGGGGCATTGGCCGCCTGTGTAGAGATGGGCGTTGAACTGGACGACGCGATTACTGGGTTGGCCCGGTGGTCTCCGGTCAAGGGGCGCGGGGTGCGAGAGCAGATTGCGCTGATTGCGGGCGGTCAGGTCGAATTGCTGGACGACAGTTATAACGCCAACCCAACCTCGATGGAGGCCGCGCTGGATGTGCTGGCCGCGTCGCAGGGTGACCGTAGGATCGCGTTCTTGGGCGATATGAAAGAGTTGGGCGCACAAGAAGCCGAAATGCACGCCAATATGGCCCACGTGGATGCCATGCAACGTGTTGATCGTGTTCACTGTATCGGCCCACTGATGAAGACGCTTCACGACGCTTTGCCGGACGAAAAACGCGGCCTCTGGTTTGAAACCAGCACTGAAATGGTCGCGCGTTTGCCAGAGCTGATCCGAGCCGGTGATACCGTATTGGCCAAAGGCTCACTGAGCATGGCTTTGGCACAGATTGTTGACGGTTTGCGGAAAATGGGGCAAGGGAGCGCGCCTGACCCATGATCGCCGCACGAGAAAGGTTTTAAGATGCTTTATTGGTTGACCGGCCTGTCGGACGGGGGGGATTTCTTTAACCTCTTTCGGTACATTACGTTCCGTGCAGGTGGGGCCTTTATGACTGCGTTGATCTTCGGGTTCCTGTTTGGAAAACCGCTGATCAATGTGTTGCGCCGCAAGCAGGGCAAGGGTCAGCCGATCCGGGATGACGGTCCCGAGGGGCATTTCTCAAAGGCCGGAACGCCAACCATGGGCGGCCTGCTGATAGTCGGGGCGCTTGTGACGTCTACTCTGGTCTGGGCGCGGTGGGACAACCCCTATGTCTGGATGGTGCTGTTCGTAACTTTGGCTTACGCAGCCATTGGTTTTGCCGACGATTACGCCAAGGTGTCCAAGCAGAACACTAAGGGCGTTTCGGGTAAAATGAGGCTTGCTCTGGGGATCTTTATTGCGGTTCTGGCTTCGCTATGGGCGACTTTGCACCATCCCGAGGCTTTGCAGAACCAGCTTGCCGTGCCGGTTTTCAAGGACACGCTGGTCAATCTGGGGATATTCTACATTCCGTTCTCGATTATCGTGATTGTGGGTGCGGCGAATGCCGTGAACCTGACCGACGGGTTGGACGGGCTTGCGATCATGCCTGCAATGATCGCGGCATCGACGCTGGGGATCATCGCGTATGCGGTGGGCCGGGTCGACTTTACCGAATATCTGGACGTGCACTATGTGCCGGGAACGGGTGAAATCTTTATCTTTACCTCGGCGCTTTTCGGCGCGGGGCTTGGGTTTCTTTGGTATAATGCGCCGCCTGCCGCCGTGTTCATGGGTGATACCGGGTCACTGGCCTTAGGGGGCGCGCTGGGTGCAATCGCAGTTGCCACCAAGCACGAATTGGTACTGGCCGTTGTCGGCGGTCTGTTCGTCGTCGAGGCACTGAGCGTGATCATTCAGGTCCTGTACTTCAAACGCACCGGGCGTCGGGTGTTCCTGATGGCGCCGATCCACCATCACTATGAGAAAAAGGGGTGGGCGGAACCGACGATCGTGATCCGGTTCTGGATCATTTCCCTGATCCTCGCGATGATTGGTCTGGCGACGCTGAAGGTCCGGTAGCCCTCCCGCCAGGTTCGGCGGACCTTCGGTCCACCTGCCACCTGTTGGGCCCGGCTCGCGCTGGCGCGCGAGCCTGTCTATCCCCTTGCCAATGAGGGGGTCTTCTGCGCAGGGTGACGCCCAAGCCAAAGTCAAAAAAGGGTGGGCAGCATGATCCCGGTCAAAGGGTTTTCAGGACATAAAGTTGCGGTTCTGGGGCTTGGTCGGTCAGGGCTGGCCGCCGCACGCGCATTAAGGGCTGGCGGCGCAGAGCCGGTCTGTTGGGATGACAACCCAGCGGCCCGCGAGAAGGCGGAAGGCGAAGGTTTTGCCTGCGCCGACCTTTTGCGCCATGGCGCGTTTGACGACATCGCCACGCTGATCGTCTCGCCGGGTATTCCGCATCTTTATCCTGACCCGAACCCTGTGGTGGCCGCTGCATTGGATGCGGGCGTGCCGGTAGACAACGACATCGGGCTGTTCTTCCGCTCTTTCGCGGGTGCGGAATGGAACAACTACGATATGCCTCCGCGCGTGATTGCGGTTACGGGGTCGAACGGTAAATCGACCACGGCCGCTTTGATCCATCATATCCTTACCGAAGCGGGGCGAGAGGCTCAGTTGGCGGGGAACATCGGGCGGGGTGTTCTGGATATTGAGCCGGGCGGGGATGGCTCTGTCGTGGTGCTGGAACTGAGCAGCTATCAGACAGAACTTGCCCGCGCTTTGACGCCGGATGTAGCGGTGTTCACCAATCTTTCACCGGATCATCTGGACCGACACGGCGGGATGGGCGGGTATTTTGCAGCCAAGCGCCGGTTGTTTGCCGAAGGCGGACCAGACCGCGCCGTGATCGGCATCGACGAAAAAGAAGGAGCGTTTTTGGCCGGTCAGCTTGCCGAGGGGCTCTCTGATGACCGGGTGATCCGCGTATCGGTCGCACGCAAATTGACGGGCCCCGGATGGCAGGTCTTCGCACGCAAGGGGTTTTTGTCGGAATATCG
The DNA here is from genome assembly GCF_013034565.1 of Ruegeria sp. HKCCA5491. NCBI lineage: Bacteria > Pseudomonadati > Pseudomonadota > Alphaproteobacteria > Rhodobacterales > Roseobacteraceae > Ruegeria > Ruegeria sp. HKCCA5491. The sequence goes on from NZ_WQGG01000002.1 coordinate 259,920, forward strand.
CAAAGGTCGGCAGGCCGGGTCGATTGACATGCGTGGGATCAAGGGACTGCCCGGTTCCCATAACCACCAGAACGCATGCGCGGCATACGCAGCCTGTCGTGCGTTGGGCTTAGCCCCCCGCGTGATCGAGGACGCACTGCACAGCTATCCCGGCTTGCCGCACCGCAGCCAGATCATCGCCGAAGCAGATGGCGTCACTTTTGTGAACGACTCCAAGGCCACCAACGTGGACAGTGCTCTGAAAGCGCTGAACGCGTTTGGAAAAATCCGCTGGATTTGCGGTGGGCTAGAGAAAGAGGGCGGATTGTCGGCATTGAACGCAGCATCGGACAGAGTCATCAAAGCCTATGTGATCGGGCGCGAGGCGGCCGGATTTGCCATGCAGCTTGACGCGGAAACGCTGGTTTGCACGACGATGGCCGAGGCCGTGGCGCAGGCCATGTCGGATGCGCAGCCGGGTGAAACTGTGCTATTGGCCCCAGCGGCGGCTAGTTTTGACCAATACGACAGTTTCGAGCGACGCGGAGAAGACTTTGAGGCGCAGGTTCGGCAGAGGCTGTCAGAATAGAGGTTTGCAATTGATCGCCGGTTGAGCGAAGCTGAGTTGCTATCAGCTTGACGCGCCAAGATTATTGGTTTTGCCTGCCTTCAAATTCAACGTGAGGTTATGATTATGCCATACCGTAAATTCTCTTTGATCCTGCCCGCTATTTTGGTGGTTGGAGCCTGCTCCAATGTCGGTGCCAATTACCAGCCGGTCGTCGATGGACCGGTTGGGCCAAACTACAACGCGGATCTGGCCCAGTGTCAGGCGCTTGCACGGTCTCAGCCGACAGTGGATAGCCGGACGGCTGGCGCTGCTGCCATCGGCGCGGCGGGTGCTGCCGGCACCAAGGCGATCATTGACGACAGCGCCAGCGATCTGGGGCGTGCCGCCGTTGCAGGTGCGCTTGTAGGTGCGGGTGCGAGCGCGATTAATAATACTCAAAATCAGGAAGTGATCGTGCGCAACTGTATGCGCGGACGTGGGTATAACGTCGTAGGTTAACGGCCCGCGATCGCAGTTCCGGCGGCGTGGCCCGATGACCACGCCCACTGGAAGTTGTATCCGCCCAGCCAGCCTGTGACATCCACTGCTTCGCCAATCGCATAGAGGCCGGGGACATCCCTGGCCTCCATCGTTCTGGACGAAAGGTCGTCGGTGTCGATCCCACCCAACGTGACCTCGGCGGTGCGGTAGCCCTCGGTGCCAGATGGGGTCAGTTGCCAGTTTGATAGGGCTTTGACCAGTTCAATCAGAGCGGCATCGGATTGGTCGGCCAGATTGCCTTGCATGGGGATGATGCGGCTGAGGAATTCCACCAGACGACTGGGCAGGTGTCGGGCCAGTTCGGTGGTCAGAGCTTTGCGCCCTCCGGCCTGCCGCTGATCGCGCAGCACGTCAAACAGAGCGAGATCAGGGATCAGATTGACGCTGATGTCTTCGCCCTCGCGCCAGTAAGAGGACAGTTGCAGGACAGACGGTCCGCTGAGGCCGCGATGGGTGAACAGCAGCGCTTCGTCAAAGCTGGTGCGCGTGTTCGACAGTCGGGCAGGCAGGGAAACGCCTGAAAGCTCTTTGAATTTTGCGTCCGAAAACGTGAATGGCACCAGCGCCGCCCTTGTATCAGTAATGCCCAACCCGAATTGTCGCGCGATGTCATAGGCCAGCCCGGTCGCACCCATTTTGGGGATCGACTTGCCGCCCGTGGCCAGCACCAGATTGGCGCAGGTCAGGGAAACGCGCTGTCCTTCGCGATCGACGTCAAGGGCGAACCCGCTTTCCGTCTTGCGAAGGTCCCTCAACTCGGCCCGGACCCACAATTCGGCCCCTGCATTCGCCATCTCATCCATCAGCATCTGAATGATCTGTTTTGAGGAACCGTCGCAGAACAACTGCCCTAGCGTTTTCTCGTGCCACGCAATCTTGTGCCGCCAGACCAGATCGATGAAATCCCACTGGGTGTACCGGGCCAATGCGGATTTGCAAAAATGCGGGTTCTGCGACAGGAAGTTGCCAGGCCCTGCGTACATGTTCGTAAAGTTGCAGCGCCCGCCGCCCGAGATACGGATTTTCTCACCCGCGGCCTTCGCATGGTCGATCGCTAATACGCGCCCACCGCAATGGGCGGCGCACATCATACCGGCTGCCCCGGCACCAAGGATGATCGTGTCAAAGTCCATGTGTTGCGCATGGCGCGGATTACCTGGGATGGCAAGGGGGACTTGGTGCATGCCATGTTTGTCGCGGCCCTTTCTTTGATGCTATGAGCTGTCGGGTATTCTCTGCACCGATGCGTGACGTATTCAGGAAAGGTCCAATATGCCCCAGACAATAACAAAGGGAATCAAGGCACTGCTGGCCGAAGCGAATGCCGTTGTTTCGTCGGTTTCGGTTGAGCAGGCCCAAGCCATGCTAGACAGTGACGACCACGTTCTGATCGACTTGCGCGACTTTCGCGAATTAAAACGGTCTGGCAAGATCCCCGGAGCATTCTCATGCCCCAGAGGGATGCTCGAGTTTTGGATCGACCCCGAAAGCCCATATCACAAGGACGTCTTTGATCAGGACAAGACCTACGTGTTCTATTGCGCCAGCGCGTGGCGGTCGGCGCTTAGTGCCAAAATCGCGATGGAGATGGGGCTAAAGCCGGTTGTTCATATCGAAGGTGGGTTTACCGCTTGGGCCAAGTCCGGTGCACCGGTTGAAGAAGTTGAGTAGTCAGATTTAGGCGAACATCATTCCGCAAACCCCCGTCCCGGCGGGACTTTGCTGACGGCGGTTTGTTTTTGCTCAAACCCCTCATTTTACTGGCCCAAAGGCAAAAACCGGGATAGACTCTCAATCAGATCCCGAAAACGGGACGTGAACGAGGCAGAGAGTGGCGGTATCTCATGACTGAGATGGTGTATGGCGCGGTCCAGGACCAGCGCGGCGAACCGATTCTACCAAAGTGGTGGCGCACGATTGACCGCTGGACGATGTCCTGCGTTCTGATCCTGTTTGTCATCGGCTTGTTGCTGGGGTTGGCGTCCTCGCCGCCGCTGGCAAGCCGCAATGGGTTTGATCCTTTTCACTACGTTGAGCGGCAGGCGTTGTTCGGCGGCTTAGCTCTGATTGCGATGCTGCTGACCTCGATGATGTCGCCGACTTTGGTGCGGCGACTGGCTGTGCTGGGTTTTCTCGGCGCGTTTGTGGCGCTGGCCTTTCTGCCTGTCTTCGGGACCGATTTCGGTAAAGGGGCGGTGCGCTGGTATTCGCTGGGCTTTGCCTCGCTGCAACCGTCCGAATTTCTGAAACCCGGTTTCATCGTCGTGGCTGCGTGGTTGCTGGCCGCGTCGCAGGAAATCAACGGCCCTCCGGGGCGGTTGTGGTCTTTTGCGCTGTGTATGGCGATCGTGGCGATGTTGGTGCTGCAACCCGACTTTGGTCAGGCCTGCCTGATCCTGTTTGGTTGGGGCGTGATGTATTTCGTGGCCGGTGCGCCGATGCTGCTGCTGGTCGGCATGGCGGGCGCGGTCGTTCTGGGCGGGATGTTCGCATATTCGAACTCGGAACATTTTGCGCGCCGCATTGACGGCTTCCTGAACCAAGAGGTCGATCCGACCACCCAGCTTGGCTATGCCACCAACGCGATCCGCGAGGGCGGGTTGTTCGGTGTGGGCGTGGGCGAGGGGCAGGTGAAATGGTCGTTGCCAGATGCGCATACGGATTTCATCATAGCTGTTGCGGCCGAGGAATACGGCCTGATCCTGGTGTTGATCATCATCGCGCTTTATTCGCTGATCGTCGTGCGTTCGCTCCTGCGGCTGATGCGTGAACGCGACATGTTCATCCGTCTGGCAGGGACAGGTCTGGCCTGCATGTTCGGCGTTCAGGCGATGATCAACATGGGGGTGGCCGTGCGTCTGCTGCCCGCCAAGGGCATGACATTGCCGTTCGTCAGCTATGGTGGTTCCTCGCTGATTGCGGGTGGAATTGCGGTTGGCATGTTGCTGGCCTTTACCCGCACCCGGCCACAGGGCGAACTGGGCGACATACTGCGCGGACGAGGTTGATGACAGCACCTTATCTTCTGATTGCGGCGGGCGGCACCGGGGGTCACATGTTCCCGGCACAGGCGCTGGCCGAGGCAATGCTGCACAAAGGCTGGCGCGTCCGTTTGTCAACTGATGCGCGCGGTGCGCGTTATACGGGTGGCTTTCCTCATTCGACCGAGATTGTCGAGGCCAGTTCCGCCACTTTCGCGCGGGGCGGTTTGGCCGCCAAAGCGATGGTGGGCCCAAAGATCGCGGGCGGCGTGACCAGCATGGCAATGCAGATGATGCGCGACCGACCTGACGTGGTTGTCGGCTTTGGTGGATACCCCTCAATCCCTGCGTTGGGGGCGGCAACGTTGCTGAAAATCCCGCGCATGATCCACGAACAGAACGGTGTGCTGGGCCGCGTGAACCAGTTGTTTGCCAAGCGCGTGGCGCAGGTGGCTTGCGGTGTGTGGCCCACGGACCTGCCAGACGGCGCGCAGGGGGTCCACACCGGCAACCCGGTCCGCGCCGCCGTGTTAGAGCGTGCAGCGTCGGGGTACATCCCCCCCGGCGACTACCCGATGTCTGTGCTTGTTATGGGCGGCTCGCAGGGGGCACGTATTCTCAGCGACGTTGTGCCCGGTGCGATCGCGGCATTGCCCGAAGCCCTGCGCGCCCATATCCGCGTGGCGCATCAGGCGCGGAATGAGGATGGCGAACGTGTCACCGCGTTTTATGCCGATAACGGAATTCGCGCCGAAGTCTTGCCATTCTTCGATGACGTCCCACGACGCATGTCCGATGCGCAACTTGTCATAAGCCGCTCGGGTGCCTCCAGCGTTGCCGATATCTCGGTAATCGGGCGGCCTTCGATCCTGATCCCTTTTGCCGCTGCTGCCGGAGATCACCAAACCGCCAATGCTCGCGGGTTGGTGCAGGCCGGGGGCGCGATCATGATCCCGGAAAACCTGCTTGACGTTCCAGCGCTGACCGAGCAAATCACCGCAGTTCTGACAAACCCCGAAGCCGCGCAAAAGATGGCCCACGCCGCCCTCTCGACCGGCGCGCCCGATGCGACCGAGCGTCTGGTGCACCTCGTCGAACAGTTGGCGCAGAAGGAGACCACATGAATCCAGCAACTAAACTGCCGCAAGACGTAGGGTCGATCCACTTTGTCGGGATCGGCGGGATTGGGATGTCCGGGATTGCCGAGGTTCTGCTGAACCTGGGCTACAGGGTGCAGGGCTCGGACCTGAAAGCGTCCAAGATCACTGACCGTCTGGCCGGTTTGGGGGCCGAGATTTTCGTGGGCCAGCGCGCCGAAAACCTTGAAAATGCAGCCGTTGTGGTGGTGTCTACTGCGATCAAGGCGGGGAATCCCGAATTGGACGGTGCCCGTGCGCAGGGCCTGCCGGTGGTGCGCCGTGCCGACATGCTGGCGGAGCTGATGCGCCTGAAGTCCAACATTGCCATCGCCGGAACCCATGGCAAAACAACCACCACCACCATGATGGCTGAACTCATGGTCGCCGGAGATTTCGACCCCACCGTGATCAATGGCGGCATCATTCACGCCTATGGCAGCAACGCGCGGATGGGGCAGGGCGAATGGATGGTGGTCGAGGCCGACGAATCGGATGGCTCGTTCAACCGTTTGCCCGCAACCATTGCTATTGTCACCAATATCGACCCCGAGCATATGGAGCATTGGGGCGATTTCGATAAACTTCGCGATGGGTTCTATGAGTTCGTCTCGAACCTGCCTTTCTATGGGCTGGCGGTCTGTTGCACGGATCATGCCGAGGTGCAGACGCTGGTGGGTCGTATCACCGACCGCCGCGTGCGCACTTATGGGTTTAACGCGCAGGCCGATGTGCGGGCGGTGAACCTGACCTATAAGGGCGGCGTCGCGCATTTTGATGTTCATCTGCAATATGAAAACACGGTGATCGAAGGCTGCACGCTGCCGATGCCGGGCGACCACAATGTCTCGAACGCATTAAGCGCCGTGGCCGTTGCCCGTCATCTGGGTATGAAAACCGCGGAAATCCGCGAGGCTTTGGCCAATTTCGGCGGCGTCAATCGCCGTTTCACCAAGGTTGGAGAGGTCGACGGTGTCACCATTATCGACGATTACGGCCACCACCCGGTTGAAATCGCCGCCGTACTAAAAGCTGCACGTCAGGCTTCCGAAGGCCGCGTAATCGCAGTGCATCAACCGCATCGGTATTCACGCCTGTCAAACCTGTTTGATGATTTCTGCACCTGTTTCAATGACGCCGACGTGGTCGCCATTGCCGAAATCTTTGCCGCCGGAGAAGATCCGATCGAGGGGGCATCCCGCGATGATCTGGTGCAGGGCCTGATCCGCCACGGCCACCGCCATGCCCGCGCGCTGCTGGATGAAAACGATCTGGAACGGCTGGTCCGCGAACAGGCCCGTCCGGGCGACATGGTCGTCTGTCTGGGGGCCGGTACGATCAGCGCATGGGCCAATGGTTTGCCGGAACGGTTGCTGCGCAAGCAGGCTGGATAAGTAATGGACTCTGCCGACGCGCAACCTTAAAGAGCGTGGTCGGACTCGCCAGAAAGCGTCCTTGGAGGGGCGAATGGTTTATTCAGTGGTATTTGCAGGATTGTGGGTGGTGGCCTCGACCGTCGTGGCCATGCTGCCGATGCGTCTGCAATTTCCACCCGGCGTTGTTCTGTTCGTGGCGGCACCTGCACTTATCGTCTGGTTAGGCCATGATTTCGGCTGGTTCTTTTCAGTGCTGGCCTTTGCTGCCTTTGCGTCAATGTTCCGCAACCCCATCCGTCATTACTGGCACCGTTGGACCGGGCAGGAGGTAGAAGAGTGAACTTGTCTCTTGCCCTTGCTTTCATGTGGGGGATCGCTGCGAATGTGCTGGCGATGATCCCAAGCAAAGACAACCACTGGACCAGGGCTTATGTTCTGATTGCTGTTGGCATTCCGATCCTTGGCTATGTGACTTTGCAAAATGGTCCCTGGATTGGCTTGGTCGTTCTGGCGGCGGGAATGTCCGTGTTGCGCTGGCCGGTGATCTATCTGGGGCGGTGGGTGCGCAAAGTACTTGGCGCGACGCTCTGACCAATACAGCTTGCGTTGCAGGTTCAAATCCGCGAATTAGCAGGCATGACAGCTCTTCCCACGCCACGCGGCAAACTCTCTGAAAACCGACCTTTGAATGATCTGACATGGCTGCGCGTCGGCGGGCCGGCGGACTATCTGTTCCAACCAGCCGATTTGGAGGACCTGCGGGATTTCCTGCGGCGGCTTCCCGGAGACATGGCGGTTTTTCCGATGGGTGTCGGCTCTAACCTCATTGTGCGCGACGGGGGGCTGAGGGCGGTTGTGATCCGTTTGGGGCGGGGCTTCAATGGCATTGGCGTCGAAGGCAACCGAGTAACGGCAGGGGCTGCTGCGCTGGATGCGCATGTTGCGCGCAAAGCGGCGGATGCGGGGGTTGATCTAACGTTCCTGCGCACCATTCCCGGGTCTATCGGTGGTGCTGTGCGGATGAACGCGGGGTGTTATGGCAGCTACACGGCGGATGTCCTGCGCAATGCGACTATCGTGACCCGTCAGGGCGACGTTGTGGACCTGACCCCTGACGAGCTGAACTTTAGCTATCGCCAGTCGGACCTGCCCGAAGGTGCGGTGCTGATCTCGGCGACGTTTGAGGGGCCTTCCGCTGATCCGCAGGTCTTGCATGATCGCATGACCGCGCAACTGAAGAAACGCGACGAAACCCAGCCCACCAAGGACCGCAGCGCGGGGTCCACTTTTCGCAATCCGGCGGGGTATTCCTCGACCGGCCAAGCCGATGATGTGCATGATCTGAAGGCGTGGAAGGTGATTGACGATGCGGGAATGCGCGGCGCGGCCAGAGGCGGCGCGCAGATGAGTCCCAAGCATTCGAATTTCATGATCAATACTGGCACCGCAACCGCCGCCGACCTTGAAGGTCTGGGTGAAGAGGTGCGAAAAAAGGTTTACGAAACAAGCGGCATCACGCTAGAGTGGGAAATCATGCGGGTCGGTGATCCGCAGACAGATTAAGACCCCAACCGTCAGACCAAAACAGGCAAATTCAGGCGACGGATCAAGGGTATAAACGATTACGGACCACCAGATAAGGTCCGGGGACATTGAGGCGCTAAGTGGGTAAGTCGAGCAGGACACACCCCAAAGTGGCGGTATTGATGGGCGGCCCCTCGGCAGAACGCGAGGTGTCACTCAGCAGCGGGCGCGAATGCGCAGCCGCCCTCAGGGGAGAAGGCTTTGAAGTGGTCGAGCTGGACGCGGGTCCCGACCTTTACGCGCGCCTTTTGGACATCAAGCCAGATGTTGTTTTCAACGCCCTGCATGGCCGCTGGGGTGAGGATGGCTGCGTGCAGGGTCTGCTGGAATGGATGCGGATACCCTATACGCATTCCGGCGTGCTGGCCTCGGCTTTGGCGATGGACAAACAGCGCAGCAAGGAAATTTACCAGACCGAGGGTCTGCCTGTCGTACCCAGCGTGATCGTGCCCAAGGTCGAGGTTGTCGAAGTTCACGTGATGGAGCCGCCCTACGTGGCCAAGCCCAATAACGAAGGGTCCAGCGTAGGGATCTACATCGTTCACGAAGGGTCCAACGGACCGCCGAAACTGTCGGATGATATGCCCGAACATGTCATGGTCGAGAAATACGTGGCCGGGCGTGAATTGACGGTGACGGTGGTGGGGGATCGCGCCCTTACAGTGACCGAAATCATGACGGATGGCGGCTGGTACGACTATGACGCCAAGTATAAGCCGGGCGGTTCGTGGCACGTACTGCCTGCTGATATTCCGCAGAACATTTTCCAACTTTGCATGGAATACGCAATTAAGGCCCACAACGCTTTGGGTTGCCGGGGCGTAAGCCGTACCGACTATCGCTGGGATGACAGCATGGGCGCGGATGGGTTGTTTCTGCTCGAAACCAACACGCAACCGGGTATGACGCCAACGTCTTTGGTGCCCGAGCAGGCAGAACATTGCGGTATGACGTTCGGACAGCTTTGCGCCTGGGTGGTGGAGGATGCTTCATGCGACCGTTAAGAGCCACCCACGCACCTGTCATACACCGGTCAAAACCGTTGTCAGGGCCGGATGCGGATTTCGCGTCGGGCGAACATCACGATGTTGAGCCGAAACTGCGTTTGCAGGGCGCAAAGCTGTTTGGCCGCAAGTCCCGTCGCTTTGACCCCGCGCCCTCGCGCCTCAGCTACCGGATGCAGCGTTGGATGCTGACACCGGGTGTGCGGCGCGGCCTGAAGGTTGGGCTGCCGATTATTGCGATCTGCGCGGCTGTTGGCCTCTATTTCAGCGCGGCAGAGCGGCGCGACGCGTTGGTGGCTTATGCCAACGATATCAAGACTTCTATCCAGCAACGCCCCGAATTCATGGTCAACCTGATGGCGATCGACGGGGCAGGCCCCGGTCTGGCGGATGATATCCGTGCAGTGGTGCCGTTGGATTTCCCGATCAGTTCTTGGGATCTGGATGCCGATCAGATCCGCGATACGATCACGGGGCTGGACCCTGTCAAATCGGCGACCGTGCGCGTTCGTCCGGGTGGAATCCTTCAGGTGGATGTTGTCGAGCGCCAGCCTGTTGTCGTCTGGCGTACGCGGGGCGGTATCGAGCTGCTGGATGACACCGGCGCGCATGTCGAACGAATTGTTTCGCGCAAGGACCACTCCGGCCTGCCTTTGATCGCGGGCAAGGGTGCCGATGCCCATGTGCCGCAAGCGTTGGAACTGTTGGCGACGGCGCGCAGCCTTGGCAACCGGGTGCGCGGGCTAGTGCGTATAGGCGAACGCCGCTGGGATCTGGTGCTGGATCGGGGACAGCGCATCATGCTGCCGACAGAACGCCCCGTCCGGGCGTTGGAGCGCGTGCTGGCCGTAAACGAAGTTCAGGATCTGCTGGAACGCGACGTGGCCGTTGTTGATATGCGTCTGGGTCAGCGACCAACCATCCGAATGACCAAAGCTGCCAGCGAAGACTGGTGGAATACAAAAGTAGATGTAAGTAGCGGGCAGTAACGATTATGATGACGGACCTTTATCAGTCTCAACGGGCCATGCGGCAAATGCGCAGACAGGCAATGCAGCGCGGTGTGGTTGCCATTCTGGATGTCGGCAGCTCAAAGATTGCCTGCCTTGTGCTTCGGTTTGACGGCGCCGGTCGCCTGAACGAAGACTGCGGGATCGGATCGCTCGCCGGTCAGTCCGGCTTTCGCGTGATTGGTGCTGCAACGACCCGGTCCCGTGGCGTGCAGTTCGGCGAAGTCACGGCCATGCAGGAAACTGAGCGCGCCATTCGAACCGCGCTGCAAACAGCGCAGAAGATGGCCGATATCCGCGTGGATCACGTGATCGCATGTTTTTCGGGGGCCAATCCCCGATCTTACGGTTTGGACGCTCAGGTCGATCTGGAAGGGCAGGTCGTGACTGAGGCCGAGGTTGGTCGCGTTCTGAATGCCTGCGACGTTCCCGATTACGGTGCGGGGCGCGAAGTGCTGCATGCGCAGCCGGTGAACTTTGCTTTGGACAACCGCTCTGGCCTGATCGACCCACGCGGTCAGATGGGGCAATCGCTGGCCGTTGACATGCACATGCTCACCGTTGACGCCGTTGCAATCCAGAACATCGTGCGCTGTATCAAGCGTTGTGATCTAGAGCTCGCCGGGATCGCGAACTCGGCCTATGTGTCGGGTGTTTCGGCCTTGGTCGAGGACGAGCAGGAACTGGGCGCGGCCTGTATTGACATGGGCGGTGGCACGACCAGCGTGTCGATCTTCATGAAGAAACACATGATCTACGCCGATTGCGTGCGTATGGGCGGTGATCACGTGACCTCGGATATCTCGATGGGGTTGGGTGTTCCCGCGCATGTGGCTGAACGTATCAAAACATTCAATGGGGGGGTTCATGCGACAGGCGCAGATGATCGTGACCTGATCGACATCGGTGGCGATACCGGCGACTGGGAGCACGATCGCCGGACCGTTAGCCGGGCCGAATTGATCGGGATCATGCGTCCTCGTGTGGAAGAGATCCTGGAAGAGGTCCGCATTCGTCTGGATGCTGCGGGGTTCGAACACATGCCCAGTCAGCAGATTGTTCTAACGGGCGGTGGTAGCCAGATCATGGGCCTCGATGGGCTTGCGACCCGTATTCTGGGTCAGCGCGTCCGCCTTGGCCGCCCCCTTCGTGTTCACGGGTTGCCGCAATCGGCAACCGGGCCGGGATTTTCCTCGGCGGTGGGCCTTAGCCTGTTCGCGGCGCATCCGCAGGATGAGTGGTGGGACTTTGAAATCCCGGTCGATACCTATGCGGCGCGCCCTTTCAAGCGCGCAGTGCGCTGGTTCCGTGACAATTGGTAAGGTCCTGATCGCGGCGCTTGTCGCTGCGATTCCCACTACCCCATCGGCCCAGACTCGCATCCCGCCTGAGGCGTTTCTAAGCGCGGTCGAGGGCAAAACCGTCAAGTTCCACGACTACCCGAGCGGCGATCTGGTGGGGGCCGAAGAATTCCTCAGCCCGACTCTCTCGGTTTGGCGAATGGAGGGCAGGGGTTGTGTCTATGGTCAGATTACAACTCCTGACGGGCAGATCTGCTTTCTCTATGACGATGATGTCGACGGCATTCCGGTTTGCTGGTGGCCCTTTGCGCACGAGGATCGGCTGATGGTTCGTCTGGCCACATTCGCCTATACTGAAATCCAAGAAGTTCGTGATATTTCCGAAGACGGTCTGAACTGTCCAAGTGCCCCAATTGGCTAAAGAAATGTGTTGCGGACGCCGTTGAAATCCCGCAAAATATCCACAGGGCCCGTCAGAGGCCCCGCGGCAGGACCTGAGCAGTTTTCCGCACACAGAAGATGATGGATTTTTAGGTGACGCGCCCGCCAACTGCGGTGTGCCGGTCGCATTTTTCGTGGTGCTTTGAGTTCAATCCGCAACATCTGGCAATCAATGCAAAATACGGCGGTGATCCGCCTTATTTCCTCCATATTTTGTGGATTCTGGCGATTTTTGGCGTGACCTTTGGCGTTTCGGTCGGTAGGATTGTTGAAGGATAGGTAAGAAAAACACCGCTTTGGCGGATCATATAAACAGGCGGACAGAGCATGACATTGAATCTTTCGATGCCCGGGCACGACGAACTGAAGCCTCGGATTACTGTATTTGGCGTTGGTGGCGCAGGCGGTAACGCTGTCAATAACATGATTGAAAAACAGTTGGATGGCGTGGATTTCGTGGTCGCCAATACCGACGCACAAGCACTTCAGCAAAGCCATTCCTCGGCGCGGGTGCAATTGGGCGTCAAAGTGACCGAGGGTCTGGGCGCTGGCGCGCGGCCTACCGTTGGGGCTGCGGCTGCAGAGGAAAGCATCGAACAGATCGTCGATCATCTGGCGGGCGCACATATGTGTTTCATCACCGCCGGCATGGGCGGTGGAACCGGTACAGGCGCTGCTCCGATCATCGCTCAGGCTGCGCGTGAGTTGGGCGTTCTGACTGTTGGTGTTGTCACCAAGCCCTTCCAGTTCGAAGGGGCCAAGCGGATGCGTCAGGCCGAAGACGGTGTCGAGGCGCTGCAAAAGGTCGTTGACACGCTGATCATCATTCCGAACCAGAACCTGTTCCGTCTGGCCAATGAAAAGACCACGTTTACCGAGGCGTTCTCGATGGCCGATGACGTTCTGTATCAGGGCGTGAAGGGCGTGACCGACCTGATGGTGCGTCCGGGTCTGATCAACCTCGACTTTGCCGACGTCCGCGCCGTGATGGACGAGATGGGCAAGGCGATGATGGGTACGGGCGAGGCGACCGGCGAAGATCGCGCGGTTCAGGCGGCCGAGAAGGCAATCGCCAACCCGCTGCTGGACGAAATCAGCCTGAAGGGTGCCAAGGGCGTGCTGATCAATATCACCGGTTCGCACGACCTGACCCTGTTCGAATTGGACGAAGCCGCCAACCGCATCCGCGAGGAAGTGGACCCCGAGGCGAACATCATCGTTGGTTCGACCCTGGATACCGCGATGGAAGGCGGCATGCGCGTTTCGGTTGTCGCAACCGGTATTGACGCCAGTGAAAAGCACGATGACGTCCCCGTTGCCCGTCGTTCGATGTCAGCCCCACTGACACGCACAGTTTCGGCAGAAGAACCGCTGCAAGAAGAGACTCCCGTCGCAGCGGAAGAGGTCGTTACTGAGCCTCAGCCCGAAGTGAACCGCGAACCTTCGTTGTTTGAAACGACCGAGGAACCGACGGAACCACAGTACCAGCCGCGTGCTGAACAAGACGATGATGGCCTGCCCCCTCCGGCCTATCAGCCGCAGGTCGCTGAGTTCGAACCGACCCCCGAGCCGGTTGAACCTGCTCCGGAAAACTATGTCGCGCCTCAGCCTCAACCAGCGGCGGGCACCCCGTCGCCCGAGGCCCTGCAGCGCCTGCAAGCCGCAGTTCAGAACGTTCCGGCGTCCGAGCGTGGCCACCCAGCGCCGCGCCCGACGGCACCGCAGCCCGCACCTCAGCCGACGGCCCATACTGAGGCTGATCGTCCCCGGTTTGGCTTCAACCGTTTGATCGACCGGATGACGGGGCACGCGGCCGATACTCCGGCGCAACCACCGCGCCAACAGCCGGTTATGCGCCAATCTGACGCTACGGCACCAGCACAGGATGAGGCCGATCCCGAACAGGATCGCATCGAAATTCCGGCATTTCTGCGGCGTCAAGCGAACTGATCACGGTAACAATATACGTTTTAGGGGTCGCCACTTGGCGGCCCTTTTTAATTTAAATACAGTACCTTAGGTGGATATAAGCAGTCTTTTGCCGATCTGTTACATACATGTTTCATTCAGTTACAAAGAGTGAGTTGAGCCTTTTGCCCGTGTTCCTTAACTGAATGTCCAACACGGTCGGGATGGGCCGGACACCACTCACTGAGGTTCATTTTGCAACATACGCTCAAAACTCCGATCACGTTTACAGGCGTCGGGCTGCACAGCGGCAAACCAGCGACGATGGTCCTGAAGCCAGCGGCCGCCGGTCACGGCATCTGGTTCAAGCGGTCGGATATCGAACTGGGCAACGCGCTGATCCCGGCGATCTACGACGTGGTGGAACGCACTCCGCTATGTACCCGTCTAGTGAACGACGCGGGTGTGTCGGTGTCGACCATCGAACATATCATGGCAGCTTTGGCCGGGTGCGGTGTTCATAACGCTCTGATCGAGATTGACGGCCCCGAAGTTCCGATCATGGACGGATCGTCGATCGACTTCGTGCGCGGCATCATGACCAAAGGCGTGCGTCGGCAGGCGAGCCCGGTTCTGGCCTACGAAGTGCTCAAGCCCGTAACAGCGACCCGCGAAGGGGCAAGCGCCTCAATCGCGCCCGCCGATGGCCTGATCATCGACTTCCACATAGATTTCGAAGACGCAGCGATTGGCAGTCAGACCAAGACATTGGATATGCGTAACGGATCCTTTGCGCGCGAGCTGAGCGATTGCCGTACGTTCTGCCGCCGCACAGACGTAGAAGAAATGCGCGAGAACGGTCTTGCGCTTGGCGGAACATTGGAAAACGCCGTGGTTGTTCAGGGGGACGAAGTGTTGACCCCCGGCGGACTTCGCCACGCTGATGAAGCCGTGCGTCACAAGATGCTGGACGCTCTGGGTGACCTTTACCTAGCCGGAGGGCCGATCCTGGGTCATTTCACAGGCGACAAGTCGGGCCATGCGATGACAAACACCTTGCTGCGCAAGCTGTTTGAAACGCCGGGTGCCGTTCGTCCGATCCTTTGCACGCCCGAACAGGCCGCGCGCCTGCCGGGGCAAGGCCTTGTGTGGGACGAAATCCCCGAAGTCGCCTGATTGGATCAACTCTGTCGACAATTGCGCCAGAGGGCTTACTAAGGCGTTTTGCCCCGCAATTATATGTGCTAAACCAAGGCCAAATCCGGGGTTTGCCCCAATAATCAAGACGACAAGGATAGGCGGAATGGTTGGCACCAAAGCGGCAGTCAGATTCGCAGCGGCGATTCTTCTGGCAGCAGTTTTGACGGCTTGCGGCAGACAAGGCGCGGACCGCGATCAGAACCTGGAAGGGTTCACTCCGGAACAGATTTTCACGCGCGGCGAATACGAGCTGTCGCAGAATCGTTCGGATGATGCGGCGTGGTACTTCTCGGAAGTTGAACGTCTGTATCCTTATTCCGATTGGGCCAAACGCGCGCTGATCATGCAGGCGTTCTCATACCATTCGGACAAGAACTATGAAGAAAGCCGGGCGGCGGCGCAGCGGTATATCGACTTTTACCCCACGGATGAAGATGCGGCCTATGCCCAGTACCTGCTTGCGCTGAGCTATTATGATCAGATTGACGAGGTCGGGCGTGATCAGGGCCTGACATTTCAGGCGCTTCAGTCCTTGCGCACGGTCATCGAAGTTTATCCCGACAGTGAATACGCAACGTCGGCGGTGTTGAAATTCGATCTGGCTTTTGACCATCTGGCCGGAAAGGAAATGGAGATTGGCCGGTATTACCTGCGCCAAGATCATTATTCCGCAGCCATCAACCGGTTCCGTGTCGTGGTTGAGGATTTCCAGACCACGTCGCACACAGCCGAGGCGCTGTATCGTTTGATCGAAGCCTATCTGTCGCTGGGTCTGGTGGACGAAGCGCAGTCGGCCGGTGCGATTCTGGGATACAACTATCAGTCGTCCGAGTGGTACGACGCGGGTTACAAGCTGTTGACCTCGCGTGGGCTGGACCTGAAGAGCCGAGGAAATAATTGGCTCAGCCAGATCTATCGCCAGACGATCAAGGGTGAGTGGTTGTAATCGCCATGACCAAAGGCGTGGGACGCTAAGACCCGATGCTGCGCGCCCTCGATATCCGCGACATGCTGATCATCGACCGGTTGGAACTGACGTTTCAACCGGGTTTGAACGCGTTGACCGGCGAGACAGGGGCAGGCAAGTCAATCCTGCTGGATTCGCTCGGCTTCGTTCTGGGGTGGCGGGGTCGGGCCGAACTGGTGCGTCAGGGCGCTGTTCAGGGCGAGGTTGTGGCCGAATTTGAACTGTCCCCGGACCATCCGGCCCATGCAATCTTGGCGGAGGCCGGATTGCCAGCCGGAGAGGAATTGATCCTGCGCCGCGTAAACACAGCCGAAGGGCGCAAGACAGCCTGGGTCAATGACCGGCGCTGCTCGGGCGAGGTGCTGCGGGCGCTATCTGAGACTCTGGTGGAGCTGCATGGTCAGCATGATGATCGCGGATTGTTGAATCCGCGCGGTCACAGGGCCATGCTGGACAGCTATTCGGGCGCTGGTGAGCAGCTTGCCGACGTTCGCACCGCGTGGTCTGAAGTGTCGCGCGCCCGCAAAGCTCTTGCCCAGACCGAGGCTGCTTTGACAGCGATGCGCGCCGAAGAAGAGTTTCTGCGCCATTCGGTAGCCGAACTTGATCAGTTGAACCCGCAACCGGGCGAAGATGCTGATCTGGATGCACGTCGTCGATTGATGCAGGGTGCCGAGCGCATCCGTGACGACGTTGCCCGCGCTTTCGATTTGCTGGGCGGCGACGGCGCAGAGGGCGCGATGTCTGACGCCGTGCGTTGGCTGGAAGGTGTATCCGATAATGCTGGTGGGCAGTTGGAGGAACCGATTGCCGCGTTGGGCCGCGCCTCGATCGAATTGGGTGAGGCGCAAGACGGTGTCAGCGCCTGTCTTGACGCGCTTGAGTTCAACCCATCCGAGTTGGAGCTGACCGAAGAGCGTCTTTTTGCTATTCGCGCGCTGGCCCGAAAACACGACGTTGCCCCCGATGATCTGGGTGGCTTTGCTGAGACCTTGCGGGACCGTTTGAACCGCTTGGAAGCAGGGGACGCGAATCTGGCCGATCAGCGCGCTGCGGTTGCGGCCGCGCAGGAACGCTATGACGCTGCTGCTTCGGCTCTGAGCGCCGCTCGGCAAAAGGCTGCCGTCGAGTTGGACACAGCCGTAATGGCAGAACTGGCACCGTTGAAAATGGAGCGTGCGGTGTTTCGGACCGAAGTGACCCCAGGCGACCCCGGCCCCGAAGGTATTGACGTGGTTGCCTTCACGGTTGCCACCAACCCGGGTGCCCCGTCCGGTCCGCTGAACAAGATCGCGTCCGGCGGGGAACTCAGCCGATTTCTGCTGGCACTCAAGGTGTGCCTGACCGGGGAAGACAGTGCGCACACCATGATCTTTGATGAGATTGATCGGGGTGTAGGCGGTGCCACGGCGGATGCTGTTGGCCGTCGACTGGCGTCTTTGGCGGATGGTGGGCAGGTTCTTGTGGTGACGCATTCACCGCAGGTCGCCGCCCGAGCCGCGCATCACTGGCGGGTTCAGAAACATGTCACGGCCGGTCAGACGCTTTCGACGGTGATCCCGCTGGCTGATCCTGACAGGGTGGACGAAATCGCCCGAATGGTTGCCGGCGATACCATAACTGACGAAGCGCGCGCCGCCGCCCGTGCCTTGTTGGACGCATAGCTGCTCACACCCGCGCGATCCGCCTTTTATATGTGCCCACCGTGGCTTAGTAAGGCATATGAATTGATCCCCGAGGGCACATGACTCAGTCGACCCGTACCGTTTTGCGCAACCAGCTCAATCAGGCTCTGGCCGCGATGAAGGATGCGTGGCGGGTGATGCGGCGTCGGGGCCCCAGCCAAATTCAGTTCTGGTTCATTGCTTTGGCCATCGGGATCGCGGCTGGCTTCATGGCGCTGGGATTTCGCAAGGCAATCCGGGCTCTTCAGGCCTATGTCTATGACACCGAAGACATCCTGCTGCTGCATAGCCATGCGGAAAAGCTGCCGTGGTTCGTGATCCTGATCACGCCCATCATTGGCGGTCTGGTTGTTGGCATCATCCTGCACAGATTCACCGATGACGGGCGCGTTCGTTCCGTCGCCGACGTGATTGAGGGCGCGGCGCTGACCGATGGCCGGGTTGAACGCAAGGCCGGGATCGCGTCCTTGTTCGCGTCCCTGATTACACTAAGTACGGGCGGATCGACGGGCCGCGAAGGTCCGGTGGTGCACATGGCCGGTGTCATCTCGACATGGGTCAGCGACCGTATTAACGCCGACGGCATTACCGGGCGCGACCTGTTGGGATGTGCGGTTGCGGCCGCAGTATCGGCCAGCTTCAATTCTCCGATCGCGGGTGCGCTTTTCGCGCTCGAGGTCGTCTTGCGGCATTTTGCGGTGCATGCATTTGCGCCGATCGTCATCGCGTCGGTCGCGGGCACGGTGATCAACAGGTTGGAATATGGCGACGTCACCGAGTTCGTTTTGGAAACGCCCGGCTCGCTGCAATTCTATGTCGAGTTACCCGCATTTCTGATCCTTGGCCTGATCTGCGGGCTAGTTTCCCTGCTGCTGATGCGATCAATCTTTTTCGCCGAGGACTTCGGCAACCACATTCAGGCCCGATTGTCCCTGCCGCGTTGGTTGCGGCCAGCCGTGTCGGGCGCGATGCTGGGGCTTCTGGCGATCTGGTTCCCGCACATCATCGGGGTTGGATACGAAACCACGGTCCGTGCCTTGACCGGAGATTTGGTGCTTTCCGCTGCTATTGTCTTTGCCGTGGTCAAAACCGTTGCGTTGGCCATTACGATGGGCGGACGGATGGGGGGCGGGGTGTTCTCGCCTTCGCTGATGATCGGCGCGCTGACCGGGTTGGCCTTCGGCCTTGTCGCGACGGGTCTGCTGCCGGATGTATCTGGCACGCATACTCTCTATGCGTTTGCGGGGATGGGGGCCGTTGCCGCCGCGGTGCTGGGTGCGCCAATATCGACCACGATGATTGTTTTTGAGCTGACCGGAGACTGGCAAATCGGTCTGGCCGTAATGGTTTCGGTGTCCATGTCGACCGCGCTGGCCTCGCGCTTAGTCGACAGATCGTTCTTCCTGACACAGCTTGAGCGCCGCGATGTCCACCTGGCCGCTGGCCCGCAGGCTTATCTGTTGGCGATGCTTCGCGCCGGATCAGTGATGCGCCCGATCGGTGATCCACGGTCAATCACCAAGGACGAAGCACAGGATCTGATAGAACAAGGCCTGTGCGTTCAGGCCAGCGCCACGTTAGAGGCCGCGATGCCTTACTTCGACCGGGTGGACATCCCGTGCATTCCGGTCGTCGTGGTGGATGAGGACGGCTGCGAAAACCCCGTTGGTGCCCTGTACCACATAGACGCGCTCAAAGCCTATAACCGGGCTTTGGCGGCGACGGCGGCCGAGGAACATTCTTAACCGGGATACACAGTCGCGGCGTCCCCCAGATAGTTATCCCACGCAAACCAGTACGAGATATGTCCCGCGACGCGTGGCAACCGGGTGCCATCAGGCCCGATCAAGGCCTCTTCGGTCATTGTCCATTTCCGGCCCGCCTGATCAACCAAACCGCTGTCAGACGCCGTGAATTGGTTTGACTTCCTCTCGTAGGCCCGGACCGTGCGCTTGTCTGGGTTTCCGACCAAAACCAGCGCCTTGTTGTCGATTGCGTCATTGATTACGCGGGTCTTGCTGAACGCGTTCAAAGGCCAAGCCCGCGCCGCGCCAAATTGACGAATGGCGAACACATAGTCCTTCTGCTGATGTCTGGATTGATCGACCAGCGCCGGGAACATCAACTCGGGCGATGCGAAGTAATCGCGATAGACTACGCCCGATCCATAGTTTCTGCGGTGCCCGGTTTTGAGGGACAGAACCTTGGTGTCCGGGTGCGAGGTTTTCCAGCTTTGCCATGTGGTGATCACAACTGGTCGCTGCTTCAGTTCAATCCCGCTGCTGACCAAGGGGCCAACAACCGGTTTGCCGGTGTACTGGTTCCATAACGAGTGTGTCTCGCGGTCGAACATCAGCTTGTTCGAGCGGTATAGAAAACCTGATGAGCCAAAGACCAGAGGCTTGCTCCGCCCGGCCACTTGCGTTTCAAATAGAATTCCAGAACCACACAACGTACAATAGGCCAGCGCGACAGGTACGCCGCCGATGACTTCATTGAACATTTCGTGCCAGCCCATAATCCGTAACGGATAGGCGCGTGTGTCTCCGTTGATCGAGACCCCGAAAACCAGATCGCTGTCTTTCAGGTATTCCGCCCGAGACACCGGCACCAGTGTCGGATTATCCAGAGATGGGATACCATCCTTGTGAACCCCACCCCATGTGATCTCTTCCAGCCGGATTTTCATCTTCTCGGGCTGAAGGTATTCAGGGCGCAGAAAATCGTCGAAATTCGGATCGATTCCCAATAGCACCTCGCGCTTGAATGGGATCAGCGACGGATGTGGGGTCAGTTGCGGGTTGTTCTCTTGCCACAGCATCCAATCGAACCAATCGGTTCCGATAGTCTCGCCCGTAAGATCGCGCATCACGCCGGTGATCTCGTTGCTTCGCTGCCGCCCGTACCGCATCGCGGTCAGCAGGGCAAGGACGACATCCGGATTTCCACGCGCGACCAGATAAGACATTCCTTCGGCAAACTCGGAATTGCTGCCATACAGGGTGGAACGCACCGCCTGCAAAACAGGATCGGATTGTGACCACAACGCTGTGGGCAGGGCAAGCCCGGCCCCAAATGCTCCGACGAAACTGCGGCGGGTGATCGACATGGCGTCCTCCGATGGTGTGTTGTGCCATTTTGCCCGCAAATCGGTTCACTTGCATTGAACAGGCGCGTGAGGAACGCGTGAAGTTTGTTCGATTTGGGGCGTGGTTGAAGTCTATTGACCGCAATCGTTCGCGGGAATTGGCAAGCCGGGTTGATACTGTTGAAGTTTCCGGTTTCTATGAGCCCGAGCAGCACCCGCAGTAATGGCGGATAACAAAAAAACTTGGTTGAGGTCAGGCAATGAGCATTGTGAAACGACTGTTGAGTAGCCCCGTTATCACGGTGACGTTGGCAGGTTCGCTGGGCCTGATGATGTGGGAAGTCCACCAACTGCGCACAAGTCATGTTGGGATAACTCATTCCGCTCCGATCTGGTCTGGGGATCGCGTTGCGCAAGTCGAAACCATTTTCACCGCCCTCAACATGAAAGAACTGGACGTCCCCGTGGACCGTGCGGGCAGCGGTGGTGCGTTGACCAGTTTGGGAAAAGACTTGATCGTCATGACCCATGAAGGCGGGTTTTTCGAAGTCAGCGGCGATGAAGCCGTGACGCTTGATATTGCGCCGCCGCCCAACGGGTGGGAGACCATGCTTGATTTCGAAGAGGCCAACCCGGATTACAACTTTGCGCATTTTTACTTTCGCTATAACGACGTAGACGTCGTCGACGGTAAGCTGATTGTCTCATTCACCGAGTGGGTAGAAGCCGACAATTGCTATCGCACGACCTTGTCCACTGCTCCGCTGAACGGCACCTCTGCCGATGCGGTTTCAATCAGTTCGGATGACTGGACCATTCTATACGCAACGGATCCCTGTCTTGCGCCCAACCCGGACGGGCGCGCGATTCAGGGCCATATGGCAGGCGGTCGGTTCCGTGTCGACGATGATGGGACATTGTATCTGGCCGCTGGCGACTATGCGATGGACGGAACCTATTCGCCGGTGGCGCTGTCGCAGGATCCTGACCAGATGTACGGCAAGGTACTTGCCGTCGATACGGCAACAGGTGAGCACCGCGTTCTCAGTCAGGGTCACTCGAACATGCAGGGGATCGCGTTTGATGCCGATGGCCGCTTGTGGACGGTCGAGCATGGCCGTCGCGGAGGGGATGAACTGAACCTTATTCGTGAGGGCTCAGATTACGGGTGGCCGCAGGTTTCGCTGGGTACGCGGTACAATAAGTTGCCTTTGCCGGATACGCTTGATTACGGACGCCACCCGGAATTCCAGCTTCCAGCCTATTCGTGGTTGCCCTCGGTCGCCGTAAGTTCATTAGCGCCGGTGGATGACTTCCATCCAGCGTGGGATGGTGACATGCTGGCGGGGTCCTTGGCCGGAAACAGCCTGTTCCGCATTCGCACGAACGGCGAAGGCATCCTGTTCGCCGAGCGCATTCCGCTCGGCTTTCGCATCCGCTATGTCCATCAGCATGGAGACACGATCGCACTTTGGACCGACCAGAAAAAGGTGCTGCATCTGACGGTTGGAGAGTTTGATCCAAGCTACCAGTTCGCTGTTGCCAAAATTGGCGATCTTGGATTGTCGAACAGAACCGTCGGCGCGGTCGAAACCGCGTTGGACGGTTGCGCCGAATGTCACGGTTTTGGCGTACTTCCTAGCGCAAGCGCCCCGTCATTGGGCGAGGTCTACGGCAGAAAGATCGCGGGTCTCACAGATTTTGACTATTCGCAGTCGCTTTCGTCGGTCGGAGGAGAGTGGACGCGCGAGCAGTTGGTAGCATTTCTGGACAATCCGCAATCTGTGGCCCAGGACACCTCGATGCCTGACCCAGCGCTGGACGACCCAGAAGTAATTAACGCCTTGGTGGATATCCTGATTTCTCTGCGCGAGCAGGCTGAATAACCTCTGATTTTTGTGTGAAGGAAGGCCTCGGGCGCGTCTGAAGCAGCACGGATTTTTGCTTGGAAACAGCAATCGCCGCAAAGTTGGGCTTTGGGCATTCTTGCGTGCTTAAGAACGCACCGAGCCAGCAGTGGAACTTGTTCGACGCCCATTGGAATGGCTTGTTTTCTTGATTCAAACAGCAAATTTCAGCTATTATCGGCAAAGTTGGCCCGGATAATTTATTGAGTTCAATTGGTATTCGTTCTTCTTAACCGGGTATCTGGCACTACGAATACACGTAATTTCAAACAACTAGACGACAAATATACGAACTTGCACCAAGGCTCATGAGATTTGGGGGCAACTTATTATGTTTTTACTGCGTCTCGCTTTGTGTACATCAAATTACACGACTGCCTCTGCGCGTGCATGGTGTCCGGCGCTTTTGGGGCCGCTTGGCAGAACTTGGGCCATCTATTGCTTGTGGAAGTTCCGAATACTCCGCTCTGAACCTTTCAGATGCGCAGAGTACCCTTTGGTTCACGCACGTGTTCCGATGAATTGCCGGGGCGGAAAGCGAATTCTAAATCCGGTTTCGTGTAGAAAAGGGTCTTTGCATGCGCGTTTTTGATGCCGCATTGATCGGCGCTGGCCCTGCTGGTTATGCCGCCCTGACCGCGATGAAGGGTTATTCCGGATCGTTGGTTGTTGTTACGGGTGCGACGTCCCAACCCTTTGAGGGGGGGCCGGCCAAAATAGTTTCGGTTGCTTATGAACGGCGCGAGCCCGCCTATTTGGCCGAACGAACGGCAGTGTCCGGAGATGCCCCTCCAATGTTTGTTGCCGCAGAAATTGGTGGTTTGGCCAATTATTGGGGAAAACAGCTTCAGGTCTATGACAGGGATGACCCTTGGGGACAGGGACGATTCCTTGAAAACTGGCGGGCTTACCGCGAAGCGTGCGACGCAGTACAATCCGATTTTGAAGTGGTTGGCGGCGTTCGTCGGCAGAAACTGGAAAACGGATTTGAAAAAAGCGCACCGCGCCTTCTGACGGGAACCAAGGACGAGCCCGGGTCTGGATTGCGCGCTATGGCAAATGCGGTGGAAAAGCGCCTGCGTGAAATGCCGGATGTCGAAATCCGCAACGGTCGGGTACAGCGTATCGAAACCGAACAGGAACTTGTTCGGTTAGAGCTTGACGACGGTACCCGGATTAAGGCTCGTCGCGTGTTTCTGGCTGCCGGTGTTCTTGGCACGGCAACTTTGCTGGCACGTAGCCTAAGGGCAGCGACCGAGATCAGATTTCGTGATCATGCACCTTACACGATCAATTGCCTCAGGCTCGCCCGTATACTTGGGTCGCCCCGCAGCTATACGAACCGAGGGAATTTCAACGCGCTGACGCTCAAGTGGAAACAAGACGGGCTTTGTAAGCTGTTTGCCTCAGTCTACACGGTGTCCCAAGCCCCGCTGAGTATGCTAACGACCAGGTTTGGTCTGGGGCCTCACTTCCGTGGTCGACGCATTGGACGCATTATTGATTTTGTCCAGCCAGTGCGGATTTGGACACCGAAAACGCTGGTTCAGTTCCACCATTTACCGGGCCAGGACCGGATAGAGGCGATACAGACGCCGAAACCGGATATGGACGAATACTTGCAGCATCTTCTCGACTGGCTCGCCTCTCATGGCGTGCGCAGCGCATTGGGCATCACTGACCCCGGTCAAGGGTTTCACTATCACAGGCTGACCCTTGGGCAGCGTCTTGAGCCCGTGGATCGGGTCGTGCGATCTGCTTTCGACGGGAAGGTCCGTGTGATCGACGCATCCTGCCTGCCTGAGATTGGCTGCCCTCCGCATACGTTGACCTCAATGGCGCAGGCGTTCGGACGTGTCCGTCATGACATGGCAACTGTCGAGGCGGTGAAAGAGGCGATCTAGATTTGTTCGACCTTGACCGACTCGATCTTATAAAAGGCAACGTAGCCCTTGATTTCCAGGGCTGATGGGATTGGGTCTTCGTAGCTCCATGCTGCGTTTTCAGTGACAGAGGATTTGTTCACAATCGAAAAATGCGTGGCATCGCCCTTGTGCGGGCAATGCGTGCGTTTTTCGGTGCGATCCAGAAACGCCATGGCAATGTCTGAGCGAGGGAAGTAGATTACAGGGTCAAGATCGCCTTCCAAAAGCTCCAGCGCATTTGTGCTTTCACCAAGGATAGCGCCTCCGGACCGGACGCTCCATTTGCCCGGTGCTTTACGGATTGTGATCTTGGTCATACGTATTCCATCCCTTTGTTCTGGGCTTCTCCTCTGCCCGGTGTTTGTAACAGTCCGGTGTCAGACCGGCCCGGTTGCGGCATCCAACCACAGCTGCGCCTCTGCGCCCAGCCTAGGCCTGATTTTTTCCGCAACGTCGCGGTGATAGGCGTTCAGCCAATCGCGTTCGTCAGTGGTAAGCATCTCGACCACAATCAACCGTTGGTCAATTGGGACAAAAGTCAGAGTACACCAGTTCAGCATCGCGCGTTCGGCATCACCACCGGGCAGGGCGGGCGCCTCTTGCACAGCCACCAGATTTTCGATCCGGATTCCGAAAGCGCCCTCGCGGTAGTAGCCAGGTTCGTTTGACAGGATCATACCGGGTTGCAGCGGGACAGAGCTGACACGCGACAGACGCTGGGGGCCTTCGTGAACGCTTAGATAAGCGCCGACCCCGTGGCCGACCCCGTGATTGAAATCCTGCCCTGCCGCCCAGAGCGGTGCGCGCGCGATACATTCAACGTCGCGTCCTGCCAAACCAACGGGCCAGCGCAACATGGACATGTTAATCATGCCCTTCAACACGCGGGTGAAGCAGGTTTTTTCCTCTTCGCCGACCTCTCCGACGGCGATGGTCCGGGTGATATCTGTCGTACCATCCAAATACTGGCCGCCGCTGTCCAGAACCAGTATGTGTCCGTCTTTTAGCAAGCTGTCGGTTTCTTCGGTCACGCGATAGTGCATGATCGCACCGTTGGGGCCGGTTCCGGCGATCGTGTCGAACGAGATGTCCTGCAGGGCGTTGTCCCTGCGTCGGTTTTCTTCCAGCCGGGTAACGACTTGGGTCTCGGTCACTGTGCCGGGGGTCTGTGCATCCAGCCAGCACAGGGTTTCGACAACCGCTACGGCGTCGCGCAAGTGCGCTTCGGCGCTGCCAGCGATTTCGGCCAGGTTCTTGCAGGCCTTGGGCAGGGCGCACGGGTCGCCGCCGTCAATCATCCGATCTGACAAGATATCCGCTACGGCTTGTGGCAACGTGCCCAGATCGACCTGTACCTTGCCATCAAGCGCAGCGAGGCTGTCCAAGAACGCGTTCGGTTCGTGGATATTCACCCTGTCACCCAGAGGAATGACCAGTTTTTCCTTGGCCATGAACAGATCCACCAGCCCATCGGCATGTAGAATCGCGAATCCGTGTGCCACAGGATTGTAGCCGATATCTGAGCCGCGAATGTTCAACAGCCACATGATCGAGTCCGGCAGGGTAATCACAGCGGCCGAACATCCTGCATCGCGCAGGCCCGTGGCCAAGCGTGTGATTTTGCTTTCTGCGGTTTCTCCAGCGAATTCCAGAGGGTGAGCCTTGACGGGATTTAATGGCGGCTCCGGTTGGTCGTTCCAAATACGGTCGACGAGGTTATCGCTGCGCATCAGTTCGATACCACTGCCGGACAGCTCTTTCTGGGCGGCTGAGATCTGCTCGGCGGCGTGCAACCAAGGGTCAAAGCCAACTTTTCCCCCGTTCGGCAGTTGTTCCTTCAACCACGCACTCAGGCCGACTTCGGGCCAAGGCACCGGGGTGAAGTCGGACGCGACCTGTGCCTTGACCTGAGTACGGTAGCGTCCGTCAACAAACACGCCTGCGATGTCTGACAGGGCAACACAAAATCCGGCTGATCCGGTAAATCCGGTCAACCACGCCAGACGCTCGTCCCGTGGGGCGACATATTCTCCCTGATGCGCGTCCGCGCGCGGGGTCAGGAAACCATCCAACCCCGCTTGCGCTAGCTCCGTCCGCAGCGCAGCCAAGCGCGGTGGGCCTTGTTCCGGACGTGCGGTCACGGCAAAGGATTGAAACATGTCTCACCTCATTCAGATCGGAGTGCACTCCGTTTAGTTTTAGGATTAGGCGCGTTAGCCCACTTTCCTCATCCCCATGACCCTGGCGCGCGCCCTTGGGTCGCTGTCAAACAGTGCTGCCAATTGTTCGGTCATCGCACCGGCCAGTTGTTCCACGTCCGTAATTGTAACCGCGCGGTCGTAATAACGCGTCACGTCATGGCCGATCCCGATAGCAAGCAGTTCGACCATCTTGCGCTTCTCAACCATTGCGATCACGTCGCGCAGGTGTTTTTCCAGATAATTTGCAGGGTTAACGCTGAGAGTTGAATCATCGACCGGCGCACCATCGGAAATCACCATCAAGATCTTGCGCTGTTCGCGCCGGGCCATCATCCGACGATGCGCCCATTCCAGCGCCTCGCCGTCGATGTTTTCCTTCAGCAGACCTTCTTTCATCATCAGGCCAAGGTTGGGGCGTGCGCGACGCCACGGAGCATCCGCGCCCTTGTAAATAATATGGCGAAGGTCGTTCAGCCGCCCGGGTTGCTGGGGGCGACCGTCGTTCAGCCACGCCTCGCGTGCCTGACCACCCTTCCAGGCGCGGGTGGTGAAGCCCAGAATTTCGACCTTAACATTGCAGCGTTCCAGCGTCCGCGCCAGAACATCAGCGCATATCGCTGCGATCGAGATCGGACGCCCACGCATCGACCCGGAATTATCCAACAAAAGCGTCACGACGGTGTCGCGGAACTCGGTATCCTTCTCGATTTTGAAACTGAGCGGAGTTGTCGGGTTCGCGATGACACGTGCCAGACGTCCAGCATCCAAAATGCCTTCCTCACGGTCGAATTCCCACGATCGGTTCTGCTGCGCCTGCAGGCGGCGTTGCAGTTTGTTGGCCAGACGGCTGACCGCGCCCTTCAGCGGTTCAAGCTGTTGATCGAGATAGGCGCGCAGCCGTTCCAACTCGGCGGGTTCGGCCAAATCCTCGGCCTCGATCTCTTCGTCAAAAGTATTCAGGTAGACTTTGTAATCAGGGTCCGCCTCAGAGGCCGAAGGCGGGGCGGGCGGCTCTAGGGGGGCCTCGCCTTCGGGCATCTCTGCCTCTTCGCCCATCTCGTCGTCGGCCATTTCGTCCATCGAGACCTGAGCCTGAGATTGGTCCTGCTGCTCTTCCTGAGATTGCTCAGGGGTGGCATCGGCTTCTTGTTCATCCTGATCGTCCTGGCCGGTGCTATCAGGATCGGGCTGTTCTTCTGCGTCGTCCTCGGCCTGATCTTCCTGTTCTTCGTCCAGCTCGTCAGGGTCATCCCCCAATTGGTCGCCGTATCCCAGATCCTTGATCATCTTACGGGCAAACTTTGCAAACTCTGCCTGATCCGAGAGAATATCATCGAGGCTTTCAAGCGTTCCCCCAGCTTGTTCTTCGATGAATCCGCGCCAAAGGTTCATGATGTTATCTGCTGCCTGGGGCAGGTCACGACCAGTCGCCAGATGTCGGATCAGATAACCTGCCGCAACGGCCAAAGGCGCATCAGCAGGTTGTTTGCACTGGTCATACCCACGGCGGATAGCTTCGTGTTCAATTTTGACGTCGATATTGGACGCGGTGCCGGGCATGTCCCGTGCGCCCATCGCCTCGCACCGGGCGGTCTCCATCGCTTCGTACAGATCGCGCGCCATATCTCCCGGAGGGGCATAGCGTGCGTGCGTTGCATCGTCGTGGTATTTGCGTTGCAGCGCCAGTGCATCGGCGGTTCCGCGCGCCAGCAGAACCTCTTCGCGAGTCATGCGGCGGCTGACTTGCGGCAGGCGCATAGATTCACCCGACATGCCCGACGGATCGACCGTGTATGAGACGTTCAGCTCGGGATCATCGGCCATCACTTTTGTGGCTTCGGCCAAAGCTTTCTTGAACGGATCAGCGGGGTTATCGATTGGTTTGCTCATCGGCGGCAGGTCCGGTTGTGTTCTGTCCCGGCAACCTAGAACCATTCCGGGGTCTTGACCATAGGGCCAGCCCTGTTTTCATGCAAACAGGGTTACAACAGGACGGCGCGGCACTCGGATATCCGGTGCTCCAATTGGAGTTCAGCCCCAGCGGCGATCCGGGCATCAAAGCTGTAGTCCATATCGGCCAATAGATACGCGACCTCAACCCAGCCACGCACACGCCAGCGTTTGGGCTGATGCTCCTCAACGCCTTCGGACAGCGCCCAAGGCAACACCGCTTCGAGCATCTGGTCAAATTGAACGCGAAGGATCTCTGCCGAATTCGCTTTGCTACCCAAGCGGGCCTTTTGCCGCGCAGCCAATGCTTCGAGCCGTCCTGAACATACGGCAAACAACTCTGCCCGGTCAGTGGGCTTGGAAGGAAGGGCTGCAACCGGCGAGGAAAACGTAACGGCAATCGTGACCACGATTAAAAGAAATCTGAAACATGACATGTGGTGAATGTAGCATGGATATTAATTGTATATACTTTAATTATACAAAATACATCGCGCTACGTGATCAAAACACAACATTGATATATGGTTTTAACCAATGTGGTCGCTAAATCGGGGCCCGATAAGGCGGAAAATTTGACTAGGTTGCTCCCACGGGGGAGTTGTAGCCGTATTCCTCACAGTATTCATTCAGAAGCGCCCGGGCTTGTGGTCCGATCACTTCCCACTGTTCTGCGTCGATCTGAGGTTTTTCGTGATGCTTGCCCTTATACAGCTTCTCGGCGTTTACAGGGCCGATATCCAGATTGTCCTTGTGAACCTTGAAACCTTTGTCCTGAAGAAAGTCGATCAGGGCCTCAGAGTCGGTTTCAATTCGGAATACAAAGTCCGGGTTCTGCCCACGAATGATGGACGCCCACAAGCCAAGCGACGCGATAGCCCGTTCGATATCAGTCTCAAAACCGTTCAGATCAATCCCTGTTTCCGCAAGAATGTGGGTCCGGCGAAACTCGTATGATGCAGGGGCATGTGCGTTTTCGCGAATAATCGAGGGAATGGCTGTGGCCGGATCCCGAGCCGTCTGGATCATGAATTGCCACTTTAGGGCTTTGCGCGTTTGGGCGACCGGGTCAGCGGCCCAAGGGTTTTCCGCCGCGTCCACCGCAAACATCCACGAACTAATGCCGTCCTTACCGTCAGCTTCGTGACCGACATCCAAGCCGGACTTGGTACACAGTTCGGCCACGAAACCAGTTCCGGTTCGAGGATGACCTACGCATAAAATTGGTCGTTGATATACATGCTGAACATGGTGCTTCAACCGACGCTCAAACTCGGTAAGTTCAGTGCCCCGATTGTGTTTCTTCAGGTATTCCAAGCGGTTTTTCTTGGGGTGAATGTAGGAATCCGTTGCGCCTTCGGACCAGGACAAATCCGAAGCAACAGGCGGGAAAATCGTGAGAGAATCCTCGGGCGTCGCAACCTCGCCATGCAAAAACACATCCGACGTTGTGTCCACACGGTCGAAGCGATCAATGAGCTTTGCGGCAAACCCCGAAGTGAGCGCATAGCACGGGTTCGACATTCTGACCTTGTGATTTGTGCGGAACCGCTTGAAACGACCATGATCCTTGGACAATGCCCACCCAAGTCGCAACATCATTGTTGATCTTGGGGTGAAGTCGATGTTTCCACGCTCGATCCCGTGCCAGAGCTTTCGCAATACACGCGACGTCCAAGGGTGGAGCACAATATCATCTTCCATCACGAGGACCCGACCGTCTTGCTGACTGGTAAGCCGCCATATGTCCAAGTGACTGGCAAAGTTTGCGACCTGCTGAGGAATCAGCACGTTGTTAGGGCAATCGCAATCGTTCATCCCGCACCGAAAACACGGCGGGAACGTCGCTATGCGTTGTTCTTCATAGAGCGACTGAACGGCTGGATGATCCGGCGTAAAAGCGTCATGCCATTCAAATGCAGTGATCCCGTACTCTGCCAGATGAGAAGGGATACGATCGCGACGTTCCTGAGCCTCGGGAAGGCTCAAGACAATAATCCGGTCGATAATGCCCTCAAAGACACCGAGTCCGGTGGACGGACGCGGGTCAGATCCGAACAGCATTTACGACTTATCCCAATGAGGCGTTTGCCGCGCTTTCAGGCAGTTCTTCGTCAAAGCAGCGCTGGTAGAACTCGGCAACCGTCTGACGTTCAAGTTCATCACATTTGTTCAGGAAAGACAGGCGGAACGCGTAGCCGACATTGCGGAAAATTTCGGCGTTTTGCGCCCAGTTGATGACCGTTCGGGGGCTCATGACTGTGGACAGATCGCCATTCATGAAGGCGGTTCGTGTCAGGTCTGCAACAGTGACCATCTGGCTAACGATCTTGCGTCCTTCCGCCGTGTTATAATGAGGGGCCTTGGACAGAACGATCATCGTTTCAGCGTCATGGCTGAGGTAGTTCAGCGTTGCGACCAAAGACCAGCGGTCCATTTGCGCCTGGTTGATCTGCTGGGTGCCGTGGTACAGACCCGTCGTGTCGCCCAGACCAACGGTGTTGGCGGTTGCGAACATGCGGAAATACCGGTGCGGCGTCAGGATTTCGTTCTGATCCAGCAGGGTCAGGCTGCCG
Organism: Ruegeria sp. HKCCA5491; assembly: GCF_013034565.1. NCBI lineage: Bacteria > Pseudomonadati > Pseudomonadota > Alphaproteobacteria > Rhodobacterales > Roseobacteraceae > Ruegeria > Ruegeria sp. HKCCA5491. Next base: position 291,250 of record NZ_WQGG01000002.1, read on the forward strand.
TTGGCTTCCAGCACGCGCTGCAGCACGAACATCACGTCCGCGCGCCCGGCGTCGTATTCGTCGAACACGATCGCAACCGGATTGCGCAGGGCCCAAGGCAGAATACCTTCGCTGAATTCGGTGATTTGAACGCCGTCGCGCAGTTTGATCGCGTCTTTGCCGATCAGGTCGATCCGGCTGATGTGGCTGTCGAGATTAACGCGCACGGCGGGCCAGTTCAGACGCGCGGCAACCTGTTCAATATGCGTCGACTTACCCGTGCCGTGATAGCCTTGGATCATCACCCGGCGGTTGTGGGTAAATCCTGCCAAAATCGCCAGCGTGGTATCAGGGTCGAACTTATAGGTCGGATCAATCTCGGGCACCCGCTCGGTCACTTCGTAGAAGCGTTTGACCTGCATGTCGGTGTCGATGCCGAAGACTTCGCGAACCGAAATCTCTTCTGATGGTTTTGCGTTTGCGTCAATCGGCCAATCCATGCCTGTCGTCCTTATCCTGATACCGCAGCCTCACGAGGGGCCTTCGACACTGTGTGTGGTGCAACATATTGAGAGCAAGGGCAAGGGAAAGCCGCCTGAGCAGTGGCGCAGGCGGGTGTTTCTTCGGTGCTGGCCTGAAAGTCGTGTATTTTTCGTCACTGAGAAATGTCGCTGAGGGCCTTTGGGGCTGTGTCGCTTCACCAGCCCAGGGCGAGTTTGACATGTTTCCCAACCATTCATTCTGAGCCGGTCATCGGTCGTCTGTCGGGACGTTTTAGCAATTCTCGGATGGCTCTGCGGCAATCACCCGAATAGTCGCCTGCGCGCCTTTGATTTGCGTTAATTGACAATTAAGGTGATAATACATGGTGTTTTTTGTATGAGTGCAGAGTGTTGGTCATGGGTTCCAAGATCAAAGCCTCTTTTGATTGCTGCGTCATGTCGGGCGGTGGTCGGACTGTTTTGATACCTTGCAGGGCTAGGGGCGCGGTCCATGCCATTTGTCGTGCTCCTTCATAATGTCGGGACCACCGGTGGTGGCGACTATATCGTTCGCAACTCGACCCAAACCGCGATCATTGATGGCCAGACAATTTCGTTTGATGGGGGAACGACCTTTCAGCCCTATACCTATCTTGGTCAAGGGAACTATCGGGGCACAGGGGAATCCGGTGAATTTATCCAAGTTGGCGGCAATATCTATGCCTGGGATACCGATGATCCGACTGGCCCAATGCAAACCGGAAATTGGAAGATTGATGAGGGCGATCTCGACCCAACGGACCCGCCATGCTTTGTGGCGGGAACATTAATCGAGACAGATCGGGGTCCACGCCCGGTAGAAGACCTGAAAATTGGGGAATGGGTTCGCGGGGCAGGGGGACAATCTCTACCCATTGTCTGGATCGGTCAGCGAACCCTTACTTCGCAGACCTTGCGTATACAGCCAAAGTACCGGCCAGTGCGGATCCAACGGGACGCGTTGGGTGCGGGATTGCCCAACCGGGATCTATATGTGTCACCCCAGCACCGGATCGTTCTCGAGGGGTGGCGGGCCGAATTGCTGTTTGGTGAAGAGAGCGTATTTTGCGCCGCTATTCATCTGGTCAACGGAGATACGGTTCATCAAGTGCAAGCAGATAAGCCGGTGACGTACTATCACATCGCCTGCGAGGAACACGCTACACTGACTTCCCACGGTTTGCACAGCGAAAGCCTGTATCTGGGGGATCGCGCGCTAAAGTCCTTTCAGCGCGAGGACGTCGCCGAATTGCTTGCGTTATTTCCCGAACTGGAAGGTACCAGATCAATGCTAAAAACGCGGCTGCGTTGCCTCAAGCGGGCCGAAGCCAACGCATTGCAAGGTTTGTTTTAGCGATGTGCCGAATTACTTAAAATTCCGGCTGTCCTTGATCTGATCCCAGGCCCAGACGACTTCTTGCAGTTGTTCTTCCTGGGACCGGTCGCCGCCGTTCATATCCGGGTGCAGTACTTTGATCAGTTTTTTGTAAGCCTTACGCACCTCGGCTTTGGTCCAACTGTCATTGGCTTCCAGAATCTCAATCGCGCGGCGTTCAGTGGGGGGTAGACGGCGGCCACCGCCGCCGGAAGTACGGCCAGGGTTCTTGGTGGCGTTTGCGCCCAGAACCTGATGCGGGTCTTCTATGCCCAAACGCGCCCATGCACGGGCTTCGGGGTCACCCATGGGCTTGGTTTCACGTTCCCACACTTTGTCCTTCGACCGCTGCGCGTTCAGTTCGGCCTCGGTCGTGCCGTCGAAGAAGTTCCATTTCTGGTTGTATTCGCGCACGTGTTGCTGGCAGAACCAGAAGAAATCATCCAGCACATCCGGCGCTTTGGGCGCGCGGAACTTGCCCGCCTCTTCACAGCCTTCATGGTCGCAGATTCGCACCGATGTCTCAGACGCGCCCGACATCCCTCGGCGCCCGCGCGGGTTCTTTTTCTTGGCGCTGGAGACGGACATATCGAATCCGAAAGGGTCTGATTTCGTCATGCTGTGATCCTTAAGAACGCATCTTCTCGACTCGGAGGCAGCAGTTTAGTCTAAGCAGCCGAAAGTAGAAGAGGGGGGCGGTAAAATTTTTACCGCTAGGCGTAAAAATGACTGTGACCGACGAAATCCGAACCTGCCTGCAAGCTGCCTTTGATCCGCATGAGCTTGAGGTAGTTGACGACAGCGAAAGCCATCGTGGGCATTCGGGGTATCAAGAGGGCGGTGAGAGCCATTTCAACGTCCGTATCCGCGCGGCCGCTTTCAAGGGGCAATCCCGAGTCGCGCGTCACAGGGCTGTGCATAAAGCGCTCGGCGATATCGTGCCACGTATTCACGCGCTGGCGCTGGATATTGGGGAGTAAATGCGCCAACTCGTTTATTGAGGAGGGGGAGATGGAAGACACAGAGACAACCATAATTCTCGAGTCGACTTTGACTTGTCCCGCTTGCGGACATGTCGAAACGGAAACTATGCCAACAGACGCGTGCCAGTGGTTTTACGAATGCAAATCGTGTCGTGAAATCTTGAAGCCGCTGGAAGGTGATTGCTGTGTCTATTGCTCCTACGCGACAGTGCCATGCCCGCCGATTCAGGCGGGGCAGGCGTGCTGCGGATAAGTTCGAACTTGGCTAGGGTTTCTCTTGTTGCTCGGGTGCTTCTGCCGCTTTTAGCGACAGTGGGGGTTCTTTCACCTCTTCGGCAATAGGGGCTGGGGCCACAACGGCCTCGGGTCCGGGCAAGGGCTGCGCCAGCGGTACACCCTCGGGCGTTTCGCTTGGGCCACGGGTTGAGACAAAGTTCACTTCAATTTCGCGCCGAAAGACCAAAACATTGCGCCAGTTCACGGTAGAACTGGTCAGGCCCGAACGCTCTTCGCTGGGCAGTAATTCCGCGCGCTGGTATTCCCAGCCGTCCTGACCCATCTGGTTCAGCACCTGTTCAATCGAGACGGCAAACCGGTCTTCGGCGGTCTTGGCCCCTTTCGCCTTGCCGCCTTTTTGCGGGGCGGGGACAACTTTGTATTCGTAGCGCGGCATCGGTTCTTCCTACCTGTTCGTTCCCGGCAATCTAGCATGTTGAGGCTATTGGGAAAGTCATCTTCGCGCAGTCCGCAGCGTGTGTTGCCACGCCACAGCGCAAAAGAAAGGCGGCAGAGGGGATGCCCCTTGCCGCCCTTGCACTAATTTTCGATGACTTAGTCGCCTAGTTTCTTGCTCACCAGCTCGTTCACAGCTTTGGGGTTGGCCTTGCCGCCGGTGGCCTTCATCACCTGACCGACGAACCAGCCCGCTAGTTTCGGGTTCACCTTGGCCTTTTCAACCTGAGCGGGGTTGGCGGCGATGATCTCGTCCAACGCAGCCTCAATCGCGCCGGTGTCGGTGACCTGCTTCATGCCGCGCTCTTCCACGATCTGCGCGGGGTCGCCGCCTTCGGTATAGACGATCTCGAACAGGTCCTTGGCGATCTTGCCTGAGATGTCTCCCTTTGCCATGAGCAGTTGGATAACCGCGAATTGGGCCGGCGACATTGGACATTCGCGTATGGTCTTGCCGTCTTTGTTCAACCGCCCGAACAGTTCGTTAATCAAGAAGTTCGCGATCTTCTTAGCGTCAAAGCCGATACCTTTAGTTGACTTCGAGTGTGGTTTAAGGAGAGGGAATCCTCCTTCTTCAAACGCTGCAACACACCCTTCGAAATAGTCGGCTGCTTCAACTTCGGCGGTCAGGACCGAGGCGTCATAGTCGGTCAGGCCAAACGCCTCGATGAACCGCGCTTTCTTGGCGTCGGGCAGCTCGGGCAGTTTGGCGGCGATGTCGTCCACCCACGCCTGCTCGATCTCAAGCGGCAGCAGGTCGGGGTCGGGGAAATAGCGGTAATCATGCGCTTCTTCCTTGGATCGCATCGAGCGTGTCTCGCCCTTGTCCGGGTCGTACAGGCGGGTTTCCTGCTCGACCTCACCACCACCTTCGACAATGGCGATCTGACGGCGGGCTTCAACCTCAATGGCCTGTTGAATAAAGCGCATCGAGTTCATGTTCTTGATTTCGCACCGTGTGCCCAGATGCGAGAAATCCTGTGTTTCCTGATATTTCTCATACGCACCCGGCAAACAGATCGACACGTTGACGTCCGCCCGCAGGTTGCCGTTCTGCATGTTGCCATCACAGGTGCCCAGATACCGCATGATCTGGCGCAGCTTGGCGATATAGGCGGCGGCTTCTTCGGGGCCACGGATGTCGGGGCGGCTGACAATCTCCATCAGGCAGACGCCGGTCCGGTTCAGGTCGACAAAGGACATATGCGGGTCCATGTCGTGGATGGATTTACCCGCGTCCTGTTCCATATGGATGCGCTCGATCCGAACCATGCGCGCGGTGCCGTCGCCCATTTCCACCAGTACTTCACCTTCGCCCACGATGGGGTGGTAAAGCTGGGAGATCTGATAGCCCTGCGGCAGGTCGGGGTAGAAATAGTTCTTGCGGTCAAAGGCCGATTTCAGGTTGATATCCGCCTTAAGGCCCAGCCCGGTGCGCACCGCCTGTTCAACGCAGTATTCGTTGATGACCGGCAGCATCCCCGGCATCGCGGCGTCCACAAAGGCCACGTTCGAATTCGGCTCCGCCCCGAATTGGGTCGATGCACCAGAAAACAGCTTGGCGTTGGATGAGACCTGAGCGTGCACCTCCATCCCGATGACCAGTTCCCAATCGTGCTTGGCCCCGGCAATGGTTTTGATTTTGGGCATTTCGTATGTCAGGTCGAGCATGGAGCGCCTCTATTTCCGCAGAAGTCTAAGCCTGCGTATTAGGCGCGCTGCGCCAAAGGAGCAAGGGGGAATCAGTGACCTGACAGGTGCAGACCCGAAGGCGTAAAGGTGACGTCCATGCCGCTGCGCAATTCTTCACGGAACAAATCGCCAATCGCACGCAGGGCATCGCGGTGACCACGCGCCGCAAACCTCTCGGGCGAGTTGATGCGGACCGAGTTGTTGAACCCATTCGCAGCATGCGCCCAGATCAGCGGATGCAGCTCGGTCATGTGGTCACGGATCAGCCAGTTCGCAGCCTCATGAATTTGCGCGCGTACTTCATTGGCTTTTTCGTTCAGGCCAAGCCCGTTCTGAATGGTGATGGCGCAATAAGCGGCCAACATGTTGACGGTTTCCTGATCGGGGCGTTGACGCAGGATGTCACGCAGCCCTTCCAGGAAATATTCCACGTCCAGCCGGGCACATGCCTCTGGATCAAGGGCAATCGCGTCGAACTGCGCCCAGGTATACCCGCCAGCACCCCAGATTTCGTGTGTCCGTGCGGCATTGCGAAGGGCCTGAACCTCAAGCTCTTCATAGCTGCCGAACCAACGCGGCAGCAGGTGGGTGCCCATAGCACGCATGTGACGCTGATTGTGCGGGTCCAGAGTAATCAGACGCTCGTATTTGTCGGCCACCCGGATGTTCGACTTACGTTGCCCGGCCAGCAGAGCGCAGTCGGCCGCAGCAACAAGCGGGCTTTCGGGTGCGGCCTCGCGGCATTTCGGAAGGATTGCTGCCGCCCGGTCGAAATGTGCAGCGCAGCGCGATTGGTGCAAGGGCGGCAATTTCGCGTCTACGGAGGTCCCGCGCCATGCCCAGGCCAAATCAATATGTGCAAGTGCAACAACCAGTGCGATCATCGGATCGCCTTCGTGCTCTCGCATTTCGTCTTCCAGTTCGGAAATGCCACACAGCACGTCATAATCAGACAGCGCTTTCCAATCAGAAAGCGCGTGCTCAACCGCCAGAACAACGTCGGCGCGGGCACCAAACGCCAGAAGGTCTGCAATCGGCATACCGTCAGGCGCAGACTCCCGAGCCTCGTCCGCGGCCCGCATTTGCCGCGACAGCTCGGACCAGCGGCCCTGACGCGCCAGATGACGCCCGGCTTCGATCGTCTTGCGACCCACCAGATCCTCGGCCTGAAGCTCTGCTACAGGGATATTCAACTGCCCCTGATCAGGCATTGCCGCAGCGACCTCAGGCGAAAGCGCCAAGTCGGACGGCATCGGCAGAGAAGAAGCCTGTGCGTTGGATGAAGAGGTGCGGAACAACCGGAACATGGTGAAACTCGGAACTGTAAAAACTGGAAACTTAGGAACCAAGTTTCTCTGGAATTTGCATCAAATTCAAGATTTGGGGGGGTATTTGTGTCGTTTTGGTGAACAGTGAGACTTTTTTCCCGGCATTGCCGTCAGAATACACTGAAGTGATGCCGCTCCACTCGGATCCCGGCCCGCTCAAAGATGGACTCAAACTCTGCGTGTGGGGGGATCGACTCATCCGGCAGCCGAATTCGTTTTCCCGAGATCGTAATCAACGAAACGCGCACGGAAAAATCCCAGCGGGTGTCAAAGCGGACATAGTCAATTTCCGACAATTTCACCTCGGCTGTTCGATTGCCGGTGAACCAATTCAGCTTGTTCTGATCAAGCGACAGGCCCGCGCTGGTATCCCGTACAACGTCCCAAAGGGCCGGCAGCGTAGGAAGCGCCAGCAACCCAATCAGCCACCAGACGGCGTCAAACAGGATCACCAGCGAAATCAACGCCGCATACACAAGGATCAGAATCACGACCGTTCGGGGTGTTCGGTTATGACGTGTATAAGTGAACGGTGTCATGCGCCCAGAATACGCGAGACCATTTCGGTCGTATCACGCGACAAGTCCGCTGTATCGGCAATGCGCCTCAGGTGCGTGCGGATCAGGTCCTGACGGCCCGCGTCATAGCGTTTCCAAGTCTGAAAGGCCGAGCACATCCTTGCGGTGGTTTGCGGGTTGACCGGATCCAGCTTGATCAACCAGTCGGCCAGCAACGCATACCCAGCGCTGTCTTCGCGGTGGAAGCCAGCGTGATTCATCGCCAAAGACCCCATGACCGCGCGGAATCGGTTTGGGTTTTTCCAGTTGAAATCTGGATGCTCAGTCAGTTTGCGTGCTGAATCCGCAGCGGATTCAGGTGCGGCCATCGCGACCTGTAGGCCGAACCATTTGTCCACCACAAGCCGATCGTGCTTCCACTGATCGTAGAAGGTGGTCAATTCAGCCTCACCTTTGCCAGCGCGCAGTAGGCAGGATAGGGCGGAAAGTTGCAGGGTCATGTTGTCAGCGGTCTCATAGCTGACAGCGGCCTTGGCTCCGCCATCCAATCGCGTGGTCAGCGCCAGTGCCGCCCCACCCAGCGCACGCTTGCCTGATTGATCGGCGTCAGGACTAAAGGGCGCATCAATCATGGTTTCGCTGTGCAGGCGCGGTAGCAAGTCCTGCACGTGTTGCGCCGTGACCTGCCGCAGGGTTTCTACTGCGGTCCAGATCGCCATTGGATCAGGTGTTAAACCGCGTTCGTGCAGAGCTGCCGCCAGTTCCGATTGTGTCGGCAGGCCCAGCATCAGTGCACGATATGCCGGGTCAAGATCACGATCGCGCAGCACGGCCAGCAGCCCGTCAAGATAGTCGGCATCAGGCGACGCGCCGGCTTGGATCATCGCCAACAGAGTGTCTTCGGCCAACGAACGCCCGGCCTGCCAGCGGTTGAACGGGTCCGTGTCATGGGCCAGCAGGAAGGCGCGTTCGGTGTTGCTCTGATCTTGTTCAAGAATGACCGGGGCCGAGAAATCCCGCAGGATCGAAGCCGTCGGTTTGGCGGCCAGCCCTGTGAAGGTAAAGCTCTGGCTGGCCTCTGTCAGTTCCAGCACCTCGGTCGCGCGGACCTCATCCCCGTTGGGGCTCAGCAGGCCCACGGCCACCGGGATCACCTGCGGCAGTTTCTCATCCTGCCCCGGGGTCGGTTCGGTGCGTTGCGACAGGGTCAAAGTATAGGTGCCGTCTGCCCAATCCTCGGCCACGGTCACGCGGGGGGTGCCGGATTGGCTGTACCAGCGTTTGAACTGTGACAGATCACGGCCCGTCGTATCCTCGAACACTTTGATCCAGTCTTCGATGGTGCAGGCCTGACCGTCGTGACGATCAAAATACAGGTCCAGCGCCTTCGTGTACGCCTTATCCCCGACCAGCCGTTTTAGCATCCCGATGACTTCGGCGCCTTTTTCGTAGACGGTGGCGGTGTAGAAGTTGTTGATTTCCTGAAAGCTTTCGGGTCGCACCGGATGGGACAAAGGCCCGTTATCCTCGGGGAATTGCCGCGCGCGCAGGTCGATGGCATCGTGGATACGTTTCACCGGGGCCGAGCGCATGTCGGACGTGAACTGCGCATCGCGGAACACGGTCAGCCCCTCTTTCAAACACAGCTGAAACCAGTCGCGGCAGGTGATGCGGTTGCCGGTCCAATTGTGGAAATACTCATGGGCAATGATCGCCTCGATCCGTTCGAAATTCATGTCGGTTGAGGTCTCGGGGCTGGCCAGAACGGCGGAAGAGTTGAAGATGTTCAGCCCCTTGTTCTCCATCGCGCCCATGTTGAAATCGTCGACGGCCACGATGTTGAACACGTCCAGATCGTATTCCCGGTCATAGACGTCTTCATCCCATTTCATAGATTTTTTCAGCGCTTCCATACCAAAAGCGCATTTACCTTCGTCGCCGGGACGCACCCAGAGGTTCAGTTCGACGTCCCGGCCCGACATGGTGGTGAATCGGCCGGGATGCGCGATCAGATCGCCCGCGACGAGCGCGAACAAATAGGCGGGTTTAGGCCATGGGTCGGTCCATTCGGCCCAGCCTTCGCCTTTGCCGCTTGGGTTGCCGTTGGACAGTAACACCGGAAGATCGCCGTTGATGCGCACGGTAAAGGTGGACATCACATCGGGACGGTCGGGGTAGTAGGTGATCTTGCGGAACCCTTCGGCCTCGCACTGGGTGCAGTACATGCCGTTCGACATATACAGCCCCTCAAGCGCGGTGTTGTTGCCGGGGTCGATCTCAACCTCAGCCTCCCAAACAAAGGGTGCATCGGGGGCAGGGGCGGTCAGACCCTTGTCGGTCACCTCGGGCGTGACATCGATGCCGTCAATGGACGCGCGGATCAGGGTCAGGTCTTCGCCGTGCAAAAAGAATGTGCGGTCCGTCGCCTCAGGGTTGGGGCGGAACGCAATGCGCGAGGTGACGCGGGTGGCGTGTGCGGCCAGATCAAAGGTCAGATGCACGCTATCCACGATGTAGCCGAACGGCGTGTAGTCTTTCAGGTAGATCGTTTGGGGGGCAGCGTCGCGCATCGGGACCTCGCATCATTTGATAACTGGCGCGACGTTATGGCCTGAGGCGATGGGCTGCAACAGCGGCTTCATTGCCTTGTCGTATTTGAAGCAGCTTCGTGCAACGCCGAAGGGTTTAAATGTGACGTCGAAAGTTGCCTATCGGAAACAATCGGCCTAAATGCAGGCTGCATACAATGGCGCACAATGGCGGAGAGACACCAAATGAGCAGCAGACAGGCACGCAGCGGACTTCAGGTCGATACGGTTCTGGCCGAATTCATCGAGGGCAAGGCCCTGCCGGGAACCGGTGTATCCGCCGATACGTTCTGGGATGGTCTGTCGCGGATGGTAGCCGAGTTGGGACCGAAAAACCGTGCCTTTCTTGCCAAACGAGAAGAGCTTCAGGGCCGGATCGACGCATGGCACGTGGACCGCAAAGGTCAGGATCATGACGCCGACGCCTATCAAGCCTTCTTGCGTGAGATCGGTTATCTGGTCGAAGAAGGCGAAGATTTTCAGATCAAAACCGCCAATGTCGACCCTGAGATTGCCACCATTCCCGGCCCGCAACTGGTTGTGCCAATCACCAATGCCCGCTTTGCGCTGAACGCCGCCAATGCACGTTGGGGCAGCCTGTACGATGCGCTGTATGGAACCGACGCGATGGGTGATCTGCCCGCCGCTGGAGGGTATGACGAAGCGCGCGGCGCCGGTGTGATTGCCTGGGCCAAAAGCTTTTTGGATGATGCTGTGCCGCTGACCGCAGGGTCGTGGGCCGATGTGTCCGATCTGCGCGTCGAAGGCGGTGCGCTGGTACCCGCGCTGGCCGACGCTTCGGCATTTGTTGGCTTTGGCGGTGAGGCTGAGAAGCCCGATTTCGTACTGCTGAAGAATAACGGGCTGCATGTGAAAATCGTCGTCGATGCCTCTAGTAATATTGGCGCGGCTGATCCGGCTGGAATTGCTGACGTTCATCTGGAATCGGCGCTGTCCACGATTATGGACTGCGAGGACTCGGTCGCCTGTGTGGATGCCGAGGACAAGGTCGTGGCCTATGGCAACTGGCTGGGTCTGATGAAGGGTGATCTGGCCGAAGAGGTAACCAAGGGCGGCACCACCTTCACTCGGAAGCTGGCTGATGACCTGACCTATACCACCGCAGGCGGCGAACAGGCCGTGTTGAAAGGCCGCTCGCTGATGCTGATCCGCAATGTGGGCCACCTGATGACCAATCCGGCCGTTCTGGACGGTGATGGCAATGAGATTGGCGAGGGCCTGATGGACGCGCTCTGCACCACGCTGATTGCGATGCATGACCTGCAGCGTGAGGGCGGAAACTCGGTCAAGGGGTCGGTCTATGTGGTCAAGCCAAAGATGCACGGCCCCGCCGAAGTGGCCTTTGCGGTTGAGATTTTCGATATGGTTGAAGACATCCTTGGCCTGCCGCGCAACACCGTGAAATTGGGCATCATGGATGAAGAGCGCCGCACCTCGGCCAACCTGCGGGAATGCATCCGCGCCGCGAAATCGCGTGTGGCCTTTATCAACACCGGCTTTCTGGACCGCACGGGGGATGAGATTCATACCTCGATCGAGGCAGGCCCGATGTTGCCCAAAGGCGATATGAAAGCGACACCGTGGATTGCGTCTTATGAGGATCGCAATGTCAATATCGGTCTGGCCTGTGGTCTGAAGGGCAAGGCGCAGATCGGCAAAGGCATGTGGGCGATGCCCGACCGGATGGGGGACATGTTGGATCAGAAGATCGGCCACCCGAAGTCCGGCGCGACCTGCGCTTGGGTGCCGTCACCGACCGCCGCAACCCTGCACGCCACGCATTACCATAAGGTCGACGTTCTGGCCCGTCAGGATGCGCTTGCCGCCGGTGGAGCACGCGGCACGCTGGATGATCTGCTGACGGTTCCGCTGTTGGGCGAGCGTAACCTAAGCGATGATGAAATTACGCGTGAGGTCGAGAACAACGCGCAAGGCATTCTTGGTTATGTGGTGCGCTGGGTCGATCAGGGTGTGGGCTGTTCGAAAGTGCCGGACATCAACGATATCGGCCTGATGGAAGACCGCGCGACTTGCCGGATTTCATCGCAGGCGCTGGCCAACTGGCTGCATCATGATGCGGTCAGCGAGGAACAGGTGATGGCCGCGATGCAGAAGATGGCCGCCGTGGTGGATCGTCAGAATGAGGGCGACCCAAGCTACCGCCCGATGGCTCCTGATTTTGACGGTATTGCGTTTCAAGCGGCCTGTGATCTGGTTTTCAAAGGTCGGGTGCAGCCCTCGGGCTATACCGAGCCGGTCCTGCACGCCCGCCGTTTGGAGCTGAAAGCCAGCTTGGGTTGAGTGGATAGGATGGGAACGAGGGGGCTGTCTGCCCCCTCGCGCTCCCCCGAGGATATTTTTGGCCAGATGAAAGGGATCAGGGTTGGTTGTTACATTGCGTAAGGCGCGCACCATTGTGCGCAAAGCTTTGGAAAAGGGCCGTGAGTTGGAATTAAAACCGCTTTCGGTTGTAGTTCTGGATGCCGGCGGGCATGTGATTGCGTTTGAACGCGAAGATGGTGCCGCGCCAGGCCGCTTTGCGATTGCGCAGGGCAAGGCCTATGGCTCGGTCATGCTGGGCATAGCGGGCACGGCGCAGATGGCGCGGGCCGAGGCGCAGGCTTATTTCATGGCCGCCGTGAACGGAGTGTATGGCGGGCAGGTCGTCCCGGTTCCGGGCGGCGTGTTGCTGCGCGATAAGAAGGGCGCTGTGATTGGGGCTGTCGGCGTGACCGGCGATACCTCGGACAATGATGCGGTTGCGGCGATGGCTGGGATTGAGGCTGCTGGTCTGGTCGGCGAAGTCTAATTGGTTGAAATATTCCGCGAGCAGCAGATGCTCTTTGATCTGCGGAATTCGCGGAACGACGCCAAAATGGGCAAGTGCCGTCACAGGTGCCCTAATGTGCAGGGGTGAACATGTACTTGCGCTGATACACAGGGGGTGTGCTATTGCACGCTTTTGACCCTGCGGATAGCTTTCGTGAAACGCGCAACAGATTAGGAAAGCGGAATGTCTCGGCCCGTCGTCGGTATCATCGGCAACTCTTACCTTATGAACGATGAATACCCGACCCATGCGGGCGGGACAATGAATTCTGAAGCCGTGGCGAACGTGTCGGGCTGTCTGCCGCTGCTGATCCCGGCTGATCCGCGTTATGTCTCGGTCGAAGAATTGCTTGAGGTGTGCGACGGCTTTCTATTGACGGGTGGTCGGCCAAACGTTCACCCGGAAGAATACGGTGAGCCCGAGACCGAAGCGCATGGTGAATTTGACCGTGCGCGTGACGCGATCACCCTGCCGCTGGTGCGGGCCTGCGTCGAGCGAGGGCAGCCGTTCTTTGGTATCTGCAGAGGGTTCCAAGAGGTCAACGTCGCAATGGGCGGGACGCTGTATCCGGAAATCCGCGAGCTGCCGGGTCGGATGAACCACCGTATGCCGCCCGATGGAACGCTGGAAGAGAAATTCGCGCTGCGCCATATCGTGACCCTGTCCGAAGGTGGTGTGTTCCATCGGCTTATGGGGGCTTGTGAGGTGATGACAAACACGCTGCATGGGCAGGGTATCAAAACCGTGGGACATAGGATCGTGATTGAAGGCCATGCGCCGGATGGGACGCCAGAGGCGATCTATGTCAAGGATGCGCCGGGCTTCACCCTGTCGGTTCAATGGCACCCGGAATGGGATGCTGAAAACGATCCCGTGTCGCGGCCGTTGTTCAAAGCGTTCGGAGCAGCCGTTCATGCTTGGTCTGAAGGGTCCGGCGCGAGGCTCATCCAGCAGAGTGCGTAATTCGTGCGCCGGTCCGGGAGAGAAGAACCAGACCGGCGCAACGCGATCAAACCAGCAGATTGAACTGATTGATCAGGGGTAGCGTCCGCGCGCGTTCACCTGTCAGGTCAAAAAGCGCATTTCCCAAAGCTGGCATGGACGGAGGTGTTCCAGGTTCACCAACACCACCCAGACGCGGGTTGGTTTCAAGAACCCGAATTTCGGTGAGCGGAGCGTTGTGCATCCGCAGGGCGTCATAGTCGGGGAAGTTGTACTGTTCGACTTCACCGTCCGAGAAAGTAATCTCGCCCGTTACCGCCGCCGACAGACCATAGATCATGCCGCCGACCATCTGTGCCTTGACCGTGCCGGGGTCCAGCGCGAGGCCGACGTCACAGGCGATCCACGCCTTAGCGATGCGGATGGTGCCATCTTCGTCAACAACTTCGATCACTTGTGCGACTGGCGTACCAAAGCTGTAGGTCATCCCAACGCCGCGCCCGACGCCATCGGGGGTTTCACCGGTCCAGCCGGACATGTCCTTGACGGCCTGCAAAACACCCGCAGCCGGGGCGAATTCGGCCTTGGCCAGTTCCAGACGAAACTCCAGCGGGTCACGTCCTGCGGCATGGGCCATCTCATCCATGAACGTCTCGTGGAAGAATCCGTTATGGCTGTTGCCGACCGAGCGCCAGAACCCCACGGGCACGTCCAGATCTGCAATGTGACCGCTGATGCGATAATTCGGCACCGCATAGGGTTGGTTGAACAGACCTTCGACCAGCACCTTGTCAGGGCCGCCGCCCGGCATACCGGTATACCGCTCGACAGCTTGCTGGGTGCAGGATTGGGCCGCAACCTTGCCGTCGATCAGGACCGCTGTACCATCCTTGACCGCACCCCGCATCCGCGCTAGCGCGCCGGGGCGATAGAAATCGTGGCGCATATCTTCTTCGCGGCTCCAGGTGGTCTGGACCGGAACGTTGGGCATGGCCATCGCGACCTTGGTGGCAATCTCGGCAAAGTCCAACTCTCCGCGCCGCCCAAAGCCGCCGCCCAGATAGGTGGTGTGAATTTCGACGGCATCCTTGTCCAGATTGGCGGTGTTTGCGGCGCGGATCAGCAACAGGGTCGGGGCCTGATTACCGCACCACAGGTCCAGCTTGGTGCCGGTGAACAGCGCGGTGGCGTTCATCGGCTCCATCGTGGAATGCGCCAGATAGGGCACGCGGTATTCGGCGGTGATCTCGGTCGCGCCGTCGGGCAACACGTCCACATCGCCATCGTCCCGCATGGTTGAGTTTGGCGCGTCGTCAAACGCCTGGGCGATGGTGGTGAACAGGTCTTCGGTCTCGGACGGGTAGGGGGCGTCGGCCCAATCGACGTCGATCGCCTCGACCGCCTGAATAGCCAGCCATGTGTTGGTGGCGACAACCGCCACTCCATTGCCCAGATCCACGACTTTTTCAACGCCGGGCATGGACTGGGCCGCGCTGGCATCAAAGCCGTTCATCTCGCCGCCCAGCTTGGGATTCATCCGAACCGAAGCGAATTTCAGACCTTCGGGGCGCACGTCTATGCCGAACTCGGCGGTGCCGGTGGATTTACCTACGATATCCACGCGCGGCAGATTCTGCCCCAGCAGACGCCAGTCCGACGGATCGCGCAGTTCCGCATGAGGCGGGTCGATCCGGCCTGCGGCTTCGGCCAGTTCCGTATAGGGGATGCGTGTGCCATCCGGTGCGATCACCACGCCCGCTTCGGTTTTCAACTGCGCGCGGTCAACGCCCAACCGGTCCGCCGCCGCTTGTTTCAATGTTTCCCGCGCGGTTGCTCCCGCCTCGCGCATACGCCCAAATCCGTCTTTCATCGAGGTCGAGCCGCCGGTGACTTGCAAGCTGAGGGTTTTGCCGAGGACACCAAGGGCTTCACCCAGATTGTGCTGGAAGTCGGAGATGTCATATCCCTTGTTCGGCAGACCTTCGCCAACCAGAGCAGAGTTATAGTAGGCTGCCGCAGCAGGACCATGCAGAACGCGGATATCGTCCATCTCGACGTCCAGTTCTTCTGCGATCAGGGCAGCCCAGGTGGTCATCACGCCCTGTCCCATCTCGGCGCGTGGGGCGAACAGGGTCACGCCCTGCTGGTCAATTAGAATAAACGGGCTGAGTGCGGTTTCACCTTTTGCCGGTTTCAGCGGGTTCGCTGCCGGACGGGTAACGTAATACGCACCAAAAGCAACGCCGCCGACGATAGCTGCTGAACCTATCAGGAATGTGCGGCGAAGGATTTTACCAACAGATGCCATTGTTTACGCCTCCTTCAACTTGGAAGCCGCATCGTGGATTGCGGCCCGGATGCGTGGATAGGTTCCACAACGACACAGGTTGCCCTGCATCGCGTCGTCGATGTCAGCATCTGTCGGAGAGGGGTTCTCGGCCAGCAAGGCCGCCGCTTGCATGATCTGACCTGATTGGCAGTAACCGCATTGCGCAACCTGATGGTCGACCCAAGCTTGCTGGATCTTGGCCATCGCGTCCGGAGTGCCGAGACCCTCGATGGTTGTTACGTCGCCCCAGACATCAGACAACGCAACCTGACAGGACCGCACGGCCTCGCCGTCGATATGGACAGTACAGGCACCACAGGCGGCAACACCGCAGCCAAATTTGGTACCGGTCAGGCCAACCTCATCCCTCAGAACCCAAAGCAGGGGAACATCGTCAGGCAAATCCACCTGGTACGACGTACCGTTAACGTTCAAATTGGTCGCCATGGTGTTCCCCTCTTGGCTTTGCTGACGTGCTGACATATTTAATACGAGATGTCAGTCAGTCAACTGACAAATGAAACAAAAAATGTCAAAGGTTCAGATGAGAGACTTTGCGCTCGACGAAAAAACCCGGGCTATCCTTGAATCCGCTCTGCGGGTCTTTTCGACCTATGGATTCAAGAAGACCTCGATGGATGACATAGCAAAAGGTGCGGGGATGTCGCGCCCAGCTTTGTACCTGTACTTCGAGAACAAAGAAGCCATTCTGCGAAAACTGACAGAGCTGCACTACGAGGAAAAGAAAGCAGCCGTTGCCAAGGCGCTGAATGCGGACGGTCCGGTGTCACAGGTTTTCGGAAACGCGATCCGCGTTCAGACGGACGGGATGGCAGAGATCATGTCTTCAGCACATGGGCTCGAACTGCTGGACGCGGGTATTTCCATGGCATCTGACATTGTCACGCAAGGCGAGGCGCAGTTGCTGGAGCTTTACGCGAACTGGCTTGAACGCGAGGTAGAAAACGGGCGGATACGCCTGTTCGACAGCCCGCGAGAAACGGCCAGAATGATTGGCGCTGCTCTGCGCGGTAACAAGATCGCCGCCACGGATTACCAGCAGTTCGACCGCATGAACTCGAACTTTGCCACGATTGTCGGAGCTGGGCTTGCGCTCAGGTAACCCGCTGGCGTTGCTTGTATTCCGGGGTGTCCCACAACCGGTTCGCCATAATATCGGCCAGAATGTCCACCGCGCGTTCAACATCCTGCTCGTCGATAAATAACGGCGTAAATCCGAACCGCATGATGTCGGGCGCGCGAAAATCTCCGATAACTCCGCGGGCAATGAGCGCCTGCATAGCCGCATAGCCTTCTTCAAAGCGGAATGAGACCTGGCTGCCGCGCTGCTTTGCGTCGCGCGGACTGGCAAGGCGCAGCTCGGGGCAGGTGGCTTCGACCCGGTTGATAAACAATTCAGTCAGCGCGATGGACTTGGCGCGCACGTCTGCCATGTCAGCCATGTCCCAGATATCCATTGCAGCGGACAGGGCGGTCATCTGGATGATCGGAGGGGTGCCTACCCGCATTCTCTCGATCCCGCTGCCGGGGCGATAATCGAGATCGAAGGAAAAGGGGGCCTCATGCCCAAGCCAACCTGACAGCGCTGGGCGAACACGGTCAGTCAGGCGTGGTGCGACGTAGATGAACGCAGGCGCTCCGGGGCCGCCATTGAGGTATTTGTAGGTGCATCCCACCGCAAAGTCGGCATTGCAGCCAGACAAGTCCACAGGAATTGCCCCGGCAGAGTGGGCCAGATCCCAGACCGTGATGGTTCCGTTGGCGTGTGCAAGTTCCGTCAGCGCCTTCATGTCGTGCATCCGGCCCGACCGGTAATCGACTTCGGTCAGCATCAAAACGGCCACGTCCTCGGTGATGTTCGCAGCCACATCCTCGGGTGCGACAACGCGCAATTCATAGTCCGGCCCCAAAGAGCGCAGCAGCCCATCCACCATATAAAGGTCAGAGGGGAAGTTGCCGTTGTCCGACAGCACGACCTTGCGATCCGGGCACAGTTCCAGCGCCGAGGCCACCGCTTGATAAACCTTGATTGACAATGTGTCGCCGGTTACCACGCTGCCGGGCTCTGCTCCGATCAGTCGGCCGATGCGATCGCCCAATCCGATCGGAAACCCCATCCATCCGGCCTTGTTCCAGCCGGTGATCA
The DNA here is from genome assembly GCF_013034565.1 of Ruegeria sp. HKCCA5491. NCBI lineage: Bacteria > Pseudomonadati > Pseudomonadota > Alphaproteobacteria > Rhodobacterales > Roseobacteraceae > Ruegeria > Ruegeria sp. HKCCA5491. The sequence goes on from NZ_WQGG01000002.1 coordinate 309,255, forward strand.
GCATCTTACCCCATTCTTCGGTCATCATCTCAGCAACTCGCGACGTCGCTGCCTTGGGTACGGGGCCCAGCGAATTGCCGTCCAGATAAACCACGCCATCCGGCAGGTCGAACATAGCCTTGGTTGCTTTGAAGTCAGTCATTGGCGGGCCTTCGTCTTTGTGTGTCGACCAAGGGCTAGCCCATCCGACCTTGTCTGTCTATCGGCGTCGGTGAGGGTGAAAGGTGAGATAAATTTCCTGCGACTTTCTGCGATTTTGCGATTCCTGTCGGAAAGCGATAGATCATCATGCAAAAGCGACATTTAGCCTCGCTACCGAGCAGAAAGTTACTTAACCATGCGCAAAATTGACATACCTCCGGTCTGGTTGTTGGGCTGCGCGGTTCTGGCGTGGCTACAGGCCCGATACCTGTCGATGGGATTGTCGCTGGACGGTGGCTTCACGGATTTGCTGAGCGGCATTCTGATCGGAGGCGGGTTTATCCTTATCCTGCTTGCCATTACCGAGTTCCGCAAACACCGGACAACAGTTATCCCGCATGAAACGCCCAGTTCGTTGATTCAAAGCGGTATTTTCAAACGCAGCCGCAATCCGATCTACTTGGGTGACGTTCTGATTCTGACGGGGCTGCTTCTGCGCTTTGATGCAGTTTTATCGCTGGCACTGATACCTGTTTTTGTCTGGCTGCTGGAACGGCGTTTTATTCTGCCCGAAGAAGATAGAATGCGCAGAACGTTCCGCGCAGACTTCGCGCGATACGAGCGTAGCACGCGCCGATGGATCTGAGGACTCACGTAAAATGACACCACGTTAATATTGCTGCGCTTGCGAAATAATATTGCGCAGGATACATGGATGCTTGATGAACAATACCGACCACCCGCTCAATGTGAGTGAAAATTAGGGGGATAATGCCGGTGAAGATAGGAACACCAAAAGAGATTATGGACGGTGAAAACCGGGTCGCGATGACTCCGGACTCAGCCGTTCAGCTTCAAAAACTGGGCTATGACTGTGCCATTGAAACCGGTGCGGGTGCTGCGGCTGGATTCTCGGATGCAGCCTATGAAGCCGCAGGCGTTGAGATTGTCAAAACCGCTGCGGCCCTATGGAAGGCGGCGGATATTGTTGCCAAGGTACGTCAGCCGAATGAAACCGAGCTGAAGCGCCTGACCAAGGGCAAGACCTTGATTTCGTTCTTCAACCCGGCGGGCAATGAAGAAGGGATGGAACTGGCCAAGTCCAAGGGCGCGAACGTGATCGCCATGGAAATGGTTCCGCGTATTTCCCGTGCTCAGAAGATGGATGCACTGTCCTCGATGGCGAACATCGCGGGTTACCGTGCCGTGATCGAGGCCGGCAACAACTTTGGCCGTTTCTTCACCGGTCAGGTCACGGCTGCAGGTAAAGTCCCGCCTGCGAAGGTGCTGATCGTTGGTGCCGGTGTGGCCGGTCTGGCCGCGATCGGGACGTCGACCTCGCTGGGTGCGATCACTTATGCGTTCGACGTGCGCCCCGAAGTGGCCGAGCAGGTCGAATCCATGGGTGCCGAGTTCGTCTATCTGGACTTTGAAGAGCAGCAGCAGGATGGCGCAGCCACCGGCGGCTATGCGTCGGTCCAGTCCGAAGAATTCCGCAACGCGCAGCTTGCCAAGTTCCGTGAACTGGCCCCTGAAATGGACATCGTGATCACCACCGCGCTGATCCCGAACCGCGAAGCGCCCGAGCTTTGGACCAAAGATATGGTCGAAAGCATGAAGCCGGGTTCGGTTATCGTTGACCTTGCCGCGGAAAAGGGCGGCAACTGTAAGCTGACCGTCGCGGATGAGAAGATCGTGACCGACAATGGCGTGACCATCATCGGCTATACCGACTTCCCCAGCCGGATGGCGTCGCAGTCCTCGTCGCTCTACGCGACTAACATCCGTCACATGATGGCAGACCTGACGCCCGAGAAGGATGGTCAGATCAATCACGACATGGAAGATGACGTGATCCGCGGGTCGACCGTGACCTTTGAAGGTGAGATCACCTTCCCGCCACCACCGCCCAAAGTGCAGGCCATCGCGGCGCAGAAAAAGCCCGAGGTCAAAGAACTGACCCCGGAAGAGAAAAAGGCGCAGGAGATTGCGGCGTTCAAGGCGCAGACCAAGCAGCAGTTCACCCTGCTGGGTGTCGGCGGCGCGCTGATGCTGCTGGTTGGTCTGGTCGCTCCGGCCAGCTTCATGCAGCACTTCATCGTGTTCGTGCTGGCCGTATTCGTGGGCTTCCAGGTGATCTGGGGCGTGGCGCACAGCCTGCACACCCCGCTGATGGCGATCACCAACGCGATCTCGTCGATCATTATCGTTGGGGCGCTTATGCAGATCGGGTCGGGTTCGTTCCTGGTCATTCTGCTGGCGGCGTTGTCTGTCTTTATGGCCGGGATCAACATCTTCGGCGGCTTTCTTGTCACCCGGCGCATGCTCGCCATGTTCCAGAAATCTTAAGGAGGCCGGGTAGATGATTGGCTTCACCACTGCCGCTTATGTTGTCGCGGCTGTCCTTTTCATCCTGTCTCTGGGCGGGTTGTCGAACCAGGAAAGCGCCAAACGCGCTGTCTGGTACGGCATTGTCGGTATGGTGCTGGCGGTTTTCGCCACGCTGGTTGGTCCGGGTTCCGGCCTGTGGCTGCTGTCGCTGTTGCTGATCGCAGGTGGCGGTCTGATTGGTTCCTACGTGGCCAAACGCGTGCAGATGACCGAGATGCCGCAGCTTGTGGCCGCGATGCACTCGCTGGTGGGTCTGGCGGCTGTGTTCGTTGGTTTCAACGCGCATTTTGAGATCGGCAACGTTGCGCAGGTCATGGCGATTGCTGACAGCGCGAAAGAGGCGGACCTGTCCGATCTGGGCGCATTTGCCAAGCTGATCGCCAAGAAAACGGCGGCGGAACTAACCATCCTGCATGTGGAACTGTTCCTGGGTATCTTCATCGGTGCGATCACCTTTACCGGTTCTGTCGTGGCTTATGGCAAGCTGGCGGGCAAAGTGACATCTGCGGCGACCAAGCTGCCTGGCGGTCATGCGCTGAACGCGGCGGCGGCGGGTCTCTCGCTGATCTGTCTGATCTGGTACACCGCGTCGGGTGGTCTGTTCCCGCTGATCCTGATGACGCTGGCGGCGCTGTTCATCGGCTATCACCTGATCATGGGTATTGGTGGTGCGGATATGCCGGTGGTTGTGTCGATGCTAAACTCGTATTCGGGTTGGGCTGCGGCAGCGATTGGTTTCAGCCTTGGCAACGACCTGCTGATCGTGGTCGGTGCGCTGGTCGGTTCGTCCGGTGCGATCCTGTCCTACATCATGTGTAAGGCGATGAACCGGCACTTTGTCAGCGTGATCCTGGGCGGCTTTGGCGGCACCTCGGGCCCGCAGATGGAAGTTGAGGGCGAGCAGGTGGCGATTGACGCGGATGGCGTGGCCGCTGCTTTGAATGACGCTGACAGTGTGATCATCATTCCAGGTTATGGTATGGCGGTTGCGCAGGCACAGCAGTCGGTTTCCGAACTGGTCCGCAAGCTGCGTGCCAAGGGCAAAGAGGTGCGTTTTGCGATCCACCCCGTTGCGGGTCGTTTGCCGGGTCACATGAACGTGCTGCTGGCCGAGGCGAAGGTGCCTTATGACATCGTTCTGGAAATGGATGAGATCAACGAGGACTTCCCGGAAACGGATGTGGCCATCGTAATCGGCTCGAACGACATCGTGAACCCTGCGGCGCAGGAAGACCCCAACAGCCCGATTGCCGGGATGCCGGTTCTGGAATGCTGGAAGGCCAAGCAGGTGTTTGTGTCCAAACGTGGTCAGGGAACTGGCTATTCGGGCATCGAAAATCCGCTGTTCTTCAAAGAGAACACGCGCATGTTTTATGGCGACGCGAAGGCTTCGTTGGACAAGCTGCTGCCGATGATCGACTGATCTATCCTTATAGGTAGATTGGAAAGGGCGCCGATGGGCGCCCTTTTCTTTTTGGTGAATGATGGGGGGCTTTGCCCCCCAAACCCCCCAGGATATTTCTGGCCAGATGAAGCGGGCGAGATGTGGTATCTTTGGGGAGAAGGTATTCGCGAATGGGTAGGTTTTGCAGAAAGTAAATGGCATAGGCGGCGTGTTCTTTCGCGCTCGTGATCCGGAGGCGCTTGGACGGTGGTATGAAGAGCATCTTGGTGTGAACCAGCTCAACCCGCTGCCTTGGAAACAGAGTGCCGGGTATACGGTCTTTGCGCCATTCGCGCAGGATACGGATTATTTCGGGCGCACCGAACAGCAATGGATGATAAATTTTCGAGTGGACGACTTGGGCGCGATGATCGCGCAGCTTGAGGTCGCTGGAATCCCTGTGGAGACTCGGGCCGAATGGGACAGCGAGGTCGGAAAATTCGCCAGACTTCACGACCCCGAGGGCAACCCGATCGAGCTGTGGCAACCAAATCAATGAGATAGCGGATTTGTATACCGTTGTATCCTTGTAAGCATATGAAATAAAAAGAGAATTGATGTATTTTTGAGGTGTCGTATAGTGCGCTGGTCAGACCCGGAGCCCAGAATGACGCCTATCGATGATCATCCGCTGCGCTATGCGCTGGCCAACGAACTGCATGCGCGCCCATTTCCGGTGGCATCGACGCCCTGCACGGTGGTGTTTCTGGCCATAAAGAAAACTACTGAAGCTGTCGGGCGGGATCGGCACGAAGATATGGTGCATTTGATCAATCTGCTGGATCGCCATGGCGCGCCGCATCCGCAGCCTGAGGCCACCCATTATGCGGGTCAGATTGGCCGTCATTGGCTCAAATGGGAGCAGCATACCGAGTTTGTGACTTATACTGCGATCACGCAGAATGTCAGCGACCGTGCCTTCAATCCTGCCGATTTTGAGGTGTTTCCACAGGACTGGTTGATGGCAAGTCCGGGTCAGCGTGTTACCTCGGCCATGATGCGGGTGGTGGACCTGGAAAGCGATGCGGCTGCCAAGGACGCTCTGGCCGATTGGTTTGAGCCGGAAAGTCTTGCTGTGGCTAGAGTATTGGATGATGCGGCCATATGCGCGAGCGACTTCCGGATTGATCCGGCTGGACATATGCGCTTTGCGCTGTTTGTGAACAAAGGCACCGGGCGGCGTAGGACGGGGCGGATCATTCAGCGCCTGTGCGAGATCGAAACATACAAGGCGATGTCGATGCTGGGTTTTGCCCGCGTCAAGCAATTGACGCCCCGGATTGGTGAGTTGGACGCGCAACTTACCAATTTGATGGGGCAGATGACCGACAATTCGGCCCATCCTGACGAGCTTTTGCCGGACCTGCTTGCCACGTCGATTGAGCTGGAGACATTGTCTGCCCGGTGTTCGTTTCGGTTCGGTGCAACGGGCGCATATGAAGCCATCGTCAATCAACGCATCGAGGTGTTGCGCGAGCAGAGGTTTGAGGGTCGTCAGAGCTTTGCCGATTTCATGATGCGGCGCTATGACCCCGCGATCCGCACCGTGAAGTCGACTGAGCGGCGCTTGCAGGCCCTGTCGGATCGGGCCATCCGCGCAGGAGAGCTGTTGCGGACCCGGGTGGATGTGGAACGCAGTGCGCAGAATCAAGCGCTGTTGGAAAGTATGGACCGTCGCGCTGATCTGGCCCTGCGTTTGCAGCACACGGTCGAGGGGTTGTCGGTGGTTGCCATCAGCTATTATGCGGTCTCGTTGGTCAGCTACCTTTTGTATCCTTTGACCAAGGCCGGGATAAGCAAAGGTATGCTGACGGCGATTGTCACGATCCCAGTTGTGCTGACCGTTTGGTTTGCGATCCGGCAAATTCGCAGGCGGTTGGAGTAAACCTCGTTTGCCATTCCGTGCCGTGTCTGTAGTACTGACCGGGGCAGGCGGAGAGCTGAGGGTAGACCGGTGATTGGAATCGTAGCCGCATGGCGGGCTGTAGCCGCCATGTTCATCCTGAATGGTGCGTTGTTCGGTATATGGGCATCCCGTATCCCCGCGGTACGGGACAGGCTGGACCTGACGCACGAGGCTTTGGGCCTTGGCTTGCTGTTCATGGCGGCTGGGGCCGTTTGTTCCTTTCCTATAACCGGTCGTTTGACGGATAAGTTTGGGGCGGTGTCCATCACGCGAGTCATCGCGGTTCTCTACACGCTTTCGCTGGTTCTGTTGGCTGTTGCCGGTAGTTTTTGGGCGCTGGCGGCCTTTTTATTCATATTCGGGGCGTTTCACGGGTCGATGGACGTCGCGATGAACGCATGGGCTGCTGAAGTTGAACAAGCCTATGACAAGCCCGTCATGTCTTCGTTTCACGCGATGTGGAGCCTTGGGGCCGGGCTGGGTGCGCTGAGTGGGTACGGTGCCGTGCAGCTTGGTATGACTGTAATGCAGCACTTTCTTTTGGCGGGCGGTGCTGTGGTTGGTTTGGCGCTGGTTTTGTCTTGGGTGCGCTGGACGTCGCGCAGGGCGGCTTCGCCCGGCGGGGCGGTTTTTGCCCTGCCATCCGGGGCACTGATCCTTGTCGGATTCACAGCCCTGTGCGGTGCATTGGGCGAGGGCGCGGTTGCAGACTGGAGCGCGATTTTCCTGCGGGACGTGACGGGCGCAGCCGAGAGTATCGCGGCCTTGGGGTACGCTGTATTCTCAGTCACCATGGTCGCCTTTCGGTTGGCCGGAGGCGTCGTCATCGCCCGGTTTGGGCCTGTCGCGACGGCCAGATTTGGTGGCGTGTGCGCGGCATTGGGTGTTCTGGGCGTCGTTTCGGCGGTGCAGCCCCAATTGGCGCTGGCAGGCTTTGCGCTGATGGGCATCGGTTATGCTGTCATTATGCCCTTAGCGTTCAGCCGAGCGGCCAACGATCCAAATGTCCCGCCCGGCCAAGCCATCGCAAGCGTGGCCACATTGGGATATGGCGGGTTGTTGATCGGGCCTCCGCTTATTGGGTTTTTGGCAGAGATGCTTACATTGCGGTTGGCGTTTATGGCCCTGCTGCCGCTTGCAATCATGATAGTTATCTTGTCCGGTGCGTTGCGACCTGCTGCACTGGATTGACTGCCAAGAGCAGGGAACAAGAACAATATGGGAGGTAGACATGCCGATAAAGAACCGGTTCGCGGAACTGCAAAACGAAATCACCGAGTGGCGGCGTGATATCCACCAGAATCCCGAAATTTTGTTCGAAACCCATCGCACCAGTGCTTTGGTGGCGGAAAAGCTGAGGGAATTTGGCTGTGACGAGGTCGTGACCGGGATCGGGCGCACGGGTGTCGTGGGCATCATCAAAGGCAAGGTCGATACAAAAGGCAACGTTATCGGATTGCGGGCTGATATGGACGCGCTGCCGATTCATGAGGCGACGGGGCTGAACTATACGTCCAAGACTGAGGGCGCCATGCATGCCTGCGGGCACGACGGTCATACGGCGATGCTGTTGGGGGCGGCGAAATACCTCTCGGAGACGCGAAACTTTGACGGCACTGTCGTTGTCATCTTTCAGCCCGCCGAAGAGGGCGGCGGTGGTGGTCGTGAGATGTGCGAAGACGGGATGATGGACCGCTGGGGCATTCAGGAAGTTTATGGGATGCATAACTGGCCCGGACGTCCGGTCGGAAGCTTTGCCATACGCCCCGGTGCCTTTTTTGCCGCGACCGACCAGTTTGATATCATATTCGAAGGTAAAGGGGGCCACGCGGCCAAGCCACATGAAACAGTCGATACGACTGTCCTTGCCGCGCAAGCGGTCATGGCCTTGCAGACCATTGCGTCGCGCAATGCTGATCCCATTGATCAGATTGTCGTGTCGGTCACGTCTTTTGAAACGTCTTCGACAGCTTTCAACGTGATCCCGCAGACGGTCAGGTTAAAAGGTACGGTGCGCACGATGAGCGAAGCGATGCGGGGGCTGGCTGAAAAGCGGATCGGTGAAATTTGCAACGGGGTTGCCGCCACATTCGGCGGAGCGGCAGAAGTAACGTATTACCGCGGCTATCCCGTGATGGTGAACAGCGATGAGCAAACTGATTTTGCAGCGAATGTCGCGCGATCCGTGGCCGGTGAGTGCGCTGAGGCACCGTTGGTCATGGGGGGCGAGGACTTTGCCTTTATGCTGGAGGAGCGACCGGGGGCTTATATTCTGGTTGGAAACGGCGATTCAGCGGCTGTGCATCACCCGGAATACAATTTCAACGATGAGGCGATTCCTGCCGGTTGCAGTTGGTGGGCAGAAATTGTTGAACAGCGAATGCCCGCTGCGTGAATGGCAGCGTGGGTGGGGGCGCTGCCCCCACACCCCCGGGATATTTTTAGCCAGATGGAGAGGGATCCTGAGGCCGTAGATCAAGCCTGGTACATAGGGTTTCGACGACATCATTCAGGGCCGATTTCTGCGTATTGACGCAGGATTTTGAGGCTGTCCGTGCTGAATTCAGTGCGCTTGGGTCAGATAGCCATTTGTCAACGATAGCTGCCAGTTGCGGGGCAGAGTTTATTTCCACCGCACCTCCGGTTTCGATCAGGGGCGCGAATGTTTCAGCGAAATTGTAATAACCGGGCCCGGTGATGACTGCAGCGCCGGCTTGTGCGGGTTCGAAGGGATTGTGTCCTCCGATTTCCTTCAATGAGCCGCCAAGGAACACGATGGGGCAGATTGCGTACCACGTGCCGGTTTCCCCTAAAGTGTCTGCCACGTAGATTTGTGTTGTGTCCGTGATTGCTTGGTCAGAGGACCGAAACGCGGCCGTTAGTCCGGTTTGTTTGATAAGGGCGTGAACTTCGTCCCGGCGTTCCGGGTGGCGGGGGATCAGAAGCAATAGCAAGTCGGGGCGTTGTTTGAGCAACTGTGCATGTGCGGCAAGAACGGCGTCTTCCTCGCCCTGATGGGTGGAACTGGCGATCCACACGGGGCGGCCTGAAATCTGGTTTTGGATTTGCGATACTGTGTTCTGGTCAACAGGCAGGGGGTCGGACATAGCCTTGAGGTTGGTGCCTGATTGAACCCGTTCCGGTGCAGCCCCCATTTGGCGCAAGTTTTCGGCCGCCTTGTCATTTTGGGTCAGGAAAAGACTGAACTTATCCAGAATGAAACGTGCGGTTACTGGTCGCTTTTTCCATCCCTCGACAGATTTGTCTGAGAGGCGGGCGTTCAGTAAGGCCAGCGGGATCTTGCGATCTGCACTTTCAACGATGAGCCGGGGCCAGATTTCGCTTTCGACGAAAATACCAGCGTCCGGTCGCCAATGGGTCAGGAAGCGCTGAACGGGTCCGGACGTGTCAAGCGGTGGGAATTGGTGGCGCGTGCGCGGGGGCATCCGCTTTGCGATCAACGCGGCTGAGGTCGGTGTGCCGGACGTTATTAGGAACTCGGCCTGGGGCAAGCGCTGACCCAGGCGTTTGATCAGGGTGATGACGGACAGGGTTTCGCCGACGCTTGCCGCATGAAACCAGATCAGTTGGCCATTTGGTCGCGGCAGGCTTGCATGGCCCAGCCGTTCGTGTTGACGCTCAACCGGGACATCAGCGGCCTGTAGTTTCTTTCGAACCGTCTGCCAAACGATTGGCGCGGCAACGCCGGTCAGGCCGCAATACAGGGTGTATAGCAGCGTCGGCCGTTCTGAATGATCGGGCATGTCAGCCGCCTGTGTGACTCATGTGACGGCTCATCTTTCCGTCGACGGACTGGCGGGAATAGTCGAAATCGTGGCCCTTGGGTTTCAGATTGATGGCCGCGCGGATCGCGTGTTCCAGCGGCTCTTCGGTGTTGGGATGATCCCGAAGTGAGCTGCGCAAGTCGGCCATGTCTTCCTGACCAAGGCACATATACAATTCACCGGTGCAGGTCAGGCGTACACGGTTGCAGCTTTCGCAGAAATTGTGGGACAGCGGTGTAATGAACCCGATTTTCTGTCCGGTTTCCTCAAGCCGCACATAGCGCGCCGGTCCGCCCGTGCGCTCGGCCAGATCAGAGACTGTGTAGTGGTTTTCATACTCTTTGCGCACGTCCTTCAGCGACCAGTACTGATCAAGGCGGTCTTCATTGCCGATATCACCCATGGGCATGACTTCGATCCAGGTTAGATCCATGTCGCGCTCGGCGCACCACCGCGTGATTTGGGGAAGCTCCTCTTCGTTGAAACCCTTAAGGGCAACGGCGTTGATCTTGATGCGCAGCCCGGCTTTCTGAGCTGCGTCAATGCCTTTCAAGACCTGTTTCAGGCGTCCCCAGCGTGTGATCTGGGCGAATTTGTCCTCGTCCAGCGTATCCAGCGAGATATTCACGCGGCGCACGCCGGCTGCGTAGAGGTCGTCTGCGAAACGATGAAGTTGCGATCCGTTGGTGGTAAGGGTCAACTCCTTAAGTGCCCCGCTTTCCAGATGGCGTGTCATCGCGTTGAAGAACGCCATGATGTTCCGGCGCACCAAAGGTTCACCCCCTGTGATGCGCAGCTTTTCGACGCCCATGTTGATGAAGGTCGAACACATCCGGTCCAGTTCTTCCAAAGTCAGAAGGTCCTTTTTGGGCAGGAACTTCATGTCTTCGGACATACAATAAACACAGCGAAAGTCGCAGCGGTCCGTGACGGAAACACGCAAGTAGGTGATTGCACGGGCAAACGGGTCGATTAGTGGAGCAGCAGTCATGCACCATAGGTAAAGCGGTGACCCCGCTGCGACAAGGGCGAACTGTGCTTTGGTCTAGATCAGAGGCCGTTGGAACGGTAGATTACCAGTATGAGGATTGCATTTATTGTTTTGTTTGCAGTTGTTGCGGGATGCGACACCGTCCGGTCCACGACAGATCGCGTCTTTGGCGGCGACGGTGAGAAGGCTCAAGCCGAGCCCGAAGCAGTAGAAGTCGCTGACGTAGCTGACCCCGAACCTGTTGCTGTGGCTGCCCCAAGTTGGGTTGGTCCGAAAACCACTGTGGCCAGTCTGGGTGACCCCACAACACCGGGGCGCTGGTTGGAAACACCGCTGGTCGACACCGAATTCACCGGGCGGGTGGTCGTTCCAAGAACTGGCGCTCAGGCCTACATTACGCTGGTGCCTGCTTCTGGGCCGGAAGGCGGGGGCAGCCGTTTGTCGTTGGACGCGATGCGGGCATTGCTGCTGCCTTTCGATGAATTGGTCGAGCTTGAGGTCTACTCAAACTGATCCTTCAGGTATTTTCCGGCCTCTTTGCGCGCAAAGGGTTTCATTGCATCACCATATGTTTGTAGGAACGCGACAACACGGGATGGGTCGTGCTTGGAAAGCTCGCGCAACCACCATGCGATGGCCTTCTGGATAAACCAATCACGGTCGGGGACATATCCTGCGGCCCAGGTCAAAATACGATCCCGGCGGTCCAGATCATCCGGCTTGGGGTGGTTTTGCTTGGTCCATGGCAGGGTTGCCACCAATGCCGCGCGACGTGTCCACATGTGGTCTGAGGATGTCCAGCCTCCGACCTGATCCAGCCTTTCTGGGTCGGCTGACAGCCGCTTTTGCATGGCCATGCACGCGTGGTCCGCAACGGCCCAGGCATCGAAATCCGGCAACCAGCTTTGCAGTACTTCCCAAGCCGCATCATCCGGCCGAATGCGCGCCTGTGTCAGCAATTTGGCGGCGGCTAAGCGTGCCTCATGAATGTTTGTCTGCCACAGGTCATCGGCCAATTGGACCCGAGAGGCCACGTCAAGGTCTCGCCGCCACGCTTTTGTCAGGTCGTTCAAGATAGGGTTTGCGACCCCTAAATAAGGACGGGCCGCCTTGTGATAGGCCGCCATCTGCGTGGCGCGCTCGGGATCGGCATGTTCCTTGATCTGATCCAGATAGGCGTCCACGGATCGCTACTCCACCGTAACAGATTTCGCCAGATTGCGTGGCTGGTCCACGTCTGTGCCCTTGGCGACGGCCGTGTGATACGCCAGCAACTGCGCAGGAACCGAATAGAGGATCGGGGCGAGGCTTTCATGAACAAGTGGCATGCGGATCGTGCTCCAGACGCCGTCCTCAGCCTCGGCGATCCCGTCGCCATCTGATATCAGAATGACCTTGCCTTTGCGTGCCATCACTTCTTGCATGTTCGATATGGTTTTGTCGAAAACCGCGTCACGCGGTGCCATCACAACCACCGGCATATGTTTGTCGATCAGGGCGATTGGGCCGTGTTTCAGCTCGCCAGACGCGTAACCTTCGGCGTGTATATAGCTGATTTCCTTTAGCTTTAGTGCGCCTTCCATGGCCAGAGGATACATCAGGCCGCGCCCCAAAAACAGAACGTCCTGTGCCTCGGACAGTCGTTGGGCGGATGCGCGGATCGCGTCGTTCTGCTCTAACGCGACGTTGAGCACCGCAGGCAAGCCGCGCAATGCGGCGGCGTGGTCGGCCAGTTCTTCTGCCGTCAACGTCCCGCGATCCGAGGCGGCTTTTAGTGCAAGCATCAGCAACACGCTCAATTGGCATGTGAAAGCCTTGGTCGAGGCCACTCCGATCTCGACCCCGGCATGAATGGGCAGCGTCACATCGCTTTCGCGCGCGATTGAGCTTTCGGGGACATTGACCACCGAAATGATCTTGTCCGCCTTGCCTTCACAGTACCTTAGGGCCGCCAACGTATCGGCCGTTTCACCGGACTGACTAACGAACAGCGCCGCGGTCCGGTCACTGATCGGAGGTTCCCGGTACCGGAATTCACTGGCGATATCGACCTCAACCGGCATTTTGGCCAGTTTCTCGAACCAGTACTTGGCGGTCAAACAGGCATAAAAGGCGGTGCCGCACGCAACCATCGTCAAACGGTCGAGCTTGGTAAAGTCCAGTTCTGCGGGCAGGGCAACCTCATCACCGCCGGTGGGCAAATATGAACGGATTGCTTCGGCCACGACCACGGGCTGTTCCGCAATTTCCTTGGCCATAAAGTGCTTGTGCCCGCCTTTGTCAGTACGCGCAGTGTCCAGCTTGATCTGGCGAACGTCACGGTTGACGAGATCGCCCGCTTCGTTACGAATTTCCAACGTGGTACGGGTCAGCACCGCCCGGTCGCCTTCTTCAAGATAGGTGATGCGATCCGTCAGCGGCGCCAGCGCAATGGCGTCCGAACCGACGAACATCTCATCATCCCCATGCCCGATCGCCAGCGGCGATCCCTTGCGCGCGGCGATGATCAGGTCCTCTTGCCCTTCAAACAGAAATGCCAGAGCAAATGCGCCTTCCAACCGGTCGATTGTTTTAAAGGCCGCCTCAACCGGGGAAAGCCCCGTTGACAGGTAGTGCTCGGCCATCAGCGCGACAGTTTCGGTGTCGGTTTCGGTCATGAAGCCTACGCCATGTTCGGCCAGCTCTGTACGCAGATCGCGATAGTTTTCGACGATGCCATTATGTACCACGGCCACTGGACCCGCCTGATGCGGATGCGCGTTCGTCACAGAAGGTGCGCCATGGGTGGCCCAGCGTGTATGGCCGATGCCGGACTTGCCGGGCAGGGGATCATGCACCAGCAGATCGCTGAGGTTCACCAGCTTTCCCACGGCCCGGCGACGCCCCAGGTCACCGCCGTTCACCGTTGCAATCCCGGCGCTGTCATAGCCGCGATATTCCAGACGTTTCAACGCTTCGACCAGAATGGGGGCGACTTCGTGCTGCCCCAGAACGCCTACAATTCCACACATAGGTCAGGCTCCTTTGTCGCGGCGAGCCTTCTTCGCCTTGAGCATCTCAAACAATTTGCGCGCATAGCCGGGTTTGTTGTCCTGCTTGGCGCGCGCCACAGCCAGAGCGTCGGGCTCGACGTCGCGCGTGACCACGGTGCCGGTCGCTGTCATGGCTCCGTCGCCCACGGTCACGGGTGCAACAAGCATGGTGTTCGATCCGATGAAGACATTTTCACCTATCGTGGTCTTGTGCTTCATCACCCCGTCATAATTACAGGTGATCGTACCCGCCCCGATATTCGAATCCGCGCCAACGGAGGCATCCCCGATATAGCTAAGGTGATTGACCTTCGCGCCTTCGGCGATCTCGGCATTTTTGATTTCGACGAAATTCCCGATGCGTGTGTTCTCGGCCAGTTCCGCGCCGGGGCGCAGGCGGGCATAGGGGCCGATGACAGCGCCTCGGCTAACGTGACAGCCCTCAAGATGCGAAAACGCCCGGATCGTCGCACCGCTTTCGACCGTGACACCGGGGCCGAATACCACATTCGGTTCGATAACCGTGTCGCGTCCGATGATCGTGTCAGCGGCAAGATAAACGGTCTCAGGGGCCATCAAAGTCACGCCAAGGCCCAGCAGTTCTGACCGCGCGCGGGTTTGGAATACAGCGTCGGCAGCGGCAAGATCAGCGCGCGAGTTGACCCCCAGCGTCTCGGCCTCGTCGCAGGCAATTGCGGTGACTTTCAGGTCACGGCTGCGGGCGATTTCCACGACGTCGGTCAGATAATATTCCTCGGCTGCATTGCCGTTACCCACCGCGCCGATCAGGGAAAACAACACCTCTGCGTCGCACGCCAAAAGACCGGAATTGCAGAAGGTTATCGCGCGTTCTTCATCTGAAGCATCCTTGAATTCGACAATCCGCTCAAGATGATCTTCGTTCATGACCAAGCGACCATAGCGCGCGGGATCGGCGGCTTCGAACCCGAGGATAACCAGATCGTTTTGCGCGCGCGCCTCGATCATCCGCTCCAGTGTCTCGGGTTGAAGGAACGGAGTGTCGCCATACAAAACCACCACGTCGCCCTTGAACCCCTCCAGCGCAGCGCGCGCCTGAGCGACGGCATGAGCGGTGCCCAACTGTTCGGTCTGCTCCGCGATCCGGGCTGTTTCGTCTTCGGCGGTCGCCACTTTCGCCACAGCCTCGGACCCGTGCCCGGTGACGATCACGGTGCGCTCGGGCGATAGAACCGATCCGGCGCGCATGGTGTGAACCAGCATCGGTGTCTGGGCAATTGGATGAAGGACCTTGGGGATGTCCGAATTCATCCTGGTGCCTTTACCTGCGGCAAGGATGACAAGGGCGGTGCTCATGAAATCGTTTTCTCTTTGTGTTTTGTTGCGGTCCGTTTTATCCGCTGAGGGCAAAGGCGCAAGCGGTTCAGCGATCAAACAAGATTGCCGTTTGCAACAGGATACGGCGAAAAACCGCCGAAGCAGGAGGCGCGATGCGAACGGTTATCTTCGATCTGGACGGGACATTGGCCGATACCTCGGGTGATTTGCTTGAAGCCGCGAACCACTGTTTCCGCCATATGGGGCACGGAGATGTTCTGGTTCACGGGCAGGATGCTGCGGTCGCGCTGCGGGGTGGCCGGATGATGCTGACGCACGGATTGAAGCGTGTCGGGGTTTATGATGAACAGGCGATTCAGGTATATTATCCAATGCTGCTGGACGCATATGCGCAGGCCATTGATACCCATACGCATTTCTACCCAGGTGCACTTGATGCGGTTGAGGCATTGAAGGTCGCGGGGTACGGCGTGGGGATTTGCACGAACAAGCCCGAAGCTCTTGCCGATCAGTTGCTGACCCAGATGGGCGTGCGGGAGCAGTTCGCATCATTGGTGGGGGCCGACACCCTGCCGGTTCGTAAGCCCGATCCCGAACCTCTGCGCGAGGCCGCGCGGCGGGCAGGGGGGCATCCCGATCTTTGTGTGCTGATCGGAGATTCCGATACTGACCGCAATACTGCGCGCGCCGCTGGGGTTCCTTCGGTGTTGGTGACGTTTGGTCCGTCGGGCGCGGATATGGCCGCGCTTGAGCCCGAAGCGTTGCTGCATCACTTCGATGATCTGCCCGAGGTTGTGACCAGCCTTATTGGAGCGGTGGCGTAAGCCCTTGACGCTGCGCACGCGCGGCCTCAGAACGGGCGTATGACCGAGACATTCACTGGCAGTTTCACACAGCAGGAACCCATCCCTGACGAAGCGATCGAGGCCGCATTGGCGGTTCTGCGTCACGGGCGGTTGCATCGCTATAACGTGACGCCCGGAGAGCTGGGCGAAACTGCTTTGCTGGAGCAGGAATTTGCCGCGCAGATGGGGGCGAAATACTGTCTGGCCGTGTCGTCGGGCGGCTATGCGCTGGCGACCGCATTGCGTGCGGTGGGTGTGCAGCCCGGTGATCCGGTTCTGACCAATGCCTTCACGCTGGCCCCTGTGCCGGGGTCGATTGCCTCGGTCGGGGCAAAGCCCGTGTTCGTGGGCGTGACCGAAGGGCTGGTAATTGATCTGGATGATCTTGAGAGCAAGCTTGATCAGGCGCGGGTGCTGATGCTCAGCCATATGCGCGGGCATCTGTGTGACATGGATCGGCTGATGCAGATGTGCGACGCCGCGGGTGTGACCGTGATCGAGGATTGCGCGCATACGATGGGTGCCGCGTGGCGCGGGCAACTGTCGGGGCGGCAGGGGGCCATCGGGTGTTATTCTTGCCAGACCTACAAGCACGTGAACTCGGGCGAGGGCGGCTTGCTGATCACAGATGATGAGGAGTTGGCGGCCAAGGCCACGATGCTGTCGGGATCCTATATGCTGTACGAACGCCATCTGGCCGCGCCGGGACCTGAGGCTTTTGAGAGGATCAAGTACACCACGCCCAATGTTTCGGGTCGGATGGATAATCTGCGGGCGGCGATCCTGCGGCCTCAACTGCGGGATCTGGATAGACAGGTCGCGCGTTGGAATGAGCGTTATGCCGAGATTGAAAAGGGGCTGCGCGGAACGCCCGGCTTGACGATTGTCGAGCGGCCCGAGGGTGAGACCTATGTGGGCTCGTCCATTCAGTTCCTGCTGTTGGACTGGTCATCCGAGCGTATTGCCGAAGTGATCCGCCGCTGTGCTACGCGTGGGGTCGAGTTGAAGTGGTTCGGCGGGGCCGAGCCCACCGGGTTTACCTCGCGCTATGATAGCTGGCGCTACGCCGACAGCGCGCCTTTGCCCGCCAGTGACCGGGTGCTGGCCGGGATCATGGACATGCGCGTGCCGCTGACATTCTCTCTGGATGATTGCCGACTGATCGCGCGGATCATCTGGGCCGAGGTCGGGGCGGTCTACCAATCGTAATCCAAAGGAGTGCGCTGAAAGCGCACACTTGATGCTTTGACACCACCACCCCTGACGGGTCGGTGGTGTGTTTCTGCATGGCCGTCGTTGACCCGGAAAAGATTCGCTGATACTTATTGAACAACTGTTCATTAATGCGAGGGAGGAGATCGCATATGTTCGCGGCTACCATGCAGTTTGATCTGGGCGAGGATGTGAATGCCCTGCGTGAAATGGTTCACCGCTGGGCGCAGGAGCGGGTCAAGCCGATGGCCGCCGAGATTGATGCCTCGAACGCGTTTCCCAATGAGCTTTGGAAGGAAATGGGCGATTTGGGGATGTTGGGCATAACGGTGCCCGAAGAATTTGGCGGGGTGGGCATGTCGTATCTGGCCCATACCGTCGCCGTCGAAGAGGTTGCCCGGGCTTCGGCTTCGGTATCACTGTCTTATGGCGCCCACTCGAACCTGTGCGTCAATCAGATCAAGTTGAACGGAACGGATGAACAAAAGACGAAATACCTGCCGCGCTTGATTTCGGGTGAACATGTGGGAGCACTGGCGATGTCCGAGGCGTCGGCAGGGTCCGACGTGGTGTCGATGAAGTTGCGGGCCGAGAAGCGCAATGATCACTACCGTCTGAACGGCAGCAAATACTGGATCACCAACGGACCGGACGCGGATACTCTGGTCGTTTACGCCAAGACTGACCCAGAGGCCGGGTCGCGTGGGATAACCGCCTTTCTGATCGAGAAAGAGATGACCGGCTTTTCCACCTCACCCCATTTCGACAAGTTGGGGATGCGCGGGTCGAATACGGCCGAGCTGGTCTTTGAAGACGTGGAAGTGCCGTTTGAAAATGTGCTTGGCGAAGAAGGGAAGGGTGTCGCGGTTCTAATGTCTGGCCTGGACTATGAGCGTGTGGTGCTTGCCGGAATCGGTATAGGCATCATGGCCGCCTGTCTGGATGAGATCATGCCCTATCTGGCCGAGCGTAAGCAATTCGGGAAACCCATCGGTAGCTTCCAGCTTATGCAGGGAAAGATCGCAGATATGTATACGGCGATGAATTCAGCCCGCGCCTATGTGTACGAAGTGGCCAAGGCGTGTGATCGCGGGGATGTGACGCGTCAGGATGCGGCGGCGTGCTGCCTTTACGCGTCCGAGGCGGCGATGACGCAGGCGCATCAGGCGGTGCAGGCAATGGGCGGGGCCGGGTTTCTGTCGGATTCTCCTGTCAGCCGGATTTTCCGCGATGCCAAGCTGATGGAGATTGGCGCGGGCACCAGTGAAATCCGCCGGATGCTGATCGGCCGGGAACTGATGAGCGGGATGGAGTGATGGAAAAACGCCCCGCAGACGAGGGAACTGCGGGGCGTTTCTTCGAAGGGTCAGAAGCGATGGACGTAGGAAACGCCGACCAGCCACGGATCAATCTCGGCAGTACCGAGGTCGTTTCCGTCGAGGCTGACATCAGAGTCGATGTCGAACCAGCGCACGTTCAGACGCACGGCGCCTTTTTCGGTGACCATGTAATCCAGACCAGCCTGCAGAGAGACACCAACCGAGTCATCCAGTTCCAGATCGCCCAGAGCCGAGCTTTCGTCAAAGAAGACGGTATAGTTGATACCAGCGCCAACGTAAGGCTTCCACGCGCTGTTGGTCGGGAAGTGATAGTTCAGCGACAGTGTGGGCGGCAAGTGCTTGACGGTCCCGCCGTCGATGCTGCCAGCCAAGGTAATGTCATGGCTGAAGGGCGTTGCAGCCAGCAATTCGATGCCAAGGTTGTCACGAATGAAGTATTCTACTGTAAAGATCGGGCGCGTGTCCGAGTCAACCTCGACGCTGGCGCCATTGCTCAGCGTGCCGTTGTCGGATTTCGGGTCGAGATAGCCCACACCAAGTCCGACGGTCCAATCACCCTGAGATTGGGCGAAAGCCGGGACAGCCAGTGCGACAAGCGCGGTGGAGAGGGTCAGAGCGGCGAGTTTGTTGGTCATTTTACTGCCTTTAGGTTTGTTGATGCTGGCGTTTTGCACGAACGGTCCGCTGCCAACTCTGATCTGTATCAAGTTCGTGTGATTGGCGAACGCGCCCATCGCCAAAGAAATGTCATGAAAACAAAGGGTTTCGGCAATGTGTCCCGCTAGGCGCATACCTGGATTGCAGCCCGGTGGTGGCTGGTTGATTCCCGACCGATTGAACATGGCGCGGCAATGTCTGTCGCAACCGGGTGATCGCGTGGCTATTCGCGACCTGACCGGGGGTACGCAGGACGACGTCACCTTTGACCGCTTGCAGCGAATGGTGGACGGTATCGCGCGCCAACTGATGATATCCGTGCAACGCGGCGACCGGGTGGGCGTACTTCTTAGCCAATCGCCGTGGTGCGCCGCAGCGCATTTGGCGATCTGGAAAATCGGCGCGATCTCGGTTCCGCTATTTAAGCTATTCAAACATGATGCGCTGGCCTCAAGGGTTCGGGATGCAGGTGCGCAGATAGTTTTGACGGATGCAGAAGGCGAGGAACTGTTGGGCGCTTTGGCACACTCTGTGCGGGTTGACCGGATTGCACCGTCTGATGGCGCGGTTTCCTTTGCTGATACGGGCCCCGAGGATCCCGCCGTGCTGATCTATACCTCGGGCACAACCGGAAGCCCCAAGGGGGCGCTGCACGGGCACCGGGTTCTGACGGGGCATCTGCCGGGCGTATCCATAAGCCACAATCACCTACGCGACGGCGATTGCCTTTGGACCCCTGCCGACTGGGCATGGATTGGTGGGTTGTTCGATGCGCTGATGCCCGGTCTGGCGCTGGGCATCCCGGTGGTCGCCGCGCGGCTTGAGAAATTTACCCCAGAAGTCTGCGCTGACGTGATCGCGCGCGGCGGAGTGCGCAACGTGTTCTTTCCCCCCACCGCGTTGCGGATGCTGAAAGCGGCAAGTCAGGCCGTCCCCGGCCTACGCTCGGTCGCGTCGGGCGGCGAGCCACTGGGGGCCGAGATGCTGGCCTGGGGGCAGCAGGCATTCGGCCTGACGATCAACGAATTCTACGGCCAGACCGAATGTAACATGGTCGTGTCGTCCTGCGCCGAAGACTTCCCGGTGCGGCCCGGCTGTATCGGGAAACCGGTGCCGGGGCATGAGGTGGCGGTGATTGATGACATGGGCCAGCCAACGGACAAAGAAGGCAACGTTGCCATCCGGCGCGGCTCGGCCTCGATGTTGCTGGAGTACTGGAACCGGCCCGAGGAGACTGCGCAGAAATTCCGGGGTGACTGGCTGATCACCGGTGATCGTGGCGTGTGGGAGGGCGACTATCTACGGTTCGTGGGGCGAGATGACGACGTGATCACCTCTGCCGGATACCGCATCGGCCCCGCCGAAATCGAGGATTGCCTGCTGACTCACCCTGCGGTGGCGACCGTGGGCGTGGTCGGCAAACCCGACCCGCTGCGGACCGAGATTGTCAAGGCGTATGTCGTGTTGAAACCGGGGGCTGAGACGACGGGCACGGAGTTGCAGGAGTGGGTAAAGGCCCGTCTGGCGCAATATTCCTACCCGCGCGAGGTGGCGTTTCTGGAGGAATTGCCGATGACGGTGACAGGGAAGGTCATTCGGAAGGAATTGAAGCGTCGTGCGAAGTTGGAATTGGAGACAACGTAAATGAAACTCACATCCAAAGCCATGCCCGCCTCTGAGGGCTTCAAGGCAAACCGCACCGCCCATCTGGACGCGCTGGCACAGATCTCCGAAGCCGCCGAAGCGGCCCGCATGGGCGGCGGTGAAAAATCCCGCGCGCGGCATGTGTCTCGGGGCAAGATGCTGCCTCGGCGCAGGGTGGCGAATTTGCTGGACGCAGGGTCTCCGTTTCTGGAGATCGGCGCGACGGCGGCGCATGGGATGTATGGTGACGCCGCGCCTTGTGCCGGGGTGATCGCGGGGATTGGCCGGGTGCAGGGGCGCGAGGTCATGGTGGTGTGCAACGATGCCACTGTGAAGGGCGGTACATACTATCCGATGTCGGTCAAAAAACACCTGAGGGCGCAGGAGATTGCCGAGGAAAACCATCTGCCCTGCATCTATTTGGTCGATAGCGGAGGTGCGAACCTGCCCAATCAGGATGAGGTCTTTCCCGACCGAGACCACTTTGGCCGTATTTTCTATAATCAGGCGCGGATGAGCGCCAAGGGGATTGCTCAGATCGCGGTGGTGATGGGGTCTTGTACGGCGGGTGGGGCCTATGTGCCCGCGATGTCGGATGTGACGATTATCGTCAAGGAACAGGGGACGATCTTTCTGGCCGGACCGCCTCTGGTCAAGGCTGCCACGGGCGAGGTGGTCAGCGCCGAAGACTTGGGCGGCGGCGATGTGCATACGCGCCTGTCCGGTGTAGCGGATTATCTGGCCGAGGATGATGCGCACGCACTGGCTTTGGCGCGCCGGGCCGTGGGGTCGCTGAACCTGCGCAAGCCGCAGACAGTGGATTGGGCCAACCCTGAGGACCCGGCCTATGACCCCGAGGAAATCCTCGGCGTTGTGCCTGCCGATCTGCGCACGCCCTATGACATCCGCGAGGTGGTTGCGCGGCTGGTCGATGGGTCTCGGTTCGATGAGTTCAAGCCTCGGTTCGGTGAGACGCTTGTGACGGGGTTTGCCCATGTCAAAGGCTGCCCGGTGGGGATCATCGCCAACAACGGCGTGCTGTTTTCCGAAGCCGCACAGAAGGGGGCGCATTTTGTCGAACTGTGTTCGCAGCGCAAAACGCCGCTTGTGTTCTTGCAGAACATCACCGGGTTCATGGTCGGTCGGAAATACGAGAATGAGGGCATCGCGCGGCACGGCGCCAAGATGGTGACGGCTGTGGCGACGACCTCGGTGCCCAAGATCACGATGCTGGTGGGCGGCTCGTTCGGCGCGGGAAACTACGGCATGGCGGGTCGCGCCTATCAGCCTCGGTTCCTGTGGACCTGGCCGAACTCGCGCATCTCGGTGATGGGGGGTGAGCAGGCGGCAGGTGTTTTGGCTACTGTCAAACGCGACGGGATCGAGCGGCAGGGCGGCACGTGGTCGGCCGAGGAAGAAGCCGAATTCAAGCGCCCGACGCTGAATATGTTCGAGGAGCAGTCACACCCGCTCTATGCTTCGGCGCGGCTTTGGGATGACGGCATCATCGACCCGCGCAAATCGCGCGATGTGCTGGCCCTGTCGCTAAGCGCCGCCTTGAACGCCCCGATCGAAGAGACACGTTTTGGCGTGTTCAGGATGTGATCATCATGACTTTAAAGGACGTTTTGACTCGTTATCCCGGCGCGCAAACCTTCAAGTTCGGTGACAGCGCGTCGATGAGCGCTGAACTGTTGGGGTTGGTTCGTGCAGGGCGGAAAACAGCAACCTGTGGCGCGTTGCGTGACTATCCCGAAGGCAGCTCAGAGACCCCAGTGGTCGGGCGGCGCGATATTGTTCTGGAGTGGGATGGTCGTCCGGCTTTGGTGATCGAGACGCTTGAGGTTACGGTCAGCCGGTTCTGTGACATGACCGAAGCGTTTGCCTTGGCCGAGGGCGAGAACGAAACGCTTGAAGGATGGCGGGAGGATCACAGTCGATACTTTGAGCGCAACGGTGGATTTGACCCAGAGATGGAATTGCTCTGCGAACGGTTTCGGCTGATCGAAGATTTGGCGTCAGAGGAGTAAGAAATATGTTCAGCAAAATCCTGATTGCCAACCGGGGTGAGATTGCTTGCCGCGTGATGGAAACCGCTCAGAAGTTGGGTGTGGCCTGCGTTGCGGTATATTCCGATGTGGATGCCTCGGCCAAACATGTACAAATGGCGGATGAGGCGGTGCATATCGGCGGTGCGGCACCGGCTGAGAGCTATTTGAAGGGCGACGTGATCGTTCAGGCAGCGCTGGACACCGGCGCGCAGGCGATCCATCCCGGATATGGGTTTTTGTCCGAGAATCCGGATTTCGTGGATTCGGTCGAAGCCGCTGGGTTGACGTTTATCGGGCCTTCTGCGGATGCGATCCGCAAGATGGGTCTCAAGGATGCGGCCAAGGTTTTGATGGAGCAGGCGGGCGTGCCGGTTGTGCCCGGCTATCACGGTGACAATCAGGACCCCGACCATTTGGCCGGTGCGGCGGAAACCATCGGCTATCCCGTGCTGATCAAGGCTGTTGCCGGAGGTGGCGGCAAGGGGATGCGGCTGGTTGAGCAGCCCGAGGATTTTGCGTCGGCCTTGGACAGAGCACGTGGCGAGGCGCGTACAGCCTTTGGTAACGATGCCGTGCTGGTCGAGAAGTTCGTCGCCAAACCGCGCCATATCGAAGTGCAGGTTTTCGGAGATGGCACACACGCCGTGCATCTGTTCGAACGCGATTGCTCCCTGCAACGGCGCCATCAAAAGGTGATCGAGGAAGCGCCTGCGCCCGGTATGACGCCCGAAATGCGCGAGGCGATGGGGCAGGCGGGTGTCAGGGCGGCCGAGGCGATTGGCTATAAGGGTGCAGGCACGGTTGAATTTATCGTCGATGCCTCGGAAGGGCTGCGACCGGATCGGTTCTGGTTCATGGAAATGAACACACGCTTGCAGGTCGAACACCCTGTGACCGAGGCCATTACGGGCGTAGATCTGGTCGAATGGCAATTGCGGGTTGCCTCGGGCGAGACGCTGCCAAAGAAACAAAATGAACTGTCGATCACCGGCCACGCGTTTGAGGCGCGGCTTTACGCCGAAGATGTGCCCAAAGGGTTTTTGCCTGCGACGGGCAAGCTGACTCATCTGAAGTTCCCGACGGCTTGCCGGGCAGATAGCGGCGTTCGGGCGGGCGATACGATCAGCCCTTGGTACGATCCGATGATCGCCAAGGTCATCGTGCACGGGCCAACACGCCAGATTGCGTTGGAGCAACTGCATCGGGCGTTGTCGCGTACCGAAGTTGCCGGGACAGTTACAAACCTCGGGTTTCTGGGGGCGTTGACACGGCATACCGGTTTTGCGGCGGGGGATGTGGATACAGGACTGATCGGGCGGGACTTGGACGCGCTCATCAGGCCCGTCCCAGTTACGGCGTCTACCTGTGTTTCGGCGGCGATGACGGCGTTGGGGCTGGTGGATACGAACGAACAGTGTGGGTTCTCTCTTTGGGCACCCCTGCATCGGGCGGCCCAACTGAAGGCCGAAGACGTGATTGATCTGGATGTTCAGGTCGAAAGGCCGGACCGACAGCTTTGGCGGGTGGGGGACGACTCGGTTCTGGCCGAACGAAAGGCCGGGAAATGGATCGTGGGTGGCAAGCCCATGCCGCGCGTAGCTGTGGCAGGGTCGAGGGTCACTGTTTTCGAAAACTATGGGCAATCGTTCGATATCGTCGATCCTCTGGACCGCGACACTAGTGCCGTTGGCGACACCAACGTGATCGAGGCACCGATGCCGGGATTGGTAAAAGCCATGTTCGCGACAGTGGGGCAAACGGTGCAGGAAGGCGATCGACTGGCCGTTCTGGAAGCCATGAAGATGGAGCATTCCTTGCTGGCAGCACGCGATGGCGTCGTTGCCGAAGTGCTCGCCGAAGCCGGGGGGCAGGTCGAAGCCGGTGCCGCTCTGGTCCGGTTGGAGGAGGAATGATCTGTCCCGTGCGGGCGCAACGTGGCAAGGTCGGGTTCATAGCGGCAATAAGGGAGGGGCGCAGCCATGGGTGATCGGGTTGAAATCTTCGAAGTGGGGCCGCGCGACGGTCTGCAGAATGAAAAGCGGGAAATCCCGGTGGCCGAAAAGGTCGCGTTGATCGATTGTCTGAGCCGGGCCGGGTTCAACCGGATCGAGGTGGCCAGCTTTGTTTCAACCAAGTGGGTGCCACAGATGGCGGGCAGTGCCGAAGTGCTGGCTGGGATTTCCCGTGCCGATGGTGTGCGCTATGCCGCGCTGACACCGAACATGCGCGGGTATGACGACGCGCTTGCGGCCAAGGCGGATGAGATTGCTGTTTTCGCCTCAGCCTCCGAGGGGTTTTCTAAGGCCAACATCAACGCCTCGATTGCGGAATCCATCGAGCGGTTTACCCCAATTCTAGAGGCTGCTCGGCATATTGACCTTCCCGTGCGGGGGTATGTCTCTTGCGTGACGGACTGTCCCTATGATGGCCCGACAGACCCTGAAAAAGTTGCTGAAGTCGCGGATACGCTGTTTGCGCTGGGCTGTTACGAAGTGTCTCTGGGGGATACGGTCGGGCAGGGCACGCCTGATACTGTCGCGCATATGCTTTTGGCGGTGCAAAAGCGGGTGCCCGTCACCAGACTGGCGGGTCATTTTCACGACACCAACGGACGGGCGATCGACAATATAGACGCGGCCCTCGCTTTGGGGGTGCGCACGTTCGATTCCGCGGTTGGCGGTTTGGGGGGGTGTCCATACGCCCTTGGCGCGGCCGGGAATGTGGCGACCGAAACGGTTGTGTCGCACTTACATCGGCTGGGATATGAGACCGGCATCGCCCCCGAGATCGTGGACCAGGCCGCGCAGATGGCGCGCGCCATGCGAGGGGAATAAGTAAGGCCATGTTCGACACCATTTCAATCGCAGTGGACCCGCGCGGCGTCGCGACGCTGACGCTGAACCGTCCGGAAAAACACAATGCGATGTCAGCGCAGATGATATCGGAGCTGACACAGGCCGCAGGGCAGTTAGGGCAGGACGACGCAGTGCGGGTGGTCGTCCTGACAGGCGCGGGCAAAAGCTTCTGCGCCGGAGGCGATTTAAGCTGGATGCAGGATCAAATGGCCGCCGACCCCGAAACGCGCTTTGTTGAAGCGCGTAAGCTGGCCGAAATGTTGCAGGCTTTGAACACGATGCCGAAACCGTTGATCGGCGCCGTTCAGGGCAACGCTTTTGGAGGGGGCGTTGGAATGGCCGCAGTGTGTGACGTGGCAATTGGTGTTCAGTCAGTGAAAATGGGCCTGACAGAAACGAGATTGGGCCTGATCCCGGCGACCATTGGTCCCTATGTTGTTGCACGCATGGGCGAGGCACGGGCGCGGCGCGTATTCATGTCGGCACGTCTTTTTGAAGCGTCCGAGGCTGTGGAACTGGGATTGCTTGCCCGCGCGGTCAATGCCGATGATCTGGCCGGGGCGGTCGAGGCCGAGGTCGAGCCATACCTGTCCTGCGCGCCGGGGGCCGTGGCCTCGGCCAAAGCTTTGGTGCGAATGCTGGGACCGACGATTAACAATACTGTGATCGACGGGACGATCCGGGCGCTGGTGGATCGTTGGGAAACTGAAGAAGCGCAAGAAGGAATCGGCGCGTTTTTTGCCAAAAGAAAACCTGTTTGGAACAGCAAGGTCTGAATTCCAACAGTCACTTATCGCGCAAACAGAACCAACATACTCAATATCCCACGAGGGAAACGGAATATTAGGTGCCTGCGCGCTTCTGTTCGGTTGACCCTCTGATCACGCAGGGATAGAGAATGTCCAGTCAACACGCCAATTGACGGTGCGTCGCTGCGAGCGCTGCACAGGAAAGGAGCTTTACGTGGAAGACCTGTTGCGGGAGTACCTCCCGATTCTGGTGTTTCTGGCCGTTGCCGTTGGCCTTGGAATCGTTCTGATTCTGGCTGCTGTGGTTCTGGCCGTCCGCAATCCAGACCCTGAAAAGGTTAGCGCATATGAATGTGGCTTCAACGCCTTTGATGATGCGCGGATGAAGTTCGACGTTCGGTTCTATCTGGTTTCGATTCTCTTCATCATCTTCGATCTGGAAATTGCTTTCCTGTTCCCCTGGGCCGTCGGTTTCAAAGACATCAGCGATGTTGGGTTCTGGTCCATGATGGTGTTTCTGGGCGTTCTGACCATTGGCTTTGCCTATGAATGGAAGAAAGGGGCCCTGGAATGGGAGTGATGACGGGTGCAAATACCGCAGGCGTCGACAAGGAAGTTGCAACCCAGGCCCTGAATTCTGAATTGCAGGACAAAGGATTTCTGCTGACCTCGACCGAGGACATCATCAACTGGGCTCGCACCGGGTCTTTGCACTGGATGACCTTTGGTCTGGCCTGCTGCGCGGTTGAGATGATGCACACCTCGATGCCGCGCTATGATGCGGAACGGTTTGGCATCGCGCCGCGCGCCTCTCCGCGTCAGTCCGACGTGATGATTGTTGCCGGAACCCTGACCAACAAGATGGCCCCGGCGTTGCGCAAGGTTTATGACCAGATGCCCGAGCCACGCTATGTGATCTCGATGGGGTCCTGCGCGAATGGGGGTGGGTATTATCACTATTCCTACTCTGTTGTGCGGGGCTGTGATCGTATCGTTCCGGTGGATATCTACGTCCCCGGCTGCCCTCCTACCGCCGAGGCTCTGCTTTATGGTCTGATGCAGTTGCAACGGAAGATCCGCCGCACCGGAACCATCGTGCGCTGAGGGAGAGGGAAGATGAGCGAAGCACTCAAAGAACTCGGCGCGCAGTTAGAGCTTAAACGGGCTGATTGTGTTTTGTCCTGGGATGTGACCCATGACGAATTGAACGTCGATGTCGCACCGTCGAGCCTTGTGGAGTTCGTAGAATTCCTGCGGTCTGATCAGAATTGCAAGTTCTCGACCCTTGTAGATATTACGGGCGTCGATTACCCCGAACGCGCCAAGCGGTTCGACGTGGTCTATCACTTCTTGTCGATGTATCAGAACCAGCGCATTCGCTTGCGGGTTTCCATTCGTGAGGAAGACATGGTGCCCTCGATCGCAGATGTTCACCCTTCGGCCAACTGGTTCGAGCGAGAGGTGTTCGACATGTTCGGCATTCTGTTCTCGGGACACCCGGACTTGCGGCGCATTCTGACGGATTATGGTTTCCGCGGCTATCCGCTGCGCAAAGATTTTCCCACCACGGGCTATACCGAAGTGCGGTACGACGAGGCGCAGAAGCGTGTCGTTTACGAACCGGTCAGCCTGGTGCAGGAGTACCGGCAGTTTGACTTCATGAGCCCTTGGGAAGGTGCGAATTATATTCTGCCAGGGGATGAGAAGCAGGAGTAGCCGCCATGTTTGAGTTCCTGATCTGGATTGTTCTGGTGGTGGCGACGGTTGTGCCAATGATCAAGCTGCTGCCGCATTTCGGGATCAACAAGAACTGGGCGTTTGCGTGCATCATCTCTCCGGTCGTGATTGTCCTGCTGTGGATGATGGCGCTGAAGCTGCAAGAGATGGAGCGACGCTGATATGACAGGCGAACTGATTGTTCTGGGCGTGCTGGGTGTGCTGCTTGCAGGGGCCGCAGCGAAGGCGGCCGAGGCCGAAAAGGTCCGGGTTCGGGCCGAAGCGAAGAAGAAACGAGGGCGTTGATGGACGGCTCAAGATACGATGACGGCAGCACGGACGCGCTGAGCGGAGAACAGAAGATCCGCAATTTCAACATTAACTTCGGCCCGCAACACCCTGCGGCGCATGGGGTTCTTCGCCTTGTTCTTGAGCTGGACGGTGAGATTGTTGAACGTTGCGACCCGCATATCGGTCTGCTGCACCGTGGCACCGAAAAGCTGATGGAAAGCCGGACGTATCTGCAAAACCTGCCGTATTTCGACCGTCTGGATTACGTGGCACCGATGAACCAGGAACATGCCTGGTGCTTGGCCATCGAAAAGCTGACCGGGGTCGAGGTACCGCGCCGAGGTTCGCTGATCCGAGTTCTGTATTCTGAGATCGGGCGCATCCTGAACCACTTGCTGAACGTGACGACGCAGGCGATGGATGTTGGCGCCCTGACTCCACCGCTGTGGGGGTTTGAGGAACGCGAAAAGCTGATGGTGTTCTATGAGCGTGCCTGTGGTGCGCGCCTCCACGCCGCCTATTTCCGCCCCGGTGGTGTGCATCAGGACCTGCCGCCAGAACTGCTGGACGATATCGAGGCGTGGAGCCACGAATTCCCCGCCGTTCTGGACGATATTGACGGTCTGCTGACCGAAAACCGCATCTTCAAACAGCGTAACGCCGATATTGGCATCGTGACCGAAGATGACATCCAGAAATACGGCTTCTCCGGCGTAATGGTGCGCGGATCGGGTCTGGCTTGGGATTTGCGCCGCGCGCAGCCCTATGAATGCTATGACGAGTTCGAGTTCCAAATCCCCGTCGGCAAGAATGGTGATTGCTATGACCGCTATTTGGTTCGGATGGAAGAGATGCGCCAGTCGCTGCACATCATCCGTCAGGCCATCGCCAAGATCCGCGAATGCCCGGGCGACGTTCTGGCCCGCGGCAAAATCACCCCGCCGAAACGCTCGGACATGAAGACCTCGATGGAAAGCCTGATCCATCACTTCAAGCTGTACACCGAAGGCTTCCACGTCCCCGCGGGCGAGGTCTATGCCGCCGTCGAAGCCCCTAAGGGCGAGTTCGGCGTCTATCTCGTCGCCGATGGCACCAACAAACCCTATCGCGCCAAACTGCGCGCGCCGGGTTTCCTGCACCTGCAAGCCATGGATCACGTCGCCAAGGGTCACCAACTGGCCGACGTCGCCGCGATTATCGGAACCATGGACGTCGTATTTGGAGAGATTGACCGCTAATGCTCCGCCGTCTTCATCCCGAACAACCCGAAAGCTTTGCCTTCACCGCTGCTAACCAGCAGTGGGCCGAAGCGCAGATCACCAAGTACCCCGAGGGTCGTCAGGCCAGTGCGGTTATTCCGCTGTTGTGGCGCGCGCAAGAGCAAGAGGGTTGGCTGTCCCGTCCGGCGATCGAATCCGTCGCCGACATGTTGGGTATGGCCTATATCCGCGTGCTTGAGGTCGCCTCATTCTACTTCATGTTTCAGTTGCAACCCGTTGGAACAGTTGCGCATATCCAAGTGTGCGGCACGACCTCATGTTTAATCTGCGGGGCCGAAGATCTGATTGCGGTGTGCAAAGAAAAGATTGCTGCCAAGCCGCATGAGTTGTCCGCTGATGGTAAGTTGAGTTGGGAAGAGGTTGAATGCCTCGGATCCTGTGCGAACGCGCCCATGGCGCAGATCGGCAAGGACTATTATGAAGATTTGACGGCCGAAAGCTTTGGCAAGATCATTGACGATTTGGCCGCGGGCAAGGTGCCGGTGCCAGGTCCACAGAACGGTCGTTATGCCGCGGAACCGCTGAAAGGTTTGAGCAGCCTGACCGAGTATGCAACGGACAAGCCCGAGAATAATGCGAGTGTCGAACTGGCTGTTGATCTGGGCGACACGGTCAAACGCATCGACGGGACCGAGGTTCCGATCCTGACCCCGTGGTTGGGTAAGGATGGTAAGGCGGCGGCGACCAAGGCAGCTCCTAAACCTCCGAAAGAGCATGAGGTTGGCAAACCGGCGGCGAAGCAGGCGCAGGAAGCTACGGAAGACAAGCCCGAAACGCTGACGAAGGCGCGCGACGGTAAGGCGGATGATCTGAAAGTGCTGAAGGGCGTTGGGCCGAAGCTGGAAGAAAAGCTGAACGATCTGGGGATCTATCACTACGACCAGATCTCAACCTGGACGGCCGGGAATATTGCCTGGGTGGATACGCAGCTGAAGTTCAAGGGCCGGATCGAACGCGACGGCTGGGTCGAGCAGGCAACCAGCCTTGCCGCGGGGAACGAGGACTAAGATAGGTGCCCACTCGGGGCATCGGGATGAGATGGACAAGGACAAGGAACAGGCCATAGCCCGAAAGGGCCGTCATATCGGCGTCGTCATCGCCGCGACGATGGTGCTGTGGCTTGTCATGTCATTTGTTGGTCCGCAGTTGGGACTGCCGGGCCGCTATGCGTTGCTTTTTGATTTTGCCGCTCTGGCAGGATTCATTTATGCGGGCGTCAACATTTTTCAACTCTGGCGCATGCGTCAGGACAGCTGAAGGTAATACACGATGCTGAAGGATCAGGACCGGATCTTTACCAACATCTACGGGATGCACGAGCGCACATTGCGCGGCGCACAGGCGCGCGGGCATTGGGACGGCACGGCTAGCCTGATCGAGAAGGGCCGCGACTGGATCATCCAGACGATGAAGGATTCCGGCCTGCGTGGTCGTGGCGGTGCGGGCTTTCCCACCGGTCTGAAATGGTCGTTCATGCCCAAGGAAAGCGACGGTCGCCCGGCCTATCTTGTTGTGAACGCGGACGAATCCGAGCCGGGCACCTGCAAGGACCGCGAGATCATGCGTCATGATCCGCATACATTGATCGAAGGCTGCCTAATCGCGTCCTTCGCGATGAATGCGCATACCTGCTATATCTACCTGCGCGGCGAATATATCCGTGAGCGTGAGGCGCTACAGGCTGCGATTGACGAAGCCTATGACGCTGGCTTGTTGGGCAAGAACGCCGCCGGTTCGGGCTGGGATTTTGATCTGTTCCTGCATCACGGCGCAGGCGCGTATATCTGCGGCGAAGAAACCGCCTTGATCGAAAGCCTTGAGGGCAAGAAGGGCATGCCGCGGATGAAGCCTCCGTTCCCGGCGGGTGCGGGGCTGTATGGTTGTCCGACCACGGTGAACAACGTGGAATCCATTGCCGTTGTGCCCACCATCCTGCGCCGGGGCGCGGATTGGTTCGCAGGCTTTGGTCGTCAGAACAATGCGGGCACCAAGCTGTTTGCGATCTCGGGCCATGTGAATAGCCCATGTGTGGTCGAAGAGGCGATGTCGATCTCGTTTGAGGAACTGATCGAGACCCATTGTGGCGGTATTCGCGGCGGCTGGGACAATCTGCTGGCGGTGATCCCCGGTGGCTCGTCCGTTCCTTGCGTGCGCGGTGAAAACATGCGCGATGCGATCATGGATTTCGACTATCTGCGCAACGATTTGGGCTCGGGCCTGGGAACGGCGGCAGTGATCGTGATGGACAATTCCACCGATATCATCAAGGCAATCTGGCGGCTGTCGAAATTCTACAAGCACGAAAGCTGCGGCCAGTGTACGCCATGCCGTGAAGGCACCGGTTGGATGATGCGCGTGATGGATCGACTGGTGCGCGGTGAGGCCGAACTGGAAGAGATCGACATGCTGTTTGACGTGACCAAACAGGTCGAAGGGCACACGATCTGCGCGCTTGGCGATGCTGCGGCTTGGCCCATCCAGGGCCTGATCCGCAATTTCCGGGACGAAATCGAAGACCGTATCAAGGCCCAGAAGTCTGGTCGCCTTGGTGCAATGGCTGCGGAGTAGAACCTATGGAAGTATTTGCAGAATATGGCCATGCGATCGTTTCGCTGATGATCTTCACCCTGGTTGTGTTGTTACTTGCCCCATTCACGGCTTTGGCAAAGCAAGGAAAAGGCTTGGCTCCGGGTTCCACGCCCGAGCAGGACTATGCCGACAAAACCTATCGACTGAACCGAGCGTATCTGAACGGAACTGAGACCCTTCCGGCATATGCGGCTGTGACAATTGCGGCCATACTGATGGCGGTAAGCCCGTTCTGGGTAAATCTGCTGGCCTCGGTCGCGCTTTTGGCGCGATTGGTGATGCTGGTCATTCACATTCAAGGAATTGGCAAACCTAACACAGGCTTGCGGAGCGTTCTTTATGTTCTGGGATGGGCGTGCATGTTCATCATGGGGATTATGGCAATGGTGGCCGCGTTCTGATGTTAAGCGCTGTTCATCATGTCACCGGAAAAACGCGCCGGATGAAAACCTGTGGTCGGGCATTGGTGGTCTGTGCCGCGGCTGCGCTTGTCGCGTCTTGTGGTTTGGTGACCCCATCCTCGGACCGCGTGGTTTTTGACGGTCAATACTTCAGCGCTAAAGCGAAAGTCGTGGACAAAAAAACAGCGCCAACAGATTTCACGGTCGTGGTGAACGGTGTTTCAGCTTCATTGGACGGAGCGCGCGAGGCGGGACGGTACGAAGGCACCAAGTTTTGTATCGCAAAATACGGGTCTTCGCGAATTGACTGGAAGGTCGGACCGGATACCGAACCGCAAAACCTGCGGATCACCGACGACAAACTGACTTTCGCAGGAAAATGCCTTCGTCCATGACACGCAGTTTCGCATATCACGCAGCTATGCGCGCTGAATGCCAGGGGCCGGCAAATCTGCGAGGGTCCGTATTGGGCGCGGCGACGTTGATTGCCGCGATATGCGTGTTTGCGTCGCCGGTGCCGGCTGACGCCAAGCCGCCTTTGCGAGATGTCAAAGAGATCGACAACGAGTTGTACTATATCGCGGTAGCGAACGAGATTTCAGAGGTTTGCCCTTCGATCAGTGGGCGTCGTCTGAAGGCGATTGGCGTGATGTGGGATTTGCGGTCGAAAGCAAACAAGCTGGGGTACTCGGACAAGGAAATCCGGGCCTATGTGGAATCCGATTCTGAGAAAGACAGGATGCGCTCAAAAGGCGAAGCATACCTGGCGCAGAACGGTGTCTCGTATGACAACCCCAAAACTTTCTGCGCATTGGGGCAGAAGGAAATCGAAAGAAACAGCGCCATCGGCGTGTATTTGAGGGCGAACTAGACCATGTCTGACCTCCGCAAGATCAATATCGACGGGCAGGAAATTGAAGTCGATGGTGCGATGACCCTGATCCAGGCTTGTGAGCAGGCCGGGGTCGAGGTGCCGCGTTTCTGCTATCACGAACGTCTTTCGATCGCCGGGAACTGCCGGATGTGTCTGGTTGAAGTCGTGGGCGGGCCGCCGAAACCCGCCGCCTCCTGCGCGATGCAGGTGCGTGATCTACGTCCGGGTCCGGAAGGCCAGCCGCCCGTGGTCAAAACAAACTCGCCCATGGTCAAGAAGGCCCGCGAAGGGGTGATGGAGTTTCTGCTGATCAATCACCCGCTAGACTGCCCAATCTGCGATCAGGGGGGCGAATGTGACCTTCAGGATCAGGCGATGGCCTATGGAGTGTCGGGGTCGCGCTTTAAAGAAGCCAAGCGCGCTGTGGATGATCTGGATCTGGGGCCGCTGGTCGGCACCGCGATGACCCGGTGCATCAGTTGCACCCGTTGTGTGCGCTTCACGACCGAGGTCGCCGGGATCACTCAGATGGGGCAGACCGGGCGTGGCGAAGATGCCGAGATCACCTCGTATCTGAATGAAACGCTGCAATCGAACTTACAGGGCAACATCATCGATCTGTGCCCGGTTGGGGCGCTGACGTCTAAACCCTATGCCTTTACTGCCCGTCCGTGGGAGCTGACCAAGACAGAGAGCATTGATGTTATGGACGCGCTGGGATCCAACATTCGCGTGGATACCAAGGGGCGTGAAGTGATGCGCTTCTTGCCGCGCAACCACGACGGTGTGAACGAGGAATGGATCAGCGACAAGACGCGCTTTGTTTGGGACGGCCTGCGCCGCCAGCGGCTGGACAAGCCTTATGTACGCGAGAACGGCAAGCTCCGCCCGGCCTCGTGGCCCGAGGCGTTGGCCAAAGCGGTGCAAGCGCTGAAAGGGGCCGAAAAACCGGCTGGGATCGTTGGTGATCTGGCCCCAGTTGAGGCTGCGTTTGCGCTGAAACAGATGATCGAGGGGCAGGGCGGTGTTGTCGAATGCCGCACCGACGGGGCCAAGCTGCCAGCGGGCAACCGTGGGGCCTATGCCGGGACTGCCGCCATCGAAGATATCGACACGGCCGAGCGTATCCTGCTGATCGGCACCAACCCGCGGGACGAAGCTCCGGTTCTGAACGCACGTATTCGCAAGGCATGGGCGCAGGGGGCTGATATTGCTTTGGTTGGGCCTGCTGCAGATTTGACCTATCCCTATCACCACTTGGGCGATGACCGGGCGGCGCTGCAAAAGGTCGTCGATATGGGCGGTGATGATGAGATCAAGGGCAAGCCGTCGCTGGTTATCGTCGGGCAAGGTGCCCTGCAGGAGGCTGACGGGGCCGCCGTTCTGGCCGCCGCGCAAGCCATTGCCGCCAATACCGAAAGCGGGCTGATCATCCTGCATACCGCCGCCGCGCGTGTGGGCGCCTTGGATGTAGACGCGACGAACGATGCAGGGATGGACGCCGTAAATGCGGCGGACGTTATCTATAACCTTGGTGCGGATGAAGTCGAGATCGGCGAAGGCGCTTTTGTCATCTATCAGGGCAGCCATGGTGACCGGGGCGCGCACCGCGCCGATGTGATCCTGCCGGGCGCGGCCCATACCGAGGAAAACGGGTTGTTCGTGAACACCGAAGGCCGTCCGCAACTGGCGATGCGGGCCGGGTTCGCACCCGGAGAGGCGAAAGAGAACTGGGCCGTTCTACGCGCGCTTTCAGCCGAATTGGGTGCTGCGCTGCCATTTGACTCGCTGGCGCAATTGCGGACGGCCTTGATCGAAGCGGTGCCACATCTGGCGCGCATTGACGAAGTGATTGAAAACGAAATTCAACCGCTTGAGGCCGGATCTCTGGGCAAGGCCAGCTTCCGCCCTGCAATCAAGGATTTCTACCTGACAAACCCGATAGCGCGGGCCTCGCAGTTGATGGCCGAGCTGTCGGCGCAGGCGCAAGCCCTCAAGACTGACAGGATGGCCGCAGAATGATCCGACCCGCTGACATTTCCCTGACGACCCACGGTGTGAGGACCAATGGCTGATTTCTTTAACACCCCCGGCGGCATCGCCCTCATCATTCTGGCGCAGGTGCTGGCCGTCGTCGCCTTTGTGATGATTTCGCTGTTGTTCCTTGTTTATGGCGACCGCAAGATCTGGGCCGCCGTCCAGATGCGTAGGGGCCCCAACGTCGTTGGCGTCTACGGCCTGCTGCAATCCGTGGCGGACGCACTGAAATACGTGGTGAAAGAGGTCGTGATCCCAGCGGGTGCGGACCGCACGGTCTTTATGCTGGCGCCGCTGACATCCTTTGTTCTGGCGATGATTGCCTGGGCGGTGATCCCGTTCAACGATGGCTGGGTGCTGTCAGATCTTAACGTCGCGATCCTCTATGTCTTTGCCGTATCCTCTTTGGAAGTTTATGGCGTGATTATGGGCGGTTGGGCATCGAACTCAAAGTATCCGTTCCTTGGGTCGCTGCGGTCTGCGGCGCAGATGATCTCGTATGAGGTTTCGCTGGGCTTGATCATCATCGGTGTGATCATCTCGACCGGGTCGATGAATTTTGGACACATCGTAGAGGCACAGGACGGTCGGTTTGGCTTCTTCAGCTGGTACTGGCTGCCGCATTTCCCGATGGTCTTCCTGTTCTTCATCTCGGCGCTGGCTGAAACCAACCGACCGCCGTTTGACCTGCCCGAGGCAGAATCGGAACTGGTGGCAGGCTATCAGGTCGAATACTCGGCCACGCCCTTCCTGCTGTTCATGGCAGGGGAATACATCGCCATCTTCCTGATGTGCGCGCTGATCTCGCTGCTGTTCTTCGGTGGTTGGCTGTCACCCATTCCGGGTCTGCCCGATGGCGTGCTGTGGATGGTCGCCAAAATGGCGTTCTTCTTCTTCCTGTTTGCAATGGTCAAGGCAATCACGCCCCGCTACCGCTATGACCAGTTGATGCGGTTGGGTTGGAAAGTGTTTCTGCCCTTCTCGCTGGTCTGGGTGGTGTTCGTGGCCTTCGCAGCAAAGTTCGACTGGTTCTGGGGTGCGTTCGCCCGTTGGAGCGTAGGAGGCTGATATGACACAAATCGACTATACCCGCGCTGCCAAGTATTTCCTGCTGCAAGACTTCTGGGTCGGCATGAAGCTGGGGCTGAAGTACTTTTTCGCCCCAAAGGCTACCGTGAACTACCCGCACGAAAAAGGTCCTCTGTCGCCTCGGTTCCGCGGCGAGCACGCCCTGCGTCGGTATCCCAATGGCGAGGAACGCTGCATCGCCTGCAAACTGTGTGAGGCGGTCTGCCCCGCGCAAGCGATCACTATCGACGCCGAACCGCGCGAGGACGGCAGCCGCCGCACCACGCGGTATGACATCGACATGACCAAGTGCATCTATTGCGGCTTCTGCCAAGAGGCCTGTCCGGTCGATGCCATTGTCGAAGGTCCGAACTTCGAATTCGCGACGGAAACCCGCGAAGAGCTGTTTTATGACAAGGAAAAACTGCTCGACAACGGTGAACGTTGGGAAGCCGAGATCGCTCGCAACCTCGAAATGGACGCGCCGTACCGATGACAGACAGTCCGACAAATCCCTTTGAGCTAATGATGAAGCAGGCTCAGGACATGGCCAAGGCGATGAACCCGGCGATGGAGAATTTCTCGCCGAAAGGGTTCGAGGCGCTGTGGCCGACCATGCCCAAAGAGGTCATGGAGATGATGTTCGGCAACACGGTCAACACCGACGGGCTGGACGCTAAGACCCGCCTTTTGCTGACGCTGGCCGGGTTGACCTGTCAGGGCGCTCAGGCGGATTCAGCCGTGCGCCAGACTGTGCGCCATGCGCTCGAGGCGGGTGCGAAGAAACAAGAGATCGTGGAAACGATCGGTCAGATGTCGGTCTTTGCCGGCATCCCGGCCATGACCCGTGCGCTGGATCTGGCGCAAGAGGCCATGGGCGACAACAAGGATGAGGATCAATGACCGTCTTTGCCTTTTACCTGTTTGCCATCAGCGCTGTCACCGGCGGGCTGTTCACGGTGATCAGCCGCCAGCCGGTGCACTCGGTGCTGTGGCTGATCCTGTCCTTCCTGTCTGCGGCTGGGCTGTTCGTTCTGCTGGGGGCCGAGTTCGTGGCGATGCTGTTGATCATCGTCTATGTCGGTGCGGTCGCGGTGCTGTTCCTGTTCGTGGTGATGATGCTGGACGTGGACTTTGCCGAGCTTAAGGCCGAAATGGCGCGCTATATGCCGCTGGCGCTGCTGATCGGTCTGGTCATCTTGATGCAGTTCGTCATGGCCTTCGGCGCATGGGACAGCGCGCAAGGGGCGGCGGCCAATCTGGCGCAGCCAGTCCCAACCGACCGCCACAATACCGAGGCGCTGGGTGTCATTCTTTACGATCAATACTTCCTTCTGTTCCAACTTGCGGGCCTGATCCTGCTGGTCGCCATGATCGGCGCCATCGTGCTGACCCTGCGCCACCGCCAGGACATCAAGCGTCAGGACATCATAAGCCAGATGATGCGCGACCCGGCCAAGGCGATGGAGTTGAAGGACGTGAAACCGGGGCAGGGGCTTTAAGACGATGATCGGACTCGAACACTATCTTACGGTCGCGGCGACGCTGTTCGTCATCGGCATCTTCGGTCTCTTCCTGAACCGCAAGAACGTCATCATCCTGCTGATGAGCATCGAACTGATGCTGCTGGCGGTGAATATCAACCTCGTGGCGTTTTCCAGCTTCCTCGGCGATCTGGTCGGGCAGGTGTTTACGCTGTTTGTCCTGACCGTTGCGGCGGCTGAGGCGGCGATTGGACTGGCCATTCTGGTCTGTTTCTTCCGCAACCGTGGCTCGATCGCGGTTGAAGACGTCAATATGATGAAGGGGTAAGGGAACATGGAAACCACCATCCTTTTTGCCCCGCTGGTGGGCGCGCTGATCTGCGGGTTCGGCTGGAAGTTCATCGGTGAGAAAGCCGCGATGTGGACCGCGACGGGCCTTCTATTTCTGGCCTGTCTACTGTCGTGGATCGTGTTCTTCTCGTTCGACGGCGTCACTCAACAGATCGAGATCATGCGCTGGATCGAGAGCGGATCGCTGTCGACAAGCTGGGCCATTCGTTTGGACCGGCTGACCGCGATCATGCTGATCGTGGTGACGACTGTTTCGGCGCTGGTGCACCTCTATTCCTTTGGCTACATGGATCACGACCCGCAATGGCGCGAGGGCGAGAGCTATAAGCCGCGTTTCTTCGCCTATCTGTCCTTCTTTACCTTTGCGATGCTGATGCTGGTGACGGCGGATAATTTGGTGCAGATGTTCTTCGGTTGGGAAGGCGTGGGCGTCGCGTCCTACCTGCTGATCGGGTTCTATTACCGCAAACCGAGTGCCAATGCGGCGGCGATGAAAGCGTTCATTGTGAACCGTGTGGGGGACTTTGGTTTTGCGCTGGGGATTTTCGCGCTGTTCTTTCTTACCGACAGCATCAACTTTTCGGACATTTTCGCCTCGGCCCCGGCTTTGGCCGAAGAAAAACTACACTTCTTGTGGGGCGAATGGACTGCGGTTGAAGTGATCTGCGTCCTGCTGTTCATCGGTGCGATGGGTAAATCGGCGCAGCTGATCCTGCACACATGGTTGCCGGACGCGATGGAAGGCCCGACGCCTGTTTCGGCCCTGATCCACGCAGCGACAATGGTGACGGCGGGCGTGTTCCTGGTTTGCCGCATGTCGCCGCTGATGGAGTTCGCGCCGGGTGCGACCGGGTTCATCACAGTGCTGGGCGCGACGACCGCGTTCTTTGCCGCGACCGTGGGTCTGGTGCAGACCGACATCAAGCGCGTCATCGCTTATTCGACCTGCTCTCAGCTTGGGTACATGTTCGTGGCCGCAGGCGTGGGCATGTACTCGGCGGCGATGTTCCACCTGTTCACGCACGCGTTCTTCAAGGCACTGTTGTTCCTTGGTGCGGGCTCGGTGATCCACGCCATGCATCATGAACAAGAGATGACCGAGTATGGCGGGCTGCGCAAAAAGATCCCCTATACGTTCTGGGCGATGATGATCGGGACGCTTGCCATTACGGGGGTCGGCATTCCGCTGACGACCTTCGGATTTGCAGGTTTTCTGTCCAAGGATGCCATCATCGAGAGCGCTTATGCAGGCGGTTCGGCCTATGGGTTCTGGCTGCTGGTGGTCGCCGCTGCGTTCACATCCTTCTATAGCTGGCGTCTGATTTTCCTGACCTTCTACGGCAAACCACGCGGCGATCAGCATACACATGATCACGCGCATGAAAGCCCGATGGTCATGCTGGTGCCTTTGGGCGTGTTGTCTCTGGGTGCGGTCTTTGCGGGCATGATCTGGTACGGCAACTTCTTCGGTCACGCGGACAAGGTCGGCAAGTTCTATGGCATCCCGGTGGCTGAGGCGTCGGAACATGCCGAGGCTGACGATCACGGCAAAGCCGATACGCATGACGATGACAGCCACGCCGACGATGGTCACGGCGATGCGCATGCAGATAACGGTCATGGTGAAAAGGACGCCCACGGCGATCACCACTACGTCTTTGCGGGAGAGCCGGGCGAGGGCGCGCTGTATATGGCACCGGACAATCATGTGCTGGACGACGCGCATGCTGCTCCGAAATGGGTCAAGGTATCGCCTTTTGTGGCCATGCTGCTGGGCTTTGTTGTGGCCTATTGGTTCTACATCGTGAACCCGTCCCTGCCGGGACGTCTGGCGCAGAACCAGCGCCCGCTGTACCTGTTCTTGCTGAACAAATGGTACTTTGATGAGATTTACGATGCGATCTTCGTCAAACCCACCGTGGCGATCGGCCGGTTCCTGTGGAAACGCGGCGATGGCAACACCATTGACGGTTTCCTGAACGGGATTGCCATGGGCGTTGTTCCCTTCTTCACCCGCCTCGCAGGCAAGGCGCAGACGGGCTACATCTTTACTTACGCCTTCTGGATGGTCTTGGGTATCGCAGCCCTTGTCACCTGGATGTCGATCGGCGGAGGCGCACACTAATGGATAATATCCTCTCGATCGTTACCTTCATCCCCGCTGTGGCGGCAGGCATTCTGGCCCTGTTTCTGCACGGCGATGACGATGCCGCGCAGCGCAACGCGAAATGGGTTGCGTTGGTGGCGACCACGGTGACGTTCCTTGTCTCCATCGGCATCTACACAGGCTTTGACCCATCCAACACCGGCTTTCAGATGGTGGAAGAGGGTGAGTGGCTGCTGGGCCTGAAGTACAAGATGGGCGTGGATGGGATCAGCGTTCTGTTCGTGCTACTGACCACCTTCATCATGCCGCTGACCATTCTGGCCAGCTGGAACGTGACAGACCGGGTCAAGGAATACATGATCGCCTTCCTGCTTCTGGAAACGCTGATGCTGGGCGTGTTCATGGCGCTGGATCTGGTGCTGTTCTACCTGTTCTTCGAGGCAGGCCTGATCCCAATGTTCCTGATCATCGGTATCTGGGGCGGTGCGAACCGGATTTATGCAAGCTTCAAGTTCTTCCTCTATACCTTCCTCGGTTCGGTGCTGATGCTGGTTGCGATGGTTGCGATGTATGCGGATGCGGGCACCACGGATATCGAGGCGCTGATGAGCCATCAGTTCTCGTCCGAGGGGTTCAGCGTGCTGGGCGTCTACATCGTTGGCGGAATGCAGACGCTGATGTTCCTGGCATTCTTCGCATCCTTTGCGGTGAAGATGCCGATGTGGCCGGTTCATACGTGGTTGCCAGACGCACACGTTCAGGCCCCGACGGCGGGCTCGGTGGTGCTGGCGGCGATCTTGCTGAAGATGGGCGGCTATGGCTTCTTGCGGTTCAGCTTGCCGATGTTCCCAGTGGGTTCGGCGGTGATGACCGATCTGGTGCTGTGGATGTCAGCGATTGCGGTTGTCTACACCTCGCTGGTGGCGCTGGTTCAGGAGGATATGAAAAAGCTGATCGCCTATTCCTCGGTCGCGCATATGGGTTTTGTGACCATGGGCATCTTTGCGGCGAACCAGCAGGGCATTGATGGCGCGATCTTCCAGATGATCAGCCACGGGTTTATCTCGGCCGCGCTGTTCCTCTGCGTCGGCGTGATCTACGACCGGATGCACACCCGTGATATCGACGCGTACGGAGGTCTGGTGATCCGGATGCCCGCCTATGCGCTGGTCTTCATGCTGTTCACCATGGCTAATGTCGGCTTGCCGGGCACCTCGGGCTTTATCGGCGAATTCC
Source organism: Ruegeria sp. HKCCA5491 (assembly GCF_013034565.1). Taxonomy (NCBI): domain Bacteria; kingdom Pseudomonadati; phylum Pseudomonadota; class Alphaproteobacteria; order Rhodobacterales; family Roseobacteraceae; genus Ruegeria; species Ruegeria sp. HKCCA5491. Next base: position 351,049 of record NZ_WQGG01000002.1, read on the forward strand.
TGACCCTGATGGGCGCGTTCCAAGTGAACACATGGGTGACGGCTGTGGCTGCGACCGGCGTGATTTTCTCGGCCGGGTATGCGCTGTGGCTTTACCGTCGGGTGGTCTTTGGCGATCTGATCAAGGAAAGCCTGAAGGCGATGACAGACATGAGCTCGCGCGAGCGGCTGATCTTTGCGCCGCTGATCGTGATGACGATCCTGTTGGGCGTTTACCCGTCGCTCGTGACCGATGTGATCGGCAACTCGACCGCGGCATTGATTTCGAACTATGACACGGCTCTGGCCGCGGCAGAGGCCGTGACCCAGACAGCCGCTTCGCATTAAGGGGGCTTTGGAGACATGATCCAGGCTGATCTGACGATAATCCTGCCGGAAATAATTCTGGCCGTTTATGCGATGCTGGCGCTGATAGGGGCGGTCTATACATCAAAGGATGGGCTGGCACCCGTTTTGGTGTGGTCTACCGCTGGTTTGATGGCCTTGCTCGCGATTTGGATCGCGACGAACGGTGATGGCACCAATGTCGCCTTCAACGGCATGTTCGTGGATGACGGTTTCGCGCGCTTTGCCAAGGTTGCGATCCTTCTCTCTGCCGCTGCCGTTCTTTTGATGAGCCAGGATTATATGGCGCGGCGCGGCTTGCTCAGGTTCGAATACCCGTTGCTGGTCGCTCTGGCCGCAGTGGGCATGATGATGATGGTCAGCGCAGGCGACCTGATGTCCCTTTACATGGGGCTAGAGCTGCAATCCCTGTCACTTTATGTCGTGGCCGCCCTGCGCCGTGACAGTGCGAAATCCACCGAGGCCGGCCTGAAGTATTTCGTTCTTGGTGCGCTCAGCTCGGGCCTGCTGCTGTACGGTGCGTCGCTGGTGTATGGCTTCACCGGGACCACGCTGTTCTCGGGCATTATCCAGACGGTACACCACGGAGATGTTTCGGTCGGGCTGCTGTTCGGCCTGATCTTCCTGATCTCGGGTCTGGCGTTCAAGGTCTCGGCGGTTCCGTTCCACATGTGGACTCCGGACGTCTACGAAGGCTCACCCACGCCGATCACCGCATTCTTTGCTACGGCACCAAAAGTGGCAGCGATGGCGCTGTTTGCGCGTCTGCTGCATGATGCCTTTGGCGGAGTGGTCAAGGATTGGCAGCAGGTGATCGTCCTGCTCTCGGTCCTGTCGATGTTGTTGGGCGCAGTTGCGGCCATTGGTCAGCGCGACATCAAGCGACTGATGGCGTTTTCGTCGATTGCCCATATGGGCTATGCTCTGATTGGTCTTGCTGCGGGTACGGAATTGGGCATCAAGGCGATGCTGATGTATCTGGCGATCTATGTGACCATGAATATCGGCACCTTTGCCTTCATCCTTATGATGGAGCGTGACGGCAAACCTGTCACCGATATCGACGCTTTACGTCAGTTTGCAAAGCGTGATCCGGGTAAGGCGCTTGCTGTTTTGATCCTGATGTTCAGCCTTGCAGGCGTGCCCCCGATGCTGGGATTCTTCGCCAAGTTCGGCGTCTGGCAGGCTGGCGTCAGCGCCGGGCTGACCGGTTTGGTGATCGTTTCTGCCATCGCTTCGGTTATTGGGGCGTTCTACTACCTGCGGATCGTTTTCTACATGTATTTCGGGGCCGAGAATGATGAACCGGTCGAAACCCACTCTTCGCCCGTGTTGTGGACTGCTCTGATGGGGTCGGCGGCGCTGATGCTGGTCGGGGTCGTATATCAGTTTGGCATCGAAGGCGCGGCTGCAGCTGCGGCGGCAACTCTTGTCAACTAAGATGCGCATCACACGTTTTTGGAGGGCTCGGTCAGCAGACCGGGCCTTTTTACAATGACCCAATGGCCGCAAGGATATGGCCTGCATATTCTGCAGGAGGTCGACAGCACGCTGAATGAAGCGGCCCGTATCGCTCCAACCGCGCAGGGACCAGTCTGGATTCTGGCGCACTACCAAACAGCGGCCCGAGGGCGACGGGGCAGGGCCTGGGCCAACCCCAAGGGAAACCTAGCGGTGACCCTACTTTTGCGCCCCGAAGGAAACCCGGAACAGGCGGCGTTACGCAGCTTCGTGGCGGCGCTTGCACTATTTGATGCCTGTGTCGCCGTCACCGGGCGCGCGAGTGGTTTTTCCCTGAAGTGGCCGAATGACGTGTTACTGAACGGCGGGAAATTGGCGGGGATCCTGCTGGAAAGCACTGGCCACGGGCACGGTGTCTCGCATCTGGCTATTGGGATCGGCGTGAACCTGTCCGAAGCGCCCCTCCCGCATGCGGTTGAACCAGGTGCGGTGCGTCCGGTTTCCTTACTGTCAGAAATGGGTGTCGACGTCACGCCAGAAGACTTTTTGACGGAACTGGCTGCGGCGTATTCGAAATACGAGACGCAGTTTGTGACCTATGGGTTTGAGCCAATCAGGACGGCCTGGTTGGACCGTGCGGCCCGGTTGGGTGAGGTGATCACCGCCCGTACCGCAACGTCCGAGTCGGTTGGGACCTTTGAAACAGTGGACGCGGGTGGCAACCTTGTCCTAAACACCGCCAAAGGCCGCGTCAGCATTCCGGCGGCGGATGTGTTTTTCTGAAGGAGGCTCAAATGCTTCTGGCAATTGACTGCGGCAATACGAATACGGTGTTTTCGATCTGGGACGGGGAAACCTTTCTGTGCACCTTGCGCACGTCAACGCACCACTCTCGGACGGCGGATGCCTATTTCACATGGTATTCCACGCTAGTGAAACACTATGGTATTGAGGCGGACATTACAGACGTGGTTATCGCCTCAACCGTGCCGCGCGTGGTGTTCAACCTGCGCATATTCGCAGACAGGTTCTTTGGCTGCAGGCCGCTGGTTGTTGGTAAACCCGACTGCCTGCTGCCCGTTGCTCCACGAATTGACGAAGGCACCATTCCCGGACCTGACCGGCTGGCCAATGCGGTCGGCGCGTTTGACCGTCACGGCGGCGATGTCGTCGTCGTTGATTTCGGAACAGCCACGAATTTTGATGTGGTCGCCTCGGATGGGGCATATGTCGGTGGGATCATTGCGCCGGGCGTCAACCTGAGCCTTGAGGCGTTGCATCAGGGTGCGGCTGCGTTGCCGCACATCGACATTACCCGTCCTGACAAGGTGATTGGTACGAATACGGTTGGCTGTATTCAATCCGGCGTGTATTGGGGCTATTCGGGATTGATCGAAGGGTTGATTGCCCGCATCAAAGCGGAATACGGAATGCCGATGAAGGTCGTTGGGACCGGTGGACTTGCTCCGTTGTTCGATCAGGCCGACGTTGGGTTTGACGCGATCGAGGATGACCTGACGATGCACGGCCTGACTGTAATCCATCGCTATAACAAGGAAAATGGCTCAACATGAGCAGTGAACGACTGATCTATCTGCCGCTGGGCGGTGCAGGCGAAATTGGCATGAATGCCTATGTCTACGGCTATGGGAAGCCGGGGCAGGAGCGTCTGATTCTCGTCGACCTTGGGGTGACGTTCCCCGATATGGACACAACGCCGGGCGTCGATCTGATCCACGCCGATATCTCGTGGCTGCAGGAACGAGCGGATCGTTTGGATGCAGTGTTTGTGACCCATGCCCACGAAGACCATGTCGGCGCGGTTGCGCATTGTTATGAGGCTTTGGGCGCACCGATCTACGCCCGCGCCTTTACCGCGAATATTGCGCGCCGCAAGATGGACGAGCATGGCCGTCCAGAAGACGCCGTGCGAACGGTTTCCGCCTGGCCCGAGCAGGTATCGGTGGGCCCTTTCAAGGTCGCGTTCTTGCCGGTCTCACACTCGATCCCCGAAAGCGCGGCGCTGGTCATTGATACACCCGAGGGGCGGATCGTACATTCCGGCGACTTCAAGCTGGACGCCAATCCGGTTGTAGGTGAACCTTTCGACCCCGACCTTTGGGCCGAAGTCGCCAAGCCCGGCGTTAAGGCATTGGTGTGCGACAGCACCAACGTGTTTTCCCCTCATGACGGTCGATCGGAATCCGAGGTCGGACCTGAAATTACTAAACTGGTAGAAAGTGCCAGCAGCATGGTTGTGGCAACGACCTTCGCGTCGAATGTCGCCCGGGTGAAGACGCTGGCAGAGGCGGGGCAAAAGGCTGGGCGCTCGGTCGTTTTGCTTGGCCGGGCGATGCGTCGCATGATCGAAGCGGCAACCGAAACCGGAATTCTGTCGGATTTTCCGAAAGTGATCAGCGCGGAAGAGGCGGTGGATGTGCCGCGCCAAAACCTGATGCTGATTGTTACGGGCAGTCAGGGTGAACGCCGCGCCGCAAGCGCGCAACTGGCGCGTGGAAAATACCGCGGACTGGAGTTGAAAGAGGGCGATCTGTTCCTGTTTTCGTCCAAGACAATTCCGGGGAACGAGCGGGGTGTGATCTTCATCATCAATCAGCTCAGCGAAAAAGGCGTGGATGTCGTGGACGACAGTTCGGGCCTGTATCACGTTTCGGGCCACGCGAACCGGCCAGACCTTGAGAAAGTGCATGCGCTGATTGACCCGCAATTCGTCATTCCGATGCATGGTGAGCATCGTCACCTGCGAGAGCACGTGAAACTTGCCGAAGCGGGCGGTCGGACAGGTGTTTTGGCCGTGAACGGCACTATGCTGGACCTGACCGGCAATGCGCCAAATGTGGTGGATTATGTCGAAACGGGCCGGACTTATCTGGACGGCACCGTCAAAGTCGGCGCTTTGGATGGCGTTGTGCGCGACCGAATTCGAATGGCGCTGAACGGTCATGTGACTGTTACGGTCATTCTGGACGAAGAAGATGAACCGCTGGGCGAGCCATGGTGCGATACGATGGGATTGCCTGAGTTGGGAACCTCTCGTGCTGCCTTGGTTGAGGTTCTTGAAGAAGATCTGAACCAGCTCCTCATGCGCGCCGATGCCAAGACTCTGCGCGACGACGACAAGCTGGAAGAGGCAATGCGTCGAATTGTACGTCAGACGGCCAAGGCAGAGATCGGCAAAAAGCCCGAAGTCACCACTGTTATCAGCAGGATGAATTAAGCGACGGTCAGTCGCTTTCGGGCATCGGATAACCTTTGAGCTTTAGAAATAGGCTTTCCTCTTCCCGATTCAGCAGGAAGGGGACCGATGTCGGCGGCGCGGTGTCTGTCACCCGCGCCGTGATTTCGGCCAGGACAACTTCGGTGATGAAGGGAAGATCGAACTCGCGCGCGCGTTCCAAGGGAACCCATTGCAGATGGGACAGCTCGTCAGACGCGCGGCTGAAGTCATCCAAATTTCCTTGAATTGCTGAAGCATCGACAAGGAAAAACCGCGCATCAAACCGGCGGGGACGCCCAGGAGGGGTCACAGCGCGGAACACGAACTGCAACGCCTCGGCGGCCGGGCGATAGCCCAGTTCAGCGAAACCGGTCCAATCCACTGGGGCAGGCGTAGGCCAAGCTTCGGGGTGGCCCAGAACCAGCCCGGTTTCCTCCCACAATTCACGAATTGCAGCAGCGGCGAGCGCGTTTTGCAGGTTCGGCTCGGACCTTTCTGCCAGACGGTCCTGACACAGGGTTGGCATGTCAGAGGCCAGAGGGATCTCGGCATCTTCTTTGTCGACCGCGCCACCGGGGAACACGAATTTGTTGGGCATGAACGCAGCTTTGGCTCCGCGTTGTCCCATCAGGATTGACGGATTTGTCATACGGTCGCGCAGAACGATGACCGTCGCCGCGTCGCGGATCGCAGTTTTGTCAACCGTCATACTTTGAACACCTGTATCGTCGGGGTCATTGCGATTTTTCAAACCCATGCATACGGCGCGCCCATTGATAGGCGACAACAGCACCTTTTAAACGCGGCAACAGGAACAGGGACAATGCCGTGCATCCAATCGCGAATATCAGGAACATCGTCAAAGGCTCGGGCCGCCAATGCACGTATGAGACATGCAGCGCCGGTGCCAGTAGATGCCCGACCAGCAGAATCGTCAGGTAAGCCGGGCCGTCATCCGCCCTGTGGTGAAACAGTTCTTGCCCGCAGGACGAGCAAGTGTGGTTCACCTTCAGATAGTTGTGCAACAGCTTTCCTTCACCGCATTTTGGGCAACGGCAACGAAAACCCTTGGCCAAAGCCGGCCAAGTGGGCCGGTCTTCCTGAGCCGTTGTGTCGATCGTTTGATCTGTCATCATGATACTCGCGCGTTCCGATTTGTGGGATATTGCGCATGTTTTGACTTGTAGAAAAGGGGGGTGCGTCGCTTTGTGTCCTTAAAGGGAGTGATGTTTTTTTTTGAAATTCTGCGACGGAACCCACGCGCAGCGGCGTTTGAACCTATGTGAGCAGCGGCAACGACGCCGCACAAACAAAGGAAAACCGATATGAAAAGCGCGAAGTTTATCCCGGCGATTGTTCTCTCGGCTGTCGCGATTACAGGCACCTCGGTTCTGGCGGCAGGTCAGCGCGGTCACGAACCTGTGACGTTTGAGGAATTGGATGCGAACAATGACGGGCAGGTCACGCCCGAGGAAATGCAGGCCCATCGAAGCCAGCGGTTCCTGGACGCGGATACCAACGGAGATGGTCAACTCAGCGTCGAAGAGATGCAGGCGGCCAGCCAGAAGAAGGTGAACGAACGTGTCTCGAAGATGTTTGAGCGGCACGATGCCAATCAGGATGGCTTTCTGAGCGAGGATGAGTTGCCCAAACCGCGCCGCGCTGACAAGATGTTTGACCGTATAGACGCGGACAATAGCGGTGCGATTTCGGAACAGGAATTTGCGGATGCAAAAAACAAGATGGTTCGGCACCACAAGAAACGCGACAAGGGTGGTTCTGACGATAGCTGATGCGGAATGCAGGATCTGACCTCTTCACTGCAGGATGTTCGTGGTGCGGCTTGCACCGCGAACACGCTCAGCGATGATGCCCTGTTGGGTCAGTTCGCCCGTGGCGATGCAGCGGCCGCGCGCGTTCTGACCGATCGGCTTGGGCCGCGAAGTTTTTCGGTTGCCCTTCGAATGCTGGGAGCGCGGGCAGAGGCGGAAGATATCACGCAAGAGGCAATGATGCGCCTTTGGAAGATGGCCCCGGATTGGGTTTCGGGGCAGGCAAAGGTTTCAACATGGCTGTATCGCGTAACGATGAACCTGTGCGTGGATCACCTGCGCAAGCAAAAACCTGACCATCTGGCCGATGTTCCAGAGCCAGAAGATGGTCGGGCCAGTGTTGCCGAGCTTATGCAGGACAAAGCCCGTAAGGATGCGCTTCAGGTGGCCTTGTCACAACTGCCCGAGCGACAGCGACAAGCCGTTGTTTTGCGGCACATAGAGGAATTGCCCAACCCCGAGATTGCCGGGATCATGGGTATTTCTGTAGAAGCGGTCGAGAGCCTGACCGCGCGCGGAAAACGGAGCTTGGTGGCCATTCTGTCCGATAGGCGTGGTGAATTGGGGTATGACGATGACTGAAGACGAAAAGCAACTGGATCAGTTATTTACGCAAGCCCGTCAGAACCGACCGGAGTTGCCGGATACACTTGCAGTACGCATCCTGACAGACGCCGAAGAAGTGCGTTTGGGTCAGAAGACGCCCGCAGGCAAACCCGCTCGTTCGCTTTGGACGCGGATTGTTGATGGCGTCGGAGGCTGGCAGGGCATGGGGGGGCTGGTCGCGGCCAGTGCAGCGGGTGTGTGGATCGGCTTTGCCGCTCCGGGCTTTTTGCCGGACCCCGCCACCTACATTTATGGGCAGAAAACGAGCTTTGTTCTCGCCGACCTCGATACATCATTTCTGGAGGACACCGAATGAACGATAGTCCACAACCCAAGCGTCGGTGGATGCCGATCCTGTTGGCCGTGTCCCTTGCGCTCAATCTTTTGATTGTTGGGATGGCTGTTGGAACCGTTCTACGGGTCAAAGGAAATGATCACGCCAAGGCCCCGCCCGGGTTTGGCTCTGCTCTTTATCGCGCGTTGCCGAAGGATGATCGGAAGGCTTTGCGGGGTGATCTGTCGGATCGGCACAGAAAAGGGTCAAGCAGCCGCTCCAGGGATTTCGCAACGCTGAATGAGGCATTGCGCGCCGATCCCTTTGATCCTGTGGCCGTTCAGACGCTGTTGTCCCGACAGGCGCAGTCCATGGCCGATCTGCAAGTGGCCCTACAAGAGCAGTGGCTTGACCGCGTCACGTCGATGACCAGCGACGAGCGTCTGATTTATGCCGATCGTCTGGAAGAGGTCGTTCGTCGCGGACCGCATGGCCGCAAGAAAAAGGACTAATGGTTTCAGGCAGCACATTGTCTGACCCGCACCTGATTTCTGCCTGCTTTCTTTGCAGCGTACAGAGCGGAATCCGCTGACCGGATCAAGCCATCCAACGGCGCAACAGAGGACTTTTGAGGTTTTGTCGCGATAAGCCCGATACTGATTGTGACCTGTACCAATTTCCGATTGTCCGGGGGTGAAAACGGGGACTGACGGATGCAGTCACACAAGGTTCGGGCGATGGAAAGGGCGCCAGATTGCGTTGTTTCCGGCAGGCCAATCAGAAATTCCTCTCCGCCGATGCGCGCGACGAAACCGGCTGATCCAATCGCGCGTTCCAAACGTTTGCCCGCTTCGGTCAGCACAAAGTCACCAGCGACGTGACCGTAACGGTCATTGATTGATTTGAAATGATCCAAATCCGCCAGCATCACCGCAAAACCCTTGTTGGCTTGGGATGACCTGCGCGCAATTTGATCCATGGCGTGCATGGCATACCGGCGATTGTGAAGTCCGGTCAGGGGGTCGATCCAGGATTCGGCGACCCCGCGATACAGCGATGCACGCATCTGATCCAATCGGGATTTCCGGGCGATTTGATTTTCAAGCCGCAACGCAACTTCGTCGGCGCAAGATCCGCTCTGGCAAATCGCATCCACCCCGCGATCAAGCGCATCGGCGGCAAGCTGCGCGCCGTCCTTAGGCAGAACGCCAATCAGCACCGTTCGCCTTGTACCGACCCTTGATCGCAAGTCGGCTAGGGTGCTTAGGGCCTTTGGGTTGATTTCAATGACAATTGCATCGGGCAGAGGGCCTGACAAAAGCCCCTGCAAATTCGAACAGGTATGCGCGGCCAGCGCGTGCCGCGTTTTCCCGGACAGTGCCTTGTGCCACAGCGCGCTTGTCTTGGTGGATTGTGTCAGAACCGTAACCCGGGCAGGCTTTTGTGCTGGCGTGAAACCCGTTGCGGGTTCGGCAAACCCTATCGGTTGCGACCCACTTCCTATTCTGAGTTCCTGAGTCTCGGCGCGTGCACGCAAAAGGCTACGGACCCGGGCAAGCAAGAGAGAGTCCTTGAAAGGTGGGGTAATGACATCATCCAGCCCATCCGTCAGCGCTTTCAGTCTGGCCGCCTTGTCGTTCTGGGCAGCAATTGCCGCCACTGGCACATCGGCAAGGTCTGGATCGGCTGCCACCAGTTTCTTGACCTCTGCCGCCGTGCCATCCGGCAGGGATTGCGCGGTCAGCACAAGGTCCGGGCGTGTGCGCCGCAACAGCCCGGCCAGACCGTCCAGCTTTTCGGCCTGCACAACGTGATACCAGGCCGCCGTCAGCTGAACCTTCAGCATGATGCGATTGGTCGAGGTCCCGTCTAGGACAAGGATGGTTCCCTGAACCGACATTTGTGTCACCGTTGATTGCATGCGTTGCCAAAGTGTTTATGAGTCTGGTTAACAAACCCTTTCCAATATCTGATCCGGGGCAATTTAATGGTAATATCTGCCCAATCCGCTGAAACTTTGGCCTTGAACGTGCTGGGTTGGCTCGTTGGGAACGAGGAATTGCTGCCGGTTTTTCTTGGGTCAACCGGGGCGTCCGTTCAGGATCTAAAAGACCGGGCAGAGGATCCGGATTTCCTTGGGTCGGTACTTGATTTTCTTGTGCTTGACGATTCGTGGGTGATGTCCTTTTGTGACGCCAATTCCGTGCCTTACGAACTGCCCGGTCAAGCCCGCGCAGTTCTGTCTGGCGGCGCGGACATGCACTGGACCTGAAGCTTTTTCCCTGCGGGAGCACGTAATGCCCATTGATGCGATTTTGTTCGACAAGGACGGCACTCTGTTTGATTTTGCGAATACGTGGGGCGCTTTTGGGCTCAACGTGTTGCTGCGTTTAGCGGATGGAGACAATCAGCGCGCGGCGGAATTGGGCCGCATCATCGGGTTTGATCTGGAATCCGTGACCTATTCCGAAGACAGCATTGTGATCGCCGGAACCGTGGAAGAGGTGGCAGACGTCCTGGTTCCGCATCTACCCGACATGGAACACGAAGAGCTGATTGACTTGCTGAACGTAGAATCCGCCTCAGCGCCACAGGCCCCTGCTGTTACCTTGGCGCCTTTTCTGAACGGGTTGCGCGATGCGGGGTTAAAACTGGGTGTGGCAACGAACGACGGTGAGATGCCCGCGCTCGAGCATTTGGCTTCGGCCGGGATAAGAGAACATTTCGATTTTGTCGCAGGATACGACAGTGGACACGGATACAAGCCCGGGCCGGGACAGCTTTTGGCCTTTGCTGCACATGTCGATGTCGCCCCCGAGCGGGTCGCGATGGTTGGCGACAGTCTGCACGATCTACAGGCCGGGCGCGCTGCGGGTATGACCACCATCGGAGTTCTGACCGGATTGGCCCCGGCCGAGACACTGGCACCATTTGCGGATGTTGTATTGCCCAATATCGGGCATATCCCGGGCTGGCTGGCCAAGGACTGAACGAGGTCGGGTCAAAATCGCCGATCTGAGTGTTGAAACCGACATAGCTTGTCGCAGACAGAGCGGCCAGCCTTCCGACTTCGGGGCTTGCTTAAAGCAACGCCAGTTTCGGGAGGGTCCAATGGCCGACACAAAAACGCGCAGACGCCGCAGCGGTGGACGTGCAGGTGCAGCCGAGCGCAGAGGCACCGCCGTGATTGATCAGATGCCGTGGAATCCTCCTGTCAATATCGACAACCCCACCGAACCGTTGGATGCTGCCGGGATCGAAGCGATCCACGAAGGCGCAATGCGTATTCTCGAAGAGATCGGGGTCGAATTCTATAACGAAGAAGCTATCGGCATTCTGCGTGAAGCCGGGTGTGCAATTGACGGCGATAACGTCCGAATGGGGCGGGATTTTGTGATGGAGATGGTGGGAAAAGCGCCGTCATCCTTCTCGATCATGCCGCGCAACCCCGATCGTAAGATCGAAATCGGGGGCAGGAATATGCTGTTCGGGAACGTATCCTCTCCGCCAAACTACTGGGACATGGAGATTGGAACCAAGGTTCCGGGAAACCGAGAAATGTGCCGGAATTTGCTGAAGCTGACTCAGTATTTCAACTGCATTCACTTTGCCGGGGGATACCCGGTGGAACCGGTCGATATCCACGCCAGTGTTCGGCATCTGGACGTGTTGTATGACAAGCTGACCCTGACGGACAAAGCCATGCACGCCTATTCGCTGGGCAAGGAACGGGTTGAGGATGTCATGGAGATGGTCCGCATCGCAGGTGGCCTAACCCATGAGGAATTCGAGGCCGAGCCTCGGATGTACACCAACATCAACTCGACCTCACCACTGAAGCATGATCATCCGATGATTGACGGATGCCTGCGGCTGGCCCGGCGCGGTCAGGCGATTGTTGTCACTCCGTTTACATTGGCTGGCGCCATGGCGCCCGTAACGATGGCCGGGGCCGTAGCACAGTCTTTGGCCGAGGCGCTGTGCGCTATTGCCCTGTTTCAATACGTGCGGCCGGGCATTCCCTGCGTCATCGGCACGTTTACCTCGAATGTCGACATGAAGTCCGGTGCGCCTGCGTTTGGAACACCAGAATACATGCGGTCCACCCAGATGACAGGACAGATGGCACGGTACTATGGTCTTCCCATGCGGTCCTCGGGTGTGTGCGCCGCAAACGTGCCTGACGGTCAGTCTGTTTGGGAGACGTCGAACTCTTTGTGGGCTGCCGTGCAATCGGGGACGAACATGGTTTACCACGCCGCTGGCTGGCTGGAGGGCGGGCTGATTGCCAGCCCCGAGAAGTTTATTATGGATTGCGAGATCTTGCAGCAAATTCAAAGGTATATGCAGCCCGAGATCACGGCGACGGGACCTGATGAAATCGCATTGGAGGCAATAAAAGCAGTCGGAAATGACGGCCATTTCTTTGGCATTCAGCATACACAGGACCGCTACACCACAGCATTTTATCAACCCTTCCTGAGTGACTGGAAGAATTATGAAGGATGGAACGTCGCTGGTGGTGTCTGGACGGCCGAGCGCGCCCATCACATGTTCAAAGAGATTATCACCAGTTTTGAGCCGCCGGCGATTGACGACGGGATTCGGGAAGAACTTGCCGAGTTCGTTACGCGCCGTAAGGCTGAAGGCGGCGCGCCAACAGATTTCTAGGCAGAGGCGGGCCTTTTCACATTGAGACTAGGCTGAATTCTACCTATCGGGCTGGCCATCTTGGCTTTTTGTTAAGGTTTCTCGGAGCAGACTACGCATGTAACCACTTTGGGGCATCTCATGCATGGTCTGATTAATCGGGCGGTACAGTCATTTGTTTGCGAGACCTACGGACAATCGTGCTGGATAAACGTGACCGAGGCGGCTGAACTGGGATTTTCCGAGTTTGAGGCCATGCTGGTCTACGATGACGAAATGACCCTGCGTGTTCTGGACATTTTATGCGCGAAGCTAAAGCGGCCGCGCGGGGAACTGCTTGAAGACCTTGGCACCTATCTGGTCTCGCATCCCAAAATGGAAGGGTTGCGCCGTCTTCTGCGGTTTGGGGGCGAAACTTATGTCGAATTCCTGCACTCGCTCGATGATTTATCTGACCGCGTTCGTTTGGCGGTCAGCGATCTGACCTTGCCTGTGCTCGAGTTGAGAGAGGTGTCGCCTGCGGAGTTCCAACTCTACTGCTATCCTGGCTTGAAAGGGTATTCGAGCGTTATGGTCGGGGTCTTGCGTGCCATCGCCGATGACTATGGTGCCTTGGCGATGCTGTCCCATGCGGGCACCGAGGGAGAGGTTGAGATTATTTCAATTGTTTTGATCGAAAGCGCGTTTGCCGAGGGGCGACAATTCGATCTGGGGGCGCGCGGTTGATGATGGAAACATCGGATCTTTCTTCATTGCTTGGACTATTGTGCCCCATGTTTGTGCTTGTTGACGAACAGGGACAAATCACAAGCGTTGGGCCCACTTTGCAAAAGCTCCGCCCCGAGCAGCCCATGCAAGGCCAAGGCTTTTTGGACCTGTTCGAATTGGTTCGCCCACGCTCAATCACCACGACTGCTGCATTGTTGTCGCTGGCAGGTGCCAAACTGCACCTAAAACTACGGGACGAACCACGCACCGCGTTAAAGGGGTTGGTTGCACCGCTGCCGGGGAACAAGGGCGCGATCATCAATCTGTCCTTTGGAATTTCGATTCTGGATGCCGTGCGTGACTATGCCCTGACAAGTGCCGATTTCTCGGGAACCGATCTTGCAATTGAACTGCTGTACTTGGTCGAAGCCAAGTCAGCCGCGATGGAAGCATCACGTTCCCTGAACCTGCGCTTGCAAGGTGCCATGCTTGCGGCTGAGGAACAGGCCTTTACGGATATGCTCACTGGTTTGAAGAACCGAAGGGCCATGGACGTTCTTCTGGGTCACATGGCGTCGGGCAATGCACCATTTGCGTTGATGCATCTGGATCTGGATTTCTTCAAGTCCGTGAACGACCGACTTGGGCACGCGGCAGGTGATTTTGTTCTGCAGCAGGCAGCGCGCATCATGGAGGAAGAAACCCGCAGCGACGATATGGTCGCGCGCGTGGGCGGGGATGAGTTTGTTATAATTATCAAGGGCTTGATTGATGAGGGGGTGTTGTCCTCAATTGCGGGCCGTTTGATAGACAGGCTGAGGCAACCGACGGTATTCGAAAGCGAAACCTGCAGGGTTTCCGCGAGCGTTGGCATAGCCTTGTCGACCCAATTCAGTACCTTGAAGGCTGCAGAAATCCTTAAGGCTGCTGATCAAGCTCTGTATGACGCTAAACGATCTGGCAGATCCCGCTATAGCTTTTTCTCACCACCAGCAGGTTCGATAACCGATCCCCCAAAATTGCAGGGTTCCCCACAGCCGCGGTCCGGTATCTCTGGGCAATAGTGCTAGGTGCCCCCGAAGGCTTGCGAAAGTACGTTGGCAATCTGACGCTTCACGCGGGGAAGTTCGCCGACAACGGGCAAAACCCGGCCCTTGAACGCAGCGCGATCCAACTCTTGCGGGACGTCTTCCAGAACGTGGCCCCCGGTACAGGCAAAAAATGGCAGGCAGAGGGCCTTTGCCCCTGTGCCCTGCGCGGCCTCGGAGATGGAGGGTGGTTCTTCCACAAACCCGACCCGGATTGAGCGAAAATCTGTCAATTCCTCGAGCTTATTGGCGAAATCTCGGGCAATTTTGGACGGGTTGCGGCTGCGCCCAGAGCCATGCGCGGCCAATACGATATCGGTGGTTGAGGACACCCATTTTAAATCCGTAACCGCGTCGCCTAGTGTGTCTGCAATCAGCGAAGGCAGGATGGCGTCGGTACCTAAAGGGTCAAGAACGCGCAGCGGCTGTGCCCCAAGACGTTTGGGCAGGGCGCTTGTGACAAACCACCCTTTCGCCATGAACAGCGGAAAAACCACTGTGTCATCGGGCAAGTCCTGTAGTTTCACCTCAAGCGCGCCGGGTGCCGCCAAAGTCGCTGACGTCACCGTAACGCCGTCGCACATCCCGTTTACCTCGGTCGCGTATCGGGCAAGCGCGGCTTCAGCGGGATCTGGATCAGAGGGCTGACCATGAGCGACGATAAGGGCGTAGGGCATGAGGGCCTTCCCGTTTTGAGTTATCGAAAGGTGTGTTGTACCGGGGCAAAGTCAACATGCATTTGGATAGAGTTAGCCCAACAACATGAGCCAGAACCAGACCGTAAGTATAGACGCCCCGGTTCCAACCAAAACCGACGACGCGGCGACTCTTTTGGCCCGCCCATACATGTTGGCAAAGATGTAGGCATTGAACCCGGGCGCCATTGCCGCGTTCAGAACGCCCGATCGAAACAAGTCCTGTGGTAAACCGACGGTAGAGCCGAATAGCCAGACAAGACTGGGGTGCAGCATCAGCGACACGCCGCACACAAAGGCAATCGTGCGGAGGTCGCCTTCGGGCTTGTACTTGACCAGAACCCCGCCCAACGCGAACAGCGCCCCTGGAAGGGCGGCGCGGGTCACAAGGCCAAGGGCTTCATCCACAACGGCAGGAACCTGGATCCCGGACAGGTTGACGGCAAAGCCCAACGCGATCCCTAAGATCAGAGCGTTTCGGAACATCGCCGACAGAACCGAGCGCACCATACGCGTTCCACCGTGCCCGCGATTGCGGACGAACTCCATCACCGTGATGCCCACGCAATAGCAAAAAGGCGAGTGAAACGCGATAATCGCGTAGTTTCCGGTCAGGTTTTCGGGGCCATAAGCGCGCTCGGTAATTGGCAGGCCCAGTAGAACTGAATTCGAAAATAGACAGCAAAACCCGATGGCGACACAGTCTTCCCAATCCCTGTTGAATATCAGCCGCGCGCCGAACAACCCAGCGCAGAAACACAGCGCGGCCGCCGTATAGAAACTGGCCAGCAGACGCGGATCGAAACTGGCGCTAAGGTCAAGATTGGAAATGGCCAGAAACAGCAGGCAAGGGATTGCAAACCCTTGGGTGAACTTCATCAGCCCGTCGACATGGACCTCTTTGAAATACCCAAGCCGGGTCGACGCATAGCCAGCCCCGATAACCAGAAATACCGGAAGGATGACGTTGATCAGGGATTGCAGCATCTAAGGCTCCACCGGGGTCGCCAACCGGGGCGAGGATATGGCAGAGCAAGTCGTCAGGGCCTTACAGCGCCTGATGTATCACCATGCCGTCATAGGCTGGTGCGATGTGATCCGCAGTTTCCGCATCGACTGTGGCATAATCCAGGTCGATATGCATGTTGGTTAGGACGGCCTTCTTGGGTTGCAACTTTTCAATCCAGCCCAGCGTTTTTTCCAGATGTGCGTGGGTAGGATGCGGAGACCGGCGCAACGCGTCGATAATGAGACAGTCCAGCCCTTCCAACATTGTCCACGCATCGTCGTAAATCTCGGCTACGTCGGGCAGGTAGACAAGATTGCCCATTCGAAAGCCTAAAGCGTCAATCGACCCATGGTTCACTTTGAACGGATGAAAGGGGATCGGACCGCCGGGGCCTGTAACCTCGAACGGGCCATCAATGGTTTTCAGGTCGAGAATGGGCGGGTACGGCGAATTTTCGGGCTGAATAAAGGCATATCCGAAGCGACCCAGCAGATCGTTCTGAGTATCGCCGTCAGCCCAAACAGGGACACGCTCGCGCATGTTGAAAACGATCATGCGCAGGTCGTCGATGCCGTGCACGTGGTCAGCGTGGGAATGGGTGTAGACCACTCCGTCCAGACGGCCCGTGCCTGTATCCAGCAACTGACTGCGCATATCGGGGGTCGTGTCGATCAGAACCGAAGTCGTCCCTTTGGGTCCGTCGCGTTCAACCAGCATCGAGCAGCGGCGACGGATGTTGCGCGGATTGTCGGGGTCACATGCGCCCCAGTGACCGCCCAGTCGCGGGACGCCGCCAGAAGACCCGCAGCCAAGGATCGTACAGCGCAGTTCCGTCATGCAGCCGCCTTGTAAGTTGCGGCCTTTGTGAACAGCCGGTCAAAATTTGCTTGCGTCTGTGCCGCGAATTCCGAGTACCCCATCCCGAAAACTTCAGCCCCTTTTCGGGCGGTATGGGCCGTATAAGCGGGTTCGTTACGCTTGCCGCGGAATGGAGGTGGCGCCAGATAAGGCGCATCGGTCTCGACAAGGATGCGATCGACCGGGGCGCTGGCGAATATGTCCCGAAGGTCCTGGCTTTTGGGGAATGCAGCGATGCCGGACATGGAAAGGTAAAATCCCAGACCCAATGCGGCCTTGGCCAGTTCCGCCGATGATGAAAAGCAGTGCATCACGCAGGAATAGGGCGCGTTGCGATATTCTTCGCTTAGAATCCTCGCCATATCATCGTCAGCCGCGCGGGCGTGGATGATCAGCGGCAAGCCTGTTCGCTGCGCGGCTTCGATGTGGATACGCAGAGATTGCTTTTGTACTTCGGCACTGTCAGCGGTGTAGTGATAGTCCAGCCCGGTCTCCCCAATGCCCACGAATTTGGGGTGCCGGGACAGTTGCACCAGTTCATCAACGGTAGCTATCGGTTCATCCGCGGCGCTCATGGGGTGCGTACCAGCGGCGAAAAAGACCGGAGCATGTGCTTCTGCGATCGCGCGGATGGTGGGTTCATTGCGCAAACGGGTACAGATTGTGACCATCCGCGTCACGCCTGCTTCGGCTGCGCGGGCCACGATTTCGTCCAACTGGCCATCGAAATCAGGGAAGTCCAGATGACAATGGCTATCTGTGATTTGGGGCGTATCGCTCATCTGCTCTGACCGGCGGTTTCCTGTATCTTGAACACCGTATCTAGGACCAGCGCGGCAGGGTCAAGGTTCACCGCTTGACCATGTCGCGTGCGGGCCGTGATCAGGGCTGCGGTATCCGCCCATTGACGCGCCATATGTGGGGACGCGGACAGGCGTGACAGGACTTCCGCCTCGCCCGGCGCGGCCTCTGGCATAGGGGGGGCACCAGTTGCACCCGTCAGGGCAAGCCGAGACAAAGCAATGTCTATCAAAGTCAGCAACAGCTCAAAACGCTCGGCCGCGCCGCGTTGGGCTGCGGCCTCGGCCAAGGCCAAGGCACGCTGACGGTCCATTCTTGGAATCGTGCCCAAATTGGCGATGAGTTCTGCGTAAATGTCCAGGCCACTCAGGTTGATCAGGCGAACGGCACTGCCCACAGAACCAGCGGCGAGAGCGGCCAGATGATCCGGGTTGCTTGGCGGCTCGGCCCCGGTTTGTGCCAAAGCCGTCATCATATCTTCGGTGCCTAGCGGTGACAGCCTGAGCGTTCGGCACCGCGACCGGATTGTAGGCAACAGCCGCGATGGTTGGTGCGAGACCAACAAAAGTGTGGTGCGGGCAGGGGGCTCTTCGAGCATTTTCAGAAGGGCATTGGCTGCGCTGACATTCATCTCATCCGCAGAGTCCACGATGACAACGCGCCGCCCACCGTCGGCTGAAGAAAGTCCGAAGAACTTGCCCAGCTTACGGATATCTTCGACCACGATTTCGTTTCGCATCCTGCCGCGGTCGTTCTCGGACCGGGTGACCGAGGCAAGTCCAGGCTCAGCCCCGGCCAGAATGCGATGAGAGACCGGGTGATCCTCGTCAATATCCAGCGTTTCAGGTTGTGGGGGCGCTCCGAAAAGGCCATCCTCTTCGGCTGGAGGTGTCGCCAGCAAGAACCGTGCGATGCGCCACGCCAACGTCGATTTTCCCACTCCGCGAGGGCCGGTCAGCAACCAACCATGGTGCAGGCGTTCCGAATTGTAGGCCGTCAGAAAGGCGCTTTCGGCCTCGGCCTGCCCGAAAAGCTGCCGGGTTTCGCGCGGGTGTGGGGCACCGGGTGCCTGATCCGGGGGCGGGGTTTCGTCGCTCATCAATAGTTTACCGCAAAGCCTGCTTAACGATACCTGTCACATCGCTGGCGACTCTGTCCATGTCCCGATTGCCGTCGATCACGCGAAATCGTTCAGAAAACTCATCGGCAAGGGCAAGAAATCCGGCTCTCATCTTGAGTTGCAGGTCAAGGCCGAAATCTTCGAACCTTTCTTCTGTTCCCTGACGCCCCTTTGCCCGGTTCAGACCGGTCTGGGGGTCCATGTCGATCAGAAGGGTCAGATCAGGTTCACGACCAATCATCAGATTGTGCAACTGATCCACCAATCCGCGCAGGTCACCGCGAGAAAGGCCCTGATACATGCGGGTGCTGTCGGCAAAGCGATCACATATCACCACTTTGCCAGCGGCCAAAGCGGGTTCGATCGTACGTTCCAAGTGGTCGCGGCGCGCAGCGGTGAACAGCAAAATTTCCGTTTCAGCGGACCACCGATCGGGGTCGCCCTCAAGCACAAGGCGGCGAATTTCTTCAGCCCCGGCAGACCCGCCGGGTTCGCGGGTCAGGACAACGTCGTGACCCATGCCGCGCAGGTGATCGGTCAGCAAGCGTGCTTGCGATGACTTACCCGATCCGTCAATACCTTCGAAGGTTAGGAACAACCCGGTGCTTGTCACAGGGCGTCCAACGGATTGCCGATAACGTCAGTTAACACGATGCTGCCTACGGTCATCATCCGAACAACAAACCCGCCGGTCGCAACATCATTCGCGGCCACCAGAGGGCGGCGAATTTCCGGAAGACCCTCGGGCTTGATGACCAGTTCGGCCAGCTTCTGACCCTTTTTGATCGGCTCACTCGATGCATCGACGGGCCCGTCATAGACCACTTCGGCCTTTACATCCTTGTCGCCCAAAACCGGAAGGAGAATAGTCAGATCACCTTCGGGAACCAATCCAACCGTCTTTTCCGCACCCATCCAAACTTTGGCTTCGGCTATCGGCGCTTCGGAGTTGGCAATTGTCCTCTCGACAAAATTGCGAAACGACCAGTTAACCACGGCCTCAGCCTCCTCTGCGCGGCGGGCAGTGCTGTCGAGACCGGATAGGACAAAGATCACCCTGCGGTCGCCCTGTTTGGCTGAACCGACAAGGCCGTATCCCGCTTCCTGCGTGTGGCCGGTCTTTAACCCGTCTGCCCCAATTCCCAGTTTGAGCAGGGGATTGCGGTTGCGCGAGTTCGACGGCGCGCGACCGTCAAATTCAAACTCTTCCTCGGCGAACAGGGGATAGTATTCGGGGAAATCGGTGATCAGTCGGTCCGCAAGAACCGCCAAATCATGCACGGACATCATGTGCCCAGCCGCAGGCCAGCCGTTTGAGTTGGCGAAGTTCGAGCTGTTCATCCCCATCTGCTCGGCGCGCTGCGTCATATAGCGTGCGAACCCGGCTTCGGTTCCATCCGGGCTGAGTGCCTCGGCAATCACCACGCAGGCGTCATTGCCGGACAACACGATTATGCCCCGCAACAAATCCTCGACCCGGACCCGGTCCTGCGTATTTAGGAACATGGTCGAGCCGCCATAACTCATCGCGTGTTCCGAAACGGGCAGTTCTTCGTCCAGCGTCAGGCGGCCATCCCGCAGTGCTTCGAACGCGACATACAAGGTCATCAGTTTCGACATCGACGCCGGTGGCAGCGGCTGATCTGCGTCTTTGGACAGCAGTACCGTGCCTGTTGTCTGGTCGATCACATATGCTGCGCGGGCCGTTGTATCGAAGGCCTGGGCAGGCAGGGCAAACAGCGCCAGCCCCAGGGACAAAACAGAAGATCGCAATGAGGTCAGCATCAGGGCCTCCCTTGTTTCAGTTCTTGACCAGGAAGGCATCCGAGAAGCCTAGGTCCTTTACGTCGCTTTGAAGGGCGGTGCGCTCTCCACGGGTTGAGGCGGGGCCTACAAGAACCCTCCAGACAGAATCATCGTCGGTTGCTAGCTCGCGCACTTCGGCAGGCAGCCCGTTGCGGCGTATCTTGTCAGCGGCGCTTTTGGCGTTGGCTTCAACGCCGAATGTCCCGACCTGAACATAAGGTTTGGACAATGGGCCAGAAGACTGTTCCGGCTGGCTTGCCGCACTTGCAGGTGTAGGTTCCGAGGCGTCGATCGCGGCCGCGGCGCCTGCGATCGGATCAAGCGGCGTTTCCGTGATTTCGTCTGCAGGTTTCTTCTGCCACCATTTTCGCTTTGCAGGTTGATCGCTGGGCGGGGTCACCTCTGGATCGCTCAGTGTCGCGGTTGGCGCGGCTTCGGCGGCAGCTTCAATTGTTTCCTCTGCGGCTTCCGTAGCTGTGTCTGTGGCCGCGTCTGCCGCGACCGCAGCTGCGCCTGCTGCACCAGCCGCGACTGCGGCGGTTTCTTTCTTTTGCCACCATTTCCGCTTGGCGGGCTTTTCTGCGCCGTCCTCTGCCGTGTCTACGGATGCGGACTGAGTATCGTCATCCTGTGGTGCAGGGGCGTCTTCGCCCGCGTCCGTCGGAGTATCTTCAGGCTCGGGTTTCGGGGGTTCCGCAGGTTTACGGCGCAGCGCAACGACCTGAACCTTGGTCGGGGACCCTGCCAGAATGCCCAATTCCGCAGCAGCGGCCGAAGAAAGCTGCAAGGCCGGCCCCGGCAGGTTTCTTTCCCGACGGAACAGCGCGCCGGTTACGGTCTTGTTGTTGCTGGCGTTCTTGATCCGCACCCGTTCGGGCTGTGTGACGTCCGGGTGAGCCACCCAAACTCCACCCAACGATGGGCGCCCATCCCACAATCCAGCCTCGGTAACTTCGAAGACCTCGGGCGCTTCGACATCGTCGCGGGGATTTCCGGTGGCGTCCGGGAACAGTTCGACCTTGTTGTCATCCTGAAGGCTTTCTGTGGCCGCTTCGGATGACGCGTTGTCAGGGGAAAGTGTCTCATCACAACCTGCGAGGGTTGCGGAAAACACGGCCAGAACCGCCAACGCTCGCGGTTTTGCGCGTGTCTGGGTCGCTCGATTCATTTTGTCATCCCTTGCCTGAAGGGGCCTCGTTTCCCGAGCCCCGCCGATTGCCGGTTCTGAATTGCCGGCCTGTTACGGTCTTTCGATTAGATCATAACCTGCACAAAGTGTCATGGAAAGGCCGCTGCAACCGCTTCGGCAAGATTTCCCTATTTGGTCTTGCCACCGGTTTCGGTTCGCCTTAGACCCAGCGTCACGCGGGGAGGTGGCAGAGTGGTCGAATGCGGCGGTCTTGAAAAGCGTTGAAAGTCGCTTGTAAGCATTTGATTTATTTACCACTAATAAACCGCATGGAACAGGACATGGAACACGTTGACTGCGTAATCTGTGTCCGATTCGTTCCGTCGCGCGCTGAAAGGAAGAGTGGCAGAGTGGTCGAATGCACTGGTCTTGAAAACCAGCGAGGGTGAAAGTCCTCCGTGGGTTCGAATCCCACCTCTTCCGCGCAGCAAAAAACCGCCCCCGAGAGGGCGGTCTTTTTTTGGCGCTGGGCTGAAAATTCAAGGCGTTACGTCAGCGGTTTCACTTCCTTTCAGAGAGTTTGTCGATCCGCCGCCCACTCCTGCCCAGCTACGCGATCTGGTCGAACTGGTGTTTGGGATGGTGCACGCCGCTGAGCGTGGAGAGTCCGTGTCCGACTTTGTTGAACGAGTCAGGAATGGCTGAGACCGCATTTCATTCTGGACCGCCCCCCACCGGGGAGGTGCTGGCTGGGGGGGGATGGTCAAAACAAATGCTCGGGGGCGTTAACCGTTTGGCTCCAAACCAATCGCCGACACCCAATTGCGGACCAAACGCGCGTACTGTCGCGTCGATATATGCGGCCTTTCGTGAAAGCGG